>NZ_JBEXGS010000005.1:0-390383 GCF_040607455.1 Sphaerisporangium sp. NPDC005289
ACGATTTGTTTTGTTGTGTTCTTTTTTCTACTCGTGTGGAACACCCAACCTCGCCCCCGGCCCCCCTGGGGGGGCCCCCGGCCCCCCCCCACACCTCTTTCGTGCGTGCGAGGAGTTCCGGCTGTCGAGCAGCGGCCCCGACGGTCTCGCCCGCCGGGCCGTGGACGTCCGACGCACCTTCTCTGAGCCGTGGACGTCGGGCGTGCCCCTCCCCGGGCCGTGGACGTCCGGCCTGCCCTCATCGGGCCCTGGAGGCCCGGCGTGCCTTCGGCGACGGGCGTCGCTGGTACTCCGATGCGAGCCGGGTCGCTGCTCCCGGCCTCCTGTGCCCCCCGCGACACCGCGGACGTCGCGGGCGCCCGGCCCGTGCCCCCACCGCTCCAACTCGGCCTGGGCCATGCTCGCCACCGGTCCGGAACACCTGCGTGCAGCCAGTGCGGCGTGACCGTCCGCCTTCGCCGGGTGGCCGCCCTTCCCCGGCTCCGACCGGGATGCGGCGGGCCGCACCGGCTCCGGGCCGGCTGTCCGCGAACGTCCACCGGTCGGTCGCCGTAGCCGGCGCCGGCATGGCCGTACGACGACCCGCCGACCCGGCGCCGATCACCTCCAGCACACACCGGGGTGGAAGGCCGCACCTGGTGAACGCATGTGGTCACCGAACCGGCCGCCCAACAGCCGCCCGAAGGCGAGCCACTGCCGATGAAGACGGTGACGGCGGCGACAGTTACGGTGACCGCGGTGGCGGCGACAGTGGCGACAGCGGTGGCGACAGCGGTGGCGACAGCGGTGGCGACAGCGGCGGTGACGGCGGTGACGGCGGCGGCGACAGCGGCGGTGACGGCGGCGGTGACGGCGGTGGCGGCGGCGACAGTGGCGGCGGCGGTGGCGGTGGCGGCGGTGATGATCGGGGGCCTTGGCCCTTGCTTTTCGCCTTTCTCCCGATCCGTGGTCGCGGACGATCCTGAGGGCTCACGGAGGATCAGTCGACTGCGGATCGCGATTTATGGCATATCTGGCGTCGGTGCATTCCGGGGGTCGCCGTGAAAGACCGGATTTCCTCTCGGCCGGCCGGAGTGAGAATGTTATGTCGTGATCTGTCGCGCTACCGGTGAATTGGGATAGACGCGTCCGCCGGATGCGGAGGCATTCGGCGCGAGGGTCCGAGCCGAGGGTATGCGACCTCGTGATCATGGCCATGACCTGTGGTTCTGTGGAAATGCCCGGTGGAAGCCACGTGGATCCCCCTGGCAAGGCGTTGCGTTGAGCGAAGGCGCTATTGGTCGCGGCGCCTCTAACTTTACCGTCATCTGACTCTCTCGCACCCTTATGGCTGATCGGGCGTTGGGTACTCTCTGAGCGGTCACATTCGGTAATCGCCGTTCAACGCAGTCCGCGTACGGACGGGCTGTTGCGGCGATTTACTAATAGGGAGAATTCAAGAATGATTCGCCGCCTTCTGGTCACCACGGCATGCGTCGGTATGGCCGTCATCGCCCCGGCCGCCGCCGCCTCCGCCGACGCGGTGCACGCGAAGAGCGCCAAGACCTCCGCTCGGGCCAACTGCTGCCCCTGTGGCGTGGGCGTCGTCCCGACGGTGGTCCCGACGGTCGTCGGCTCCGCCTGCCCGGGCGGCTACTACGGCGCCGGCGTCGGCTACGGCGTCGGCTACGGGGCCGGCTACGGCTACGGCGCCGGTTACGGGGCCGGCTACGGCTACGGCGCCGGCTACGGGTCCGGCGGCGGCTACGGCGTCGGCGTCGGCTACGGCAGCGGCGGCGGCCGCGGCCTGGGCCTGGGCCTCGGCCTGGGGCTGGGTCTCGGCCTCTGACCTGCCTAGCAGGAAGACAGGCGGCGCTTTCACGAGTCGTACTCGTGGAAGCGCCGCCTTCACTTTTGTGCGGATGCGGTCCGGTACGTCGATCGTCTCAGCGATCGCTTCCTGCGTGGCGCGCGGCTTTTCAGCCCTGATCGCCATGAGCTGCCTTAAGGTGGCGTAGCGCGCATCCGGTGATCTTCGAGCGGTGCGCGGCGATCTCCCCCTGCTCTGGCGGTCGAGGTCGAGGAGAGATCATGTCGTGCGGACGCACAGCCCTCATGGGGTGCGCTTTGACGGTCAGCGCGCTTGTCGTGGCGGCCACTCCGGCCGTCGCCCAGCCCCGGACGGCCGGCGTCGCGGTCACCGCGGGCGCCCACAGACCGCTGCCGGGCATGATCGAGGCACTTCAGCGCGACCTTAATCTCACCGCCGCGCAGGCTGAGGCCCGCATGCTCAACGAGATCCGCCTGACACCGATCGCGGCCCGGCTCGCCCGCGGACTCGGTGACCGTTACGGCGGGTCCTGGCTCACGGGGGCCACCGCCCAGACGCTCATGGTCGCCACCACCAGCTCCGCCGACATCCCCCAGATCCTCGCGGCCGGCGCGCGGCCGCAGGTGGTCAGCGGGTCGTTGGCCCACCTCGACATGATCAAGGACAAGCTCGACGCCGCACTGCCCGCCCATCCCGCCACCGTGGGCGGGGTGCGCTTCGTCGACGTGCGCACCAACAGCGTCACGGTCCTGTCCGAGGAGCCCGGCAAGACCCATGACGTCATCAGGAGCATCGGACTGGACGGATCGGCGGTGCGGGTCGTGGCGTCGGCTGAGCGGCCCCGGCCCCTCTACGACCTGACGGGCGGTGACGCCTACTACATCGGGACGACGACCCGCTGCTCGATCGGCTTCCCGGTCGTGCGCGGCACCCAGAAGGGGTTCGTCAGCGCCGGTCACTGCGGCAGGTTGGGCCAGGCGACCTTCGGCTTCAACCGGGTCGCCCAGGGCACCTTCCAGGCGTCGGTCTTCCCCGTCAGCGACTTCTCCTGGGTCGGCGTCAACGGCAACTGGACGCCCAGGCCCTCGGTGAACAACGGCAGCGGCGGCGTGGTCAACGTCGCGGGGGCCAGGGAGGCGATCGAGGGCGCCTCGGTGTGCCGGTCCGGATCCACCTCCGGCTGGCACTGCGGCATCGTGCAGCAGCGCAACGCCAGTGTCACCTACTCCCAGGGCACCGTCTACGAGCTCACCCGGACCAGCGTCTGCGCCGAGCCCGGTGACTCCGGCGGCCCCTTCGTCTCCATCGACCAGGCGCAGGGAGTCACCTCCGGCGGGACGGGCGACTGCACGTCCGGTGGGATCACCTACTTCCAGCCGGTCAACGAGATCCTGTCGACCTATGGCCTGAGCCTGGTGACCACCGCCGGCAACCCGCCGCCGAGCACGGGCGCCTGCACCGGCTTTCCGCACACCGTCACCGGCTCCCTGACCGGCGGCCGGTACGCCTACCAGCCGGACGACCTCTACTACCACTCGGCCGTGAGCGGGGTGCACTCGGCCTGCCTGGACGGTCCCGAGGGCGCCGACTTCGATCTCCACCTGCAGAAGTGGAACGGCCGGAGCTGGGTCACCGTCGCCTCGGCGGCGGGACCGAACCCCGACGAGAGGATCGGCTACACCGGCACGGCGGGCTACTACCGCTACCGGGTGGACGCCGCCAGCGGGTCCGGCTCCTACTCGCTGGCTTACCGGGCCCCGTAGCGGCCCATGTGCATGGATCCCAGGCGCAAGACCGCCGGCGGGACCGAGGCGACCCCCGTCGTCATGGCCCGTCGTCATGCCTCGGCGACGGGCCGATGCCGGGGATCGACGGGCCGGGAGGCCGAGCGTTCGTGACCCGCGGTTCACCCGACCGCCGCGAGGGTCAGCTCGCCAGTTGGGGAGGCTCTCCTTCGCGGGTGACCTCGGTGGGGTGCTTGTCGTCGCGCAGGCCGCGCCAGGACGGGTGGCGCAGCCGCCGGTCGTGGGTCCACTCGGCGTACTGGACCTCGCCGACCAGCACCGGGTCCACCCAGTGGGCGCCTCGGGCCTGCTCTCGGGGCACCAGGTCGTCGAAGGGGCAGGCCGGTCGTCCGAGCGGGCCGAGCACCTCGCCCAGCTCGCGCAGCGTCTCCTCGGTGAACCCTGTGCCGACGTTGCCGGCGTACACCAGCCGTCCGGCCTCGTAGACGCCGACCAGCAGTGAGCCCATCGTCGCCGACCGGCGGCCACGCCCGGTCGTCCAGCCGCCGATCACCACCTCCTGCGCGCGGAAGTTCTTGACCTTGGTCCACTCGGGTGACCTGCGGCCGGGCCGGTAGGGCGACTGTAGTCGCTTGGCGACGACGCCCTCCATGCCGAGCTGCCGGCTCAGCCGCATGGCGTGCGCGCCGTCGTCGTGGAACCAGGCGGGCACCTGCCAGCGCGCGCCCGCGGTCACCACGTCCTCCAGCAGTTCCCGGCGCTGGACGTAGGGCAGGTTGATCGCCGGCTCGGCGTCCAGGTGCAGGATGTCGAAGAGCATGAACGTCACCGGGATCGTCTGGGCCAGCTTGCGCACCCGTTCCTCGCGGCGCTGGTGCATGCGCGGCTGCAGCGCCGAGAAGCTGGGGCGACCGGCGTCGTCGAAGGCGACGATCTCCCCGTCGAGCACGACGTCGTGGCCGCCGACCGCGCCGGCCAGCGCGTACAGCTCGGGGTAGGCCACGGTGACCTCCTTGCCGTTGCGCGAGATGAGCCGGAGTGCGGAGTTCTCGATGTAGGCGAGGGCGCGCACGCCGTCCCACTTCATCTCATGGCCCCAGCTCGCGTCGTCGCCCGGCGGCGGCAGCGTGCCTAGCTGGGCGAGCATCGGAGTATAGGTAGGAAGTCCCCCCATGGGCGTTTTCTTACCCTGATGCGGGGGCTGTCCGAACCCCTATCCCACCCCGGAGATTCATCGGGTGACATCGGGATAATGGGCGTATGAGATTAAGGATCTTCACGGAGCCGCAGCAGGGTGCCGGCTACGAGGACCAGCTCCGCGTGGCGCAGGCCGCCGAGCGGCTCGGATATGACGCCTTCTTCCGCTCCGACCACTACCTGCGCATGGGGGACGGCGACGCCTCTCCCGGCCCCACCGACTCCTGGGTGACGCTGGCGGCGCTGGCCCGCGAGACCACGACGATCCGCCTCGGCACGCTGGTCACCGCGGCGACCTTCCGCCTTCCCGGGCCGCTCGCGATCAGCGTCGCGCAGGTGGACCAGATGAGCGGCGGCCGGGTCGAGTTCGGCTTCGGCACGGGCTGGTTCGACGCCGAGCACAAGGCGTACGGCATCCCCTTCCCGCCGCTCGGCGAGCGGTTCGCCCGGTTCGAGGAGCAGCTGGAGATCATCACGGGGCTGTGGACCACCAAGCCGGGTGACACCTTCTCCTTCGAGGGCGCCTACTACCGGGTCGCCGACTCGCCCGCGCTGCCCAAGCCCGCGCAGAGCCCCCGCCCGCCGGTGATCATCGGCGGCACCGGCGCGAAGCGCACGCCCCGGCTGGCCGCCCGCTTCGCCGACGAGTACAACGTGCCGTTCCACGGGCTGGGGGACACCGCGGCGGCCTACGACCGCGTGCGGGAGGCGTGCTCGGCGGCCGGACGCGAGCCGATCGTCCTGTCGGCCGCCCAGGTGCTGTGCGTGGGCGCCGACGAGGCCGAGCTCGCCCGAAGGGCGGCGGCGATCGGCCGGGAGGTCGGCGAGCTGCGGCAGAACGGCCTGGCCGGCACCCCGCAGGAGGTCCTGGACAAGATCGCGACGTTCGCCGAGGCCGGCTGCGAGCGCCTGTACCTGCAGGTCCTCGACCTGTCCGACCTCGACCACCTCGAACTGGTCGCCGCCGACATCATGCCCCACGTCTGAGCCCGCTGACCCGCCTCGGGGCGGGCGCACCCGAAATCGGTGGCCGGTGGGGCGCGAATGGGGGAAGATCGGGCAGCGTGCTGCTGACCATCTCGACGACCACGCGGCCGGCCACCGATCTCGGCTTCCTGCTCCACAAGCACCCCGGCCGGGTGCAGGAGTTCGGCCAGTCGTTCGGCGTGGCCCGCGTCTTCTATCCCGAGGCCGCCGAGGAGCGCTGCACGGCCGCGCTGCTGCTCGAGGTGGACGCCGTGCGCCTGGTTCGCTCGCGCGGCCACTCCTCGCCCGACTTCAGCCTGGGCCAGTACGTCAACGACCGCCCGTACGCGGCGTCCTCGATGCTCGCGGTGGCGCTCGCCGACGTCTTCCGCACCGCGCGCGCCGGCCACTGCGCGTCCCGTCCAGAGCTGGCCGCCGGGCCGATCGACCTGGAGGTCGTCGTGCCCGCGCTGCCCTGCCGGGGTGGGGCGGAGGTGGCGCACCGGTTGTTCGAGCCGCTCGGCTGGCAGGTGGAGGCGCGGCCGGTCCCGCTCGACGAGGGCTTCCCCGAGTGGGGCGACTCGCGGTACGTGCGGCTCACGCTGCGCGGGGCGGTCCGGCTGGCCGACGCGCTGAACCATCTGTACGTCCTGCTCCCGGTCCTCGACGACGCCAAGCACTACTGGATGGCCTCCGATGAGGTGGACAAGCTGATCCGCGCGGGGGAGGGGTGGCTGGCCGCGCACCCGGAGCGCGCGTGGATCACCCGCCGCTACCTGGGCCGCCGGACCGGGCTGACCCGCGCAGCGTTCGCGCGCCTGGCCGAGCTGGGAGACGACGTCGAGGAGGACCTGGAGCCACCCGTCGAAGAGGAGCCGGCCGCCGAGACCGCGTCCCTGGACGTCGCTGACGCACCGGGCGCCGGGACGCCGGTCAGCGCCGCACCGGTCAGCGCCGCACCGGTCAGCGCCGCACCGGTCAGCGCCGCACCGGTCGTCGACGCACCGGTCGCCGACGTGCAGGTCGCCGACGTGCCGACCGGTGACGGGCAGGCCGGTGACGGGCAGGCCGCGGACGTGCCGGTTGTCGACGCCTCGCTCGCCCAAGCACCGGCCGCAGAGGCGCCGCCGCCGGCGGTGGGCGGGGCGGCGCGGCCGTTGAACCTGGTGCGGCGGGACGCGGTGGTCCGGGCGCTGGCCGAGGCGGGGGCGCGCAGCGTCATCGACCTCGGCTGCGGCTCCGGGCAACTGCTCGCCGAGCTGCTGGCCAGGCCCGAGATCACCCGGGTCACCGGCGTCGACGTGTCGGCGCGGGCGCTCGCCCTGGCCGCCCGCCGGCTCAGGCTCGACCGGATGCCCGAGACGCGCAGAGGACGGCTGGAGCTGTTCCAAGGCGCCCTGACCTACACCGACGCGCGGTTCGCCGGGTACGACGCGGCCGTGCTGATGGAGGTCGTCGAGCACGTGGACCCGCCGCGGCTGCCCGCGCTGGAGCGGGTCGTCTTCGGCGAGGCCAGGCCCGGCGTGGTGGTGGTCACCACGCCCAACAGCGAGTACAACGTGCGCTACGAGTTCCTGACCGGCATGCGGCACCCCGACCACCGCTTCGAGTGGACCCGCGCGGAGTTCTCCGCCTGGGCCGAGGCCGTGGCCCGGGAGCACGGCTACCAGGTGGCGTACCGGCCGGTCGGCGAACCGGACCCCGAGGTGGGCCCGCCGACGCAGATGGGGGTGTTCAGCCGTGGTTGAGATCAGCGTCCCGGCGCTGTCGCTGGTCGTGCTGGTGGGGGTGTCGGGCAGCGGCAAGTCGACCTTCGCCCGCAAGCACTTCCCGCCCACGCAGGTCATCTCCTCGGACTTCTGCCGGGGCCTGGTCGCCGACGACGAGAACGACCAGGCGGCGACCCCGGACGCCTTCGATGTGCTGCACTACATCGTCGGCACCCGCCTGCGGCGCGGGCTGCTCACCGTCGTGGACGCCACCAACGTCCAGTGGGAGGCGCGCAAACGGCTGGTCGAGCTCGCCAGAAGCCACGACGTGCTGGTGGACGCGATCGTGCTCGACGTGCCCGAGGAAGTCGCGGTGGCCAGGAACGCCCTGCGCCCGGACCGCGACTTCGGCGCGCACGTGATCACCCGTCAGCGCAAGGACCTGCGCCGCTCGCTGTCCAAGATCTCAAGGGACGGGTTCCGGCGGGTGCACGTGCTGCGCGGCGAGGACATCGACGCCGCGACGGTCGTCCGCGAGAAGGCGTGGACCGACCGCCGCG
This sequence comes from Sphaerisporangium sp. NPDC005289, assembly GCF_040607455.1. Lineage (NCBI taxonomy): Bacteria > Bacillati > Actinomycetota > Actinomycetes > Streptosporangiales > Streptosporangiaceae > Sphaerisporangium > Sphaerisporangium sp. NPDC005289. The sequence goes on from NZ_JBEXGS010000005.1 coordinate 7,988, forward strand.
AGCTCACCGGCCCGTTCGACCTGGTCGGCGACGTGCACGGCTGCCGCGCCGAGCTGGAGGACCTGCTCACGGAGCTGGGGTGGGAGCTGCGCCGCGACGAGGCCGGGCGGCCGGTGGGCGCGGCCCACCCGCAGGGCAGGACGGCCGTGTTCGTGGGCGACCTGGTCGACCGGGGCCCGGACTCGCCCGGCGTGCTGCGGCTGGTCATGGGCATGGTCGCGGCCGGCACGGCGCTGTGCGTGTCGGGCAACCACGAGAACAAGCTGGTGCGGGCGCTGAACGGCCGCAAGGTCACGGTGTCGCACGGTCTGGAGCGCTCGCTGGAGCAGCTCGCCGCCGAGCCGGAGGAGTTCCGCGAGGCGGCGCGGGCGTTCATGGACGGGCTGATCAGCCACTACCAGCTCGACGGCGGCCGGCTCGTCGTGGCGCACGCGGGCCTGAAGGAGGCCTACCACGGCCGCGCCTCCGGGCGGGTGCGCTCCTTCGCGCTGTACGGCGACACGACCGGCGAGACCGACGAGTACGGGCTGCCGGTGCGCTACCCGTGGGCGAAGGACTACCGGGGCCGGGCCATGGTCGTCTACGGCCACACCCCGATCCCCGACTCCGAGTGGGTCAACAACACCATCTGCCTGGACACCGGCTGCGTGTTCGGCGGCAGGCTCACCGCGCTGCGCTACCCCGAGCGCGAGCTGGTCGCCGTCCCGGCCCGGCAGGTCTGGTACGAGCCGGTCCGCCCGCTCCAGGCGGGGACGCGGCGCGACCCCGGCGTGCTGGACATCGGCGACGTCCAGGGCACCCGGTACGTCGAGACCCGCGCCGGGGGCAAGGTGAAGATCCGCGAGGAGAACGCCGCCGCCGCGCTGGAGATCATGAGCAGGTTCGCGGTGGACCCGCGCTGGCTGGTCTACCTGCCCCCGACCATGGCCCCGGCCGCCACCTCGCCGCTGGAGGGCCACCTGGAGCACCCGGCCGAGGCTTTCGAGGAGTTCCACCAGGCCGGGGTGGCCGAAGTCGTGTGCGAGGAGAAGCACATGGGCTCGCGCGCCATCGCCGTCCTGGCGCGCACGCCCGAGGCCGCCGCCGCCCGGTTCGGAGTCGGCGACGGGACGCGCGGCATGGTGCACACGCGCACCGGGCGCCCGTTCTTCGACGACCCGGCGCTCATGGCCGGCCTGGTGGACGGCCTGCGGGCGGCGGTGTCGGCGGCGGGCCTGTGGGAGGAGCTGCGCACCGACTGGATCGTGCTCGACGGCGAGCTGCTGCCCTGGTCGGCCAAGGCGGGCGGGCTGATCCGCGAGCAGTACGCGTCGGTGGGGGCCGCGGCGCGCGCCGCGCTGCCCGAGGCGGTCGCCGTGCTCGCCGCGGCGGCGGGGCGGGGGCTGGACGTGGGCGACCTGCTGCACCGCACCCGGGCGCGCGCGGACAACGCGGCGCGGTTCAGGGACGCCTACGCGCGGTACTGCCGGCCGGTGTCCGGCCTGTCAGGGGTGAGCTTCGCCCCGTTCCAGATCCTCGCGGTGGAGGGGCGGGCGACGGCGGCGGAGGAGCCGCACGCCTGGCACCTGGACGCGCTCGGGCGCCTGTCCGGCGACCTCATCACCCCGACCAGGCACGTCGTGGTCTCGACGGGCTCGGCGGAGTCCCGGGAGGCGGCCACCGCGTGGTGGGAGTCGCTGACCGGCGACGGCGGCGAGGGCATGGTGGTCAAGCCCGCCCATCCGGCGGCCGGCCGCGTGCAGCCGGGCGTCAAGGTGCGGGGGCGGGAGTACCTGCGCATCATCTACGGGCCCGACTACACCGGCGGCCTGGACCGGCTGCGCGGGCGTTTCCTGGGCAAGAAGCGGTCGCTGGCGCTGCGCGAGCACGCGCTGGGCATGGAGGCGCTGGCGCGGCTGGCCGGCGGCGAGCCGCTCTGGCGGGTGCACGAGGCGGTCTTCGCCGTCCTCGCCCTGGAGTCCGAGCCGGTCGACCCCCGGCTCTGACCCTCTCCCATCCCGCCCGGGTGGGGCGCTCAGGCGGACCGGAGGGGGCGCTGGCGCGGGGCCGGCAGGGGCAGGACCTCGCGGCGGAAGTACGCGCCGAGGTCCTCGCCCCGCTCGTACAGCGCCACCACGGCGGCCAGGCACGGCTCGACGGCGTCGGGGTCGGTGACGCGGCGGCCGCCCAGGTGGGCGCCCGAGCCGTCGTACAGCACCTCGTACATCAGCCCCGACTCGAACACCAGCAGCTCGGGCAGCGGGCCGGACCGCTCCAGGGCGCGGACGGCCGAAGCGGGGACCACGCGGGCCTGCTCGCCGGCCTCGGCGCGGGCGGCGAGCACGTGCAGCTCCCACTGCATGTAGGGGGTGAGCGGCGCGTCGACGACGCGGACCCTGCGGAACTCGGCGTATCCGGCGTAGTCGGCGGTCAGGGAGCCGCGCAGGTCGTCGATCAGCAGGAGGGAACGGTCCCAATCGCCGGCGGCCATCGCCTCCCAGCTCGGCTCGTAGGGCTCGTGGAAGTGCTGGGCCCGCTCGAGCTTCCACACCACGCCTTCGGCGCTCTCGTACGCCCGGCGGAACTCCGGGCCGTACACCTCCGGGGGGAGGACCACCGCGTCGACGTCGCGCACCCTCTGGAACACACGGTGATCAAGCTGATCGTCCGTGATCGGGCCCATGGGCTACTCCTCGTCGTCGGGGGCCGGGCCCGTGGCGGTTCCACTAGGCCGGTGGCGCGCTGATCGCGGGCAACGTGCGCCACCATGCCCGGGTGCGCGCGAGCCGAAACCCGGGAATGACGACGGTCGGGAAGACAGGCCGATCATGAAACGGCTGACTGGAGGCGTCAAGACCCAATTAGCGCCGGCGGTTCCCGGCCGGTCCGCGAGACCGGCCGGGAGGACCCCGCGGCAGGGCGTCAGAGGGGCGCCGGCCGGGCCGGCTCAGAGGCGGCGGCCGAGGCGCCCGCGGTGGTGACGGTGGTGGCGGTGGTGGGCCAGCCCCAGCACGGCCATGACGATCCAGACCAGGAACAGCACCTTCAGCACCCCGAAGATGGGCGCCAGGGAGCCTGAGACCGCCGCGGCGATCAGGATGACCGCGAGGATCATGAGCGGGACCGCCGGCGCGCCGTGCCGGCGACGCCCCCGGCGGGCCAGGTGCTCGCGGCGGACGGCGGCCATGTGCCCGGCCCACACCGCCGGCCCGTCCTGCGGCGACGGCCAGCCGCTCGCAGGCCACCCGGGCCCGCCGTCCCACGACCCCGGACGCGGCCGGGGACCCGCCCACGGGCCGCGAGGACCCGCCCACGGACCGCCGGGACCGGCCCACGGGCCGCGGGGGCCGTCCATCGCGGGATGATCGCCCTCGGCCGCGGCGCGCCGCGCGGGGAAGGGCAGGTCGGCCGTCACCCGCCGCAGCTCACCCGCGGTGCGGGCGGCGAGCGCCGTGTCGAGCCGCTCGTCGAGCTCTTCGTGGGTGAGCCGGCCCTGCGCGAAGTGCTCGCGCAGGGCGGCCATCACCTCGTCGCGCTCCGCGTCGCCGATGCGCAGATCGTCCCGCGATGTCATCGAGGCTCACTCCTCCGGGGTGTCGCCGTCGGCCAGGATCTGGTACAGCTTGCGCCGGGTGTCGGCGAGGATCTTCTTGGCCTGGCCGACCTGGGCGTCACTCCCAGTCTGCGCGATCTGGAAGAGCGCCGCGGCGGCCTGGCGGCTCAGGTCGAACAATTCGTAGACGCCCTCCTCCATGTTCGGCGTCATGTCCTCCCAGGGTGCCCGCAGCTCATCGGCGTGCTGGGCCACGTAGTCGCGGCCCGCGTCGGTGAGCTGGAAGGTCTTGCGCCCCTCGGTCTCGTCGGCGCGCACGAGGCCCTCGTCGGCGAGCTGCTGGAGCGCCGGGTACACCGCGCCGGGGCTGGGCTTCCAGCCCCCCTCGCTGCGCTCGGCGATCTCCTGGATGATCTGGTAGCCGTTGCGCGGCTCCTCGCCCAGCAGGGCGAGGATGGCGGCGCGGACGTCGCCGCGCTTGGCCTTGCGACCGCCTCTGCCGAACGGCGGCCGCCCGCCCCCGAAGCCCCCGAACGGGAAGCCCTGCCGGAACGGGCCGCCGCCGAAGTCCCACGGGCCGGGGCCCCTGCGGCCGCCCCGGCCCCCCCGCTGGCGGCGCTCGGACCCGGCCTCGTCGTCCTCGCCGGGCACGCCGTGGCGGTGCTGGTGGTGGTGATGCGCCTGGTGCAGGGCGGCCATGGCGCCCAGCAGGCCGAGTGTCATGGGCCGTCCGCCTCGGGGGGTTCCCCAGGGCGCGGCTCCCATCGCGAATCCCGTCATCGTTCTCTCCTCACATCGACGATCGACCGTCGACCGTTCTCGATGCTTCAAAGATATATCGTTAGCGTTCTCAGAACAACCCATCGAAACCAACTCGCACACTTCGCCGGTGAACAGGAGCGCCGACGGGGCCGGGGCTCGGAGAAATCAGTGACGCACATCACGCTCACCGGGGAACACATGCCGGGATGCGAGCGTTAACAGCATTCGGACGGGTCGTTCCGCTCTGAGAGGGCTGGGGGGTGCTCTTGGAGCGGAACGGCCCCGTCCTTCTTTTTTTCCACGGCCCTCGGGCGGTTCTCTCCGCGCTTCTCCGCGCTTCCCGGCGCGCGCCGGTCGCCGGGCGCGAGGCGACACGCCGCGCCCCCGGCGGGACACCTCCGCCGCTTGGTGAGGTTTTTGCCATAGGGTGCCCGATCGTGATCGACGCATGATGGGGCATACGCACGCACTCAGCGGGGCGGCGGCCTGGCTGCTGGTCGCGCCGGGTCTGGTGGCGCTGCCGGGCCTGACGGCGCTGTCCGGCCTCACCGGCGACCTGACGCCGGTGGTGGCCAACGCGCTGTCCCCGGCCGAGTTGGTCGCCGGCACGCTCGTCTGCGCGGGCGCGGCGATGCTCCCCGATCTCGACCACCCGCACGCGACGATCGCCCAGACCTTCGGCCCGGCCACCTGGGTCCTGAGCAAGGCGGTCAACTGGGCGAGCGGCGGGCACCGGCACGCCACCCACTCGCTGGCGTTCGCGATCGCCGCCGGCCTCGGCGCGCACCTGCTCGCCGACCACTATTCCATCGGCCGCGACGTCGTGGTCATCCTGATGATCGGCCTCGCGCTGCGGTCGATCGGCATCGGCATCCCCGGCAAGACGATCACCTCGGCGATGGTGAACATCGGCCTGACCGCCATCGCGTTCATCCTGCTTCACTCCGCCCACGTCGGGTACCTGTGGCTCGGCTTCGCGATCTCGATCGGCTGCCTGGCGCACGTGGTGGGCGACTGCCTGACCGAACGCGGGTGCCCGGTGCTGTGGCCGCTGCGGCACCGGTGGCTGCTGCCGTGGAAGATCGGCATCAAGACCGGGAGGGTGTTCGAGATCAAGATCCTCGGCCCGGTGCTGTCGGTGGTCGTGATCGGCCTGTTCGCGGCACGTCTCATGCCGTCCTTCTAGCGTCTCCCGCTCGCCTCGCCGCGGCCCGTCCCGCCGTCCCGCTGCCTCGCGTCCCGTCACCGGGTTCCTCGTCGCACTCCTCGCTACCCATGAGTAACTTGATGTCGAGATATAACACCCGATATCTTGATGTCGAGAGATCCGAGAGGCCGTGTTCGGTTAGGAGTACCTAACTGGCGGCGGCACTCCGCCGGTGCGGCAGGATCTATGGGGCGAACCAGGCACAGTCTGCGACCCATCATCAGTGGCGATGAGTGTGAAATGAGGGAGGCGAGTCTCCGTGTCCGCCAACAGCTTCGGCAGCCGTGACACACTCCGCGTCGGTGACGCGGCATACGAGATCTACCGGCTGGACGCCGTCGAGGGGTCGGCGCGCCTCCCGTACAGCTTGAAGATCCTTCTCGAGAACCTGCTGCGCACCGAGGACGGCGCCAACATCACCGCCGACCACATCCGGGCGCTCGGCGGGTGGGACCCCGCCGCGGCCCCCAGCGTGGAGATCCAGTTCACGCCCGCCCGCGTGATCATGCAGGACTTCACCGGCGTGCCCTGCGTCGTCGACCTGGCCACCATGCGCGAGGCCGTGCGCGACCTGGGCGGCGACCCGGCCAGGATCAACCCGCTGGCGCCGGCCGAGTTGGTCATCGACCACTCGGTCATCGTCGACTTCTTCGGCGGCCCCGACTCCTTCCGGCGCAACGTCGAGCGCGAGTACGAGCGCAACCGCGAGCGCTACCAGTTCCTGCGCTGGGGCCAGACGGCCTTCGACGAGTTCAAGGTCGTCCCGCCCGGCACCGGCATCGTGCACCAGGTCAACATCGAGCACCTGGCCCGCGTGGTCATGACCCGCGACGGCAAGGCCTACCCCGACACCTGCGTCGGCACCGACTCCCACACCACCATGGAGAACGGCGTCGGCGTGCTCGGCTGGGGCGTCGGCGGCATCGAGGCCGAGGCCGCCATGCTCGGCCAGCCGATCTCCATGCTGATCCCCCGGGTGGTGGGCTTCCGGCTCACCGGCGAGCTGCCCGCCGGGGCGACCGCCACCGACCTGGTGCTGCGCATCACCGAGATGCTCCGCGAGCACGGCGTCGTCGGCAAGTTCGTCGAGTTCTACGGCGAGGGCGTCGCGGCGGTGCCGCTGGCCAACCGCGCGACGATCGGCAACATGAGCCCCGAGTTCGGCTCCACCTGTGCGATCTTCCCGATCGACGACGAGACGGTGAAGTACCTCACGCTCACCGGCCGCGCCCCCGAGCAGGTCGCCCTGGTCGAGGCGTACGCCAAGGAGCAGGGTCTGTGGCACGACCCCGCGAGCGAGCCGGTCTTCTCCGAGTACATCGAGCTGGACCTGTCGACGGTCGTCCCGGCCATCGCCGGCCCCAAGCGCCCGCAGGACCGCATCGCGCTGACCGCCGCCAAGCAGACCTGGCGCCGTGACGTGCGCGTCTTCGTCCCCGACGCCGAGGGCGTGGACGAGGAGGGCAAGGAGTCCTTCCCGGCCTCCGACGCCCCCGCCTCCAACGCCCAGGCCGACGGGCACGACAAGGAGCAGGACAGGCCGCACGCCGCGGCGGCCGCCGAGGGCTCGGCCCGGCCGAGCAGCCCCGTCCCGGTCACCCTGGCCGACGGCGCCTCCTTCGAGCTGGACCACGGCGCCGTGGTGATCGCCGCCATCACCTCCTGCACCAACACCTCCAACCCGTACGTCATGATCGGCGCGGCCCTGCTCGCCAGGAACGCCGTGGACAAGGGCCTCACCCGCAAGCCCTGGGTGAAGACCTCCCTCGCGCCCGGCTCGCAGGTCGTCACCGGCTACTTCGAGCGGTCCGGCCTGACGCCCTACCTGGATAAGCTCGGGTTCAACCTGGTCGGCTACGGCTGCACCACCTGCATCGGCAACTCCGGCCCGCTGCCGGAGGAGATCTCGGCCGCCGTCCAGGAGGGCGACCTGGCCGTCGCCGCGGTGCTGTCGGGCAACCGCAACTTCGAGGGGCGCATCAACCCCGACGTCAAGATGAACTACCTGGCCTCGCCGCCGCTTGTCGTCGCCTACGCGCTGGCCGGCACGATGGACCTGGACCTGGACACCGAGCCGCTCGGCACCGGCACCGACGGCGAGCCGGTGTTCCTCAAGGACATCTGGCCCTCGGCCGAGGAGATCGCCGAGGTCGTCCACTCCTCCATCGGGGAGGACATGTTCCGGCGCGACTACGCCGACGTGTTCAAGGGCGACGACACCTGGCGGTCGCTGCCGATCCCCACCGGCGACACCTTCGAGTGGGACCCCGAGTCGACCTACGTCCGCAAGGCGCCCTACTTCGACGGCATGCCGAGCGAGCCGGAGCCGGTGACCGACATCGCCGGAGCCCGCGTGCTCGCGCTGCTCGGCGACTCGGTGACCACCGACCACATCTCCCCGGCCGGTTCGATCAAGGCCGACTCGCCCGCGGGGCTGTACCTGAAGGAGCACGGGGTCCAGCTCAAGGACTTCAACTCCTACGGCTCGCGCCGCGGCAACCACGAGGTGATGATCCGGGGCACCTTCGCCAACATCCGCCTGCGCAACCAGATCGCGCCCGGCACCGAGGGCGGCTTCACCCGCGACTTCACGCAGGAGGGCGGCCCGGTCTCGACGATCTACGACGCCTCCTCGAACTACCAGGCGGCGGGCGTCCCGCTGGTGGTGCTGGCGGGCAAGGAGTACGGCTCGGGGTCCTCGCGCGACTGGGCCGCCAAGGGCACGGCGCTGCTCGGCGTCCGCGCCGTGATCGCCGAGTCCTACGAGCGCATCCACCGCTCCAACCTGATCGGCATGGGCGTGCTGCCGCTGCAGTACCCCGAGGGCGAGAGCGCCGCCTCGCTCGGCCTCACCGGCGAGGAGACCTTCGACATCACCGGTGTCGAGGAGCTCAACGCGGGGACGACCCCGGCCACCGTCACGGTGAAGGCGGGGGACAAGGAGTTCCAGGCCGTCGTGCGCATCGACACCCCCGGCGAGGCGGAGTACTACCGCCACGGCGGCATCATGCAGTACGTCCTGCGCTCGCTGCTCGCCAAGAGCTGAGACCCCGAGCCGGGCCCGCGGGCCCGGCGGACGCGGGGCCCGTCGGGGCCCCGCCGACGGGACGTCGCGTCCCGTGCGGCCCGGCGGCACCTGGTGCCCCGGGCCGCACGGCGTCCTGTCGAATCTTTACTCCGCCCGATACCTCCCTTCATATAGCGGAATGTCCCCGCTTTGTAGGGTCTGGGAGAAAGGGAGGAGCGCATAATGACGCACGCGATGTCACGGCCGGTTACCCTTTCCCTCGAACGCCCGAACCCCTTCGACCCGCCCGGAGAGCTGGCCCGGTGGCGCGAGGAGGGCCCGATCCGGCCGATGCTGTACGCGGACGGGCACGTGGGATGGCTGGTCACCGGCTACGCCGCCGCGCGCGCCGTGCTCGCCGACTCGAGGTTCAGCACCGACCTGAAGGTTTTGCACCCGCCGGTCGGCGGGCGGCTCACCCAGGCGATGTTCGCCGACGTCCCCGGCTTCTTCCTGCACCAGGACCCGCCCGAGCACACCCGCGTCCGCGGGCTGCTCACCGGCCAGTTCACCCTGCGCCGGGCCAAGGAGATGGAACCGAGGATCGCCCAGATCGCCGAGGACCTGCTGGACGCGATGGAGAAGGCCGGCCCGCCGACCGACCTGGTGCGCGCGTTCGCCCTTCCGCTGCCCTCCCTGGTGATCTGCGAGCTGATCGGCGTGCCCGTCGAGGCGCAGGAGGACTTCCAGCGGCAGTCGGAGGTGATGCTCGATCTCGCCTCCACCCCGGAGATGGTCCGCCGGGCGAAGGACGAGTTGATGCGGTTCATGCTGGAGCTGGTGGACGGCAAACGGGCGCGGCCGGCGCAGGACCTGATCGGCAACCTGGTGGCGACCCGGCAGCTCACCAAGGAGGAGATCGCCGGCGTGGCGATGCTGCTGGTGATCGCCGGCCACGAGACGACCGCCAACATGCTGGCGCTCGGCACCTTCGCGCTCCTGCGCAACCCCGGGCAGCTCGCCGCGCTGCGCGAGGACCCCGGCCGCCGGGCCGGGGCCGCGGTGGAGGAGCTGATGCGCTACCTGAGCATCATCCACATCGGCCTGCTCCGCTCGGCCACCGAGGACGTCCTGGTCGAGGGCCACATGATCAGGGCGGGGGAGACGGTGACGGTGTCGGTCGCCGCCGCCGACCGCGACCCCGCGCAGTTCCCGGCCCCCGACGCCTTCGACGTCACCCGCCCGGCGACCGGGCACCTGGCCTTCGGGCACGGCGTCCACCAGTGCATCGGCCAGCAGCTCGCGCGCGCCGAGATGCGCGCCGGCTATCCCGCGCTGCTGCGGCGCTTCCCCGGCCTGCGCCTGGCCATCGAACCCGAGCAGGTCGCGACGCGGTCGGACATGGCGATCTACGGGGTGCACCGGCTCCCGGTCGCCTGGTGACCTCCGCAAGGCCCCGATCAGCGGTTGCGGGCGGCCGATAATCCGTTGCGGCGGGTGGGCGGCCTGCCTCTACTGTGCCACGCATGGGTGTCGAGGGCTTTTACGTGCTGGTCGCCGGCGTGGCGGTGTTCGTGGGCGCCATCGTGCAGGGAGGGGTGGGCTTCGGCCTCGGCCTGGTGGCCGCGCCGCTGATCACGGTGCTCGATCCGAGCGTGATGCCGGGGGCCGTCCAGATCGTCAACGTGACGCTGCCGCTGTTCACTCTGGCCGCCGAGTGGCGCAGGGTCGACTGGAGGGGCCTGGGGTTCGCGCTGCTCGGCCGGCTGCCGGGCAGCGCCCTCGGCGCGCTGGTCGTCGTGTACGTCAGCACCCGCGTTCTCGGCCTGTTCGTCGGCCTCATGGTGCTGGTCGCGGTGGCGGTCACCGCCTCGGCGGTCGCCGTCCCGCGCAACGGGGCCACGCTGGCCGGCGCGGGGTTCATCTCGGGGATCACCGGCACGGCGACCGGCATCGGCGGCCCGCCCATGGGCATCGTCTACCAGCACGCCAAGGGGCCGCAGATCCGGGCGACGCTCGCCCTGTACTTCTTTCTCTCAGCCGCGCAGTCGCTGGCCCTGCTCGCCGCCGTCGGCAAGCTGCCCGCCCGGTCGGCGCTGGCCGGGGCCGTGCTCATCCCGTTCATGGTCGCGGGCTTCGCCGTCTCCGGCCCGCTGCGGCGGTTCCTGGACGGCGGGCGGGTCAGGGCGGGAATCCTCGCGGTAGCCGCCATGTCAGCTCTTGTGTTGATCGGGCAGAGCCTGGGCAGTTAAGGGCGCGTTTCCCGATTGTTACCGGAGACAACAAATCTTGACCCTTCCAGGTCTGGTATCCGGCCCCGGGACGGAATACGTTGCCGCAAACAACATTCAAGGAAACGGCAAAATCCGCGACCCGGTGACAGCCGTGCCATCCCCGGTCAGAGCTCGGCCGGGCACCTCCCGAACAGACCCCCGTGCCACGCCGTCAGTGGCCATCTCTGTAGAAAGGACCCGGTGCATCCATGCGCAAGGGGATCCTCGGCCTGACCGCCGCCGCGGCGGCGCTCTCTCTCGGTCTCACCGCCTGCGGGGGCGACAGCGGTGACTCCGGCGCGGCTCCGAGCGGCAGCGCCCCGGCGTCGTCCGCCGCCGCCAAGCCGGCGGGGAAGATCGGCGTCATCCTTCCCGACAGCAAGTCCTCCCCCCGCTGGGAGACCGCGGACCACAAGTACCTCGAAGAGGCCTTCAAGGCCGCCGGGGTCGAGTACGACATCCAGAACGCGCAGAACGACAAGACCGCGTTCCAGACCATCGCCGACCAGATGATCACCAACGGCGCCACCGTGCTGCTGATCGTCAACCTGGACAGCGGCACCGGCAAGGCCGTCATCGACAAGGCCAAGGGCCAGGGCGTCCCGGTCATCGACTACGACCGCCTCACGCTCGGCGGCGGCGCCTCGTACTACGTCAGCTTCGACAACGTCAAGGTCGGCCAGCTGCAGGGCGAGGGCCTGGTGAAGTGCCTGACCGACAAGAAGGTCGACAAGCCCATCATCGCCGAGCTGAACGGCTCGCCCACCGACAACAACGCCACGCAGTTCAAGGAGGGCTACGACGGCGTCCTGAAGCCCAAGTACGACTCGGGCGACTACAAGAAGGGTCCCGACCAGTCGGTTCCCGACTGGGACCCGCGCAAGGCCAACACGATCTTCGAGCAGATGCTGACCTCCGAGCCCAAGATCGGCGGCGTGCTCGCCGCCAACGACAACCTGGGCAACGCGGCCATCACCGTGCTGAAGAAGCAGAAGCTCAACGGCAAGGTCCCGGTGACCGGGCAGGACGCCGGCGTCCAGGGCCTGCAGAACATCCTGGTCGGCGACCAGTGCATGACGGTCTACAAGGCGGTCAAGCAGGAGGCCGACGCCGCGGCCAAGCTCGCCGTCGCGCTCGCCAAGGGTGAGAAGCCCACGGTCAGCGGCACGACCAAGGACACCCAGACCGGCCAGGACGTCCCCGCCGTCCTGCTCGACCCGCTGGCGGTCACCTTCGAGAACGTCAAGGACGTCGTCGCGGACGGGTTCGTCACCAAGGACGAGCTGTGCAAGGGCGAGTACGCCGACAAGTGCACCGAGGCCGGAGTCCAGTAGAACCGCGGTTCGGCACGGCTCACGCTCCCGCGGGGAGGTCCCGGCAAGGGGCCTCCCCGCGGGGATGCGGGTGACGTACCGTCAGTCCCTGAGGAGCAACGTGTCATCCCAACCCGTCCTGGAGATCCGGGGGCTCGACAAGAGCTTCGGTCCCGTGCAGGTGCTGCACAATGTCGCCTTCTCGGCCTACGCCGGTGAGGTCACCTCCCTGGTCGGCGACAACGGCGCAGGCAAGTCCACCATGGTCAAGTGCATCGGCGGCACCTACACGGCCGACGCGGGGGAGTTCCTGTTCGACGGCAGGCCCGTGCAGGTCAACAGCCCCCGTGAGGCCGCCGACCTCGGCATCGAGATCGTCTACCAGGATCTCGCCCTCTGCGACAACCTCGACATCGTCCAGAACATGTTCCTCGGCCGCGAGAAGAAGAGCGGCCTGGTGCTGGACGAGGCGACGATGGAGGAGATGGCGGCCAAGACGCTCGACAGCCTCTCGGTGCGCACCGTCAAGTCGATCCGCCAGCACGTGTCGAGCCTGTCCGGCGGCCAGCGGCAGACCGTGGCCATCGCCAAGGCCGTGCTGTGGAACAGCAAGGTCGTCATCCTGGACGAGCCGACCGCGGCGCTCGGCGTCGCCCAGACCGCCCAGGTGCTGGAGCTGGTGCGCCGCCTGGCCGACAACGGCCTGGCCGTGATCCTCATCTCCCACAACATGAACGACGTCTTCGCCGTCTCCGACCGCATCGCGGCGCTCTACCTCGGCCGGATGGCCGCCCAGGTCAAGGCGTCCGACGTCACCCACTCACAGGTCGTCGAGCTGATCACCTCGGGACGCAGTGGCGAGCTCGGCCTGCAGAACGTCAACGGAGTCACCGCATGAGTACGACGATGGTTCCCGACAAGCAGACCGCGGCGCCGGCCCCGAGCCTCAGCGGCAACGCCCGTGCCTACATCGGACGCGTCCGGGGCGGTGACATGGGCGCGCTGCCCGCCATCCTCGGGCTCCTCGTCCTGTGCACGGCCTTCGCCGTCCTGCGGCCGGTGTTCCTCTCGGCGATCAACTTCGCCAACCTGTTCACCCAGGGCGCCGCGATCAGCGTGATCGCCATGGGGCTGGTCTTCGTCCTGCTGCTCGGCGAGATCGACCTGTCCGCCGGGTACACCAGCGGCGTGTGCGCCGCGGTGCTCGCGGTGATGATGACCCAGAACGGGCAGCCGTGGTACCTCAGCGTCGGGGCGGCGATCCTCACCGGCGTCGTGATCGGCCTGATCCTCGGCGCGCTGGTCGCCAAGCTCGGCATTCCTTCGTTCGTGGTGACCCTGGCCGCCTTCCTGGGCTTCCAGGGCCTGCTGCTGGTGCTGGTCAACGAGGGCAACAACATCGCCATCCGCGACCCGCTGATCATCGCGATCGAGAACAAGAACCTGCCGCCGTCCCTGGGCTGGATCCTCTACGCGGTGTGCGTTCTGGTCTACGCCGCCATCCAGGTCGTGCGGGCGCGCCGCCGCGCCGGGCGCGGGCTCGCCGCCGACACCGCCGGCATCATCGCCGTCAGGGTGGGCGCTCTGGTGATCCTCGGCGGCCTGGCCGTCTATGCCCTGAACCTCGAGCGCAGCCGCAACGCCCTGCTCGTGTCGCTCAAGGGCGTGCCGATCGTCGTGCCGGTCGTGCTGGCCCTGCTGATCATCTGGACGTTCGTCCTGCGCCGCACCGCCTACGGGCGGCACATCTACGCGGTCGGCGGCAACGCCGAGGCGGCCCGCCGCGCGGGCATCAACGTGGACCGCATCCGGGTCAGCGCCTTCGTCATCTGCTCGGGCATGGCCTCGATCGGCGGCATCATCCTGGCCTCCCAGGCCAGCTCGGTCGACCCGAGCACGGGCGGCAGCGACGTGCTGCTGTTCGCCGTTGGCGCCGCGGTCATCGGCGGCACGAGCCTGTTCGGCGGCAAGGGCCGGGTGCTGGACGCCATCCTCGGCGGCGCCGTGGTCGCCGTGATCAACAACGGCATGGGCCTGATGGGCTACAGCGCCAGCGTCAAGTACATCGTCACCGGGCTGGTGCTGCTGCTGGCCGCCGGGGTCGACGCGCTGTCGCGCAAGCGGGCGGCCGCCTCTGGCCTCAGGTGATCGCCGGTCCGGTGCCACCTGACCCCCCACCCGGACCGGACGATCAACGAGCAGAGGAACGCCGATGATGCGCGCGGGACCCTCGCAGGAGGAGATCCGCCGCCACAACCTCGGAGCGCTGCTGCGTCACGTGCACCTGGGCGGCCCGACGTCCCGCGCCGAGCTGACCACGCGGATGGGGCTCAACCGCAGCACCATCATGGCCCTGACCGCCGACCTGACGGCGGCGGGCCTGGTGCGGGAGGAACTGCCCAGGGAGACCGGCAGGGCCGGGCGCCCCTCCCTCGTGGTGCGGCCCGAGTCGGCGCGCGTGTACGTGCTCGCGTACGACATCGGGGTCGACCGCCTGGTGGCCGCGCGGGTGGGGCTCGGCGGGGTGATACTCGACCGGCGCGAGACCACCCGCCGGCGCGGGGTGTTCGCCATGGAGAACGAGGTCGAGCGCCTGGCCGCGTTCACCGGGCAGATGCTGGGCAAGACCCGCTCCGACACCGTGTGCGTCGGCGCGGGCGTGGCCTTCTCCGGCGGGGTGCGGCACTCTGATGGGTTCGTCCGCTTCAGTCCCAACCTGGGGGTCTTCGACATTCCGCTGGGCGAGGAGCTGGAACGCAGGCTGGGGCTCGGGGTGCCGGTCGTCGTGGGCAACGACGCCAACGTGGGCGCGCTGGCCGAGCAGGCGCGCGGGGTCGGCGTCGGAAGCCGTGACCTGATCTACCTGCACGGGGACGTCGGCGTCGGCGGCGGCATCATCACCGCGGGCCAGCTGCTCGGCGGGCACGGCGGTTACGGCGGCGAGGTCGGCCACATGGTGGTCAACGCGGGCGGCCGTCCCTGCGGGTGCGGGTCGCACGGCTGCCTGGAGGCCGAGGTGGGGGAGCGCGCGCTGCTGGAGGCCGCCGGCCGGTTCGGCCCGCAGATCGGGCGCGACGCCGTGCGCGCCGTCGTGGACGCCGCCGACCGGGGCGACAGCATCGCCCAGGAGGCGCTGGCGCGCGTCGGTGACTGGCTCGGCCTGGGCGTGGCCAACCTGGTCAACATCTTCAACCCCGAGATCGTCATCTTCGGCGGCATGCTGCGCGAGATCTACCTGGGGGCGGCGGCGCAGGTGCGCAGCCGCATCACCACCGACGTGCTGTACGCCTCCCGCGAGACCCTGCGCCTGCGCACCCCGATGCTCGGCGACGACACCACCCTGGTGGGCGCGGCCGAGCTGGCGTTCGCCCGGGTGCTCGCCGACCCCCTGGACGCCCTGGCCAGGGTCGGGGCCTGAGCGGGGGGGCCTGGCTACGCGGGCGCGGAGGCGACCATCGCCGAGCCGGCGCCCCAGGTGTTGCAGGCGCCGGGGCCGGCGGCCTTGAAGCCGCGGCTCAGCCAGTTGGCGATAGTGCGCCCCTTGCCGTGGTCGCGCACCTTGGTGCGCTCGTCGCCGCTCTCGCGGGTGGCCTCCAGCAGATAGTCCCAGTCGTCGGAGGTGCGGTCCAGGGAGTCCCAGACACTGCCGATGAACGCCCCGGCGAAGCACTCGGCCTGCAGTTCCAGGCGGCGGTACTGCTCGTAGTACTCCGGCTTGCCCCCGTAGGCCAGGCCGTTGAACGCGGCCTCGATGCCGGACAGGTTCTGCACGTGGTGGCCGTACTCGTGGGCGATCACGTCCATCAGGAACAGGTCCTCGGCCTGCCGGGTGAGGTGCTTGTCGAGCATGATGACGATGCGCCGCTGCGAGGGGCAGTACAGCCCCTGGGCGTTCTTGGGCCAGCTGTGCCCGCACACGCGCCCCGGCCGGGTGATGAACTGCACACCCGGCTCGGAGAAACGGATGTGCGCCTTGGCGAGCTGGGTCTTCCACGACGCGCCGAGGCAGTCCAGCAGCGGCAGCACGTATCTCTTGGCGGAGGCGACGCTGCCGGGTGTCACGGGCTTCTCCGGGCACCGCGCCGCGGGGAGCCTTCCGGAGGTGTACAGGGGGCTGCGGGTCAGCGCGGCGCGCTTCACCGGGTAGGACGCCGCTGTCGCGGGGATGCCCGGCGCCGAGGCCGCGAGGCAGAGACCCGCGAGTAGTCCGGCCGACAGCGTGGTGGAGCGCTTTCGACTGATCACAGCAGAGGAGAGTAGCCGCTATGTATGCGTAAGGGCTGATAAATGAGGGAGATCGCGTCCGGTGGTCCGTCTCAGGAGACCGCGGACGCCGAGGCGCTCCAGGTGTTGCAGGCGGAGGGCGAGGCGGCGCGGAAGCCGCGGTCCAGCCAGCCGGCGATGTTGGCGCCCTTGCCGTGGTCGCGCACCTTGTAGTTCTCGTCGCCGCTGCGGCGTTCGACGGCCAGCAGGTCCTTCCATTCCGCGCCGGTGCGCTTCAGAGAGGGCCACACGCCGCCGATGAAGACCCCGCCCAGGCACTCGGCCTGAAGCTCGTGCCTGCGGTCCTGCTCTTCGGCCTCCGCCCTGCCGCGGCTGTCCATCCCGTTGTAGGCGCGGGCTATGCCGGCCAGGTACTGCACGTGGTGGCCGTACTCGTGGGCGATCACGTCCAGCAGGAACAGGTCCTGGGGGGTGGCCACGCTGTCCTTGTCCAGCAGCACGGTGATCCGCCGGTCGCGGCCGCAGTACAGCGCCTGGACGTCGTGGCCCCACTTGTCGCCGCACGTCCGCTCGGGTTTGGTGATGAACCTCACAGTCGGCGTGCTGAACGGGATGCGGGCCTTCTGGAGCTGCACCGCCCACACGGCGTCCAGGCACCGCAGCAGCGGCGTGAGGTAGGCGCGCACCGAGGCCACGTCGCCGGGCCGCACCGGCCGCTCCGGGCAGGAGCTCCACGGCAGGCGGCCCGTCGTGTACAGGGGATTTCGCGTCAGGACGCCCGCGTCGCCGACCGGGTAGGCGGCCTGGGCGGCGGCGGCCGGCCCACTGCCGACGACCAATCCGGCAATAAGCATGAACAGCACAGGCAGCGACGAAGTTCGCATGGTTCCGTGAGGGTACGCGAGCTGCGCGCTTGGCGTAAAACCGATCTAATGTGGACAAGTTGTGGAGGTTTTCCGTGCATGTCCCAAAGGCGCCGCAGGGGTGGGACCCTGGGGGCGAGCCGGAGGGGCGGACCCCTCCGGTGAATAGACTCGACGGGCGTCGGTAAGAGGCGGAGGAGATGATTCCGTGAGCGAGCGGACCCAGCGAACCGAAGGTTCGGGCGCGGACAAGGCCGGCCTGCTGGAATCGGTGAAGGGTCCGGGAGATCTCAAGCGCCTGGAGGTCGGCGAGCTGCCCGCCCTGGCGGCCGAGATCCGCGACCTGCTCGTGTCCATCACCTCCCGCACCGGCGGCCACCTCGGCCCGAACCTCGGGGTCGTCGAGCTGACCATCGCGCTGCACCGGGTCTTCGACTCCCCGCGCGACCGCATCCTGTGGGACACCGGTCACCAGGCCTACGTCCACAAGATGCTCACCGGCCGCTCGGGCGACTTCGACACCCTGCGCCAGGAAGGCGGCCTGTCGGGATACCCGTGCCAGGCCGAGTCCGACCACGACGTCATCGAGAACTCCCACGCCTCCACCGCCCTGTCCTACGCCGACGGGCTCGCCAAGGCCTACAAGCTGCGCGGCGAGGCCGACCGCACGGTCGTCGCGGTCATCGGCGACGGCGCGCTGACCGGCGGCATGGCCTGGGAGGCGCTCAACAACATCGCCGGCCACGCCAAGGACCCCGACCTGCCGCTGGTCATCGTGGTCAACGACAACGGCCGGTCCTACTCGCCCACCATCGGCGGGCTCGCCTCCCACCTGGCGTCCCTGCGCATGACCCAGAGGTACGAACACCTGCTGGAGTCCGTCAAGCACAACCTCAGCCGGGTGCCCGTGGTGGGCCCGCCGCTGTACGAGACGCTGCATGGCGTCAAGAAGGGCATCAAGGACGTCCTGGCGCCCCAGGTGATGTTCGAGGACCTCGGCCTGAAGTACGTCGGCCCGATCGACGGCCACGACGAGCAGGCCGTCGAGGCCGCGCTGCGCAAGGCCCGCGCCTTCCGCGGGCCGGTCATCGTGCACGTCCTCACCATCAAGGGCAACGGTTACTCCCACGCCGAGAACCACGACGAGGACCGTTTCCACTCGCCCGCGCCGTTCGACCCGCTCACCGGCGAGGAGCAGCCCAAGCCGCACAGCTGGACCAACGTCTTCGGCCAGGAGCTCGTGCGCCTCGGCGCCGAGCGCCGCGACATCGTGGCGATCACCGCGGCCATGCTGCACCCCACGGGCCTGGCCGCCTTCGCCGAGGCCTACCCCGACCGCACCTACGACGTCGGCATCGCCGAGCAGCACGCCTTCACCAGCGCCGCCGGCCTGGCCCTCGGCGGGCTGCACCCCGTGGTCGCCGTCTACGCCACCTTCCTCAACCGGGCCTTCGACCAGCTCCTCATGGACATCGCCCTGCACCGCCTGCCGGTCACCGTCGTGCTCGACCGCGCCGGGGTCACCGGGGACGACGGGCCCAGCCACAACGGCATGTGGGACATGTCCATCCTCCAGGTCGTCCCGGGGCTGTCGATCGCCGCGCCGCGCGACGCCGCCCGGCTGCGCGAGCTGCTCGCCGAGGCCGTCGAGGTCGACGACGGCCCGACCGTGGTGCGCTTCCCCAAGGGCGCCCTCGGCCCCGAGATCCCCGCCGCCGGGCGCCTGGGCCGCATGGACGTGCTGCGCGCGGGCGGCCAGGACGCCGACGTGCTGCTGGTCGCGGCCGGTGCCATGGCCCAGCCCGCCCTGGACGCCGCCGTGCTGCTGGACGCGCAGGGCATCTCGGCCACCGTGGTCGACCCGCGCTGGGTCAAGCCGCTGGACGAGGCTCTGGCCGAGGCCGCCGCGGCCCACCGGCTGGTCGCCGTGGTGGAGGACAACGGCCGGGTCGGCGGGGTCGGCGACGCCGTCGCCCGCCTGCTCAGGGACGCCGGGGTCGACGTCCCGGTGCGCACCTTCGGCATCCCGCAGCGGTTCCTCGACCACGCCAAGCGGGCCAAGATCCTCGCTGAGATCGGCCTCACCGGGCAGGACCTCGCCCGCGCGATCACCGAAGCGGTCGCACGGCGCTCACCCGCCCTGGAAGCCGACCCCGCACGCTGACCCCCACCCCCGGCCGCCACCCGGCGGCCGGCGGCCGGCCCCTCATGACCTCGGTTAACGTCCGCACGGCTCCCGCCCCCGGCCCGAGCGGCGTCCCGGGGTGTGGAATGAAGGTTCGACCACGCTGAGTGGAGCCATGTTTGCCAAGCGTGAGGGCGCGTGAGCGAACAAGTGTTTCAATTGATCGGGTGAAAGTCGCTGAGTGGGAGTGGTCGCGGGGCATCGACCTACAGATCGCCTACCGGTGGTTCCGGCAGGGCAAAAATGCCTGTCCCGGTCGCCTACCCACCGGCACGACATGATCGAGGTGTTGGCGTCGACGTGCGGGCCCTTGTACGGGCGGCGTGCGGAGCGCAACCGGGCGCTGTGCGCGGTCACTGCGGCCAAAGCCGCTGATCGCGAGATCTGGTGAAGGTCGTCCAGGCGTACCGGTACGCCCTGGACCCGACCGCAGCCCAGGTTGCCGCGCTGGTCTCGCATTGTGGTGCGGCCCGGTTCGCGTTCAACCGGGGTCTGGCCCTGGTCAGGGCCACGTTGTCGCAGCGGGCGGGGGAGCGGTCCTATGGGGTGCCTGATGAGGTGCTGACCGAGGTGCCGTGGTCGCTGTACGGGCTGCACCGGGCGTGGAACGCCGCCAAAGGCCGCGTCGCGCCGTGGTGGGCCGACAATTCCAAGGAGGCGTACAACACCGGGCTGGAGGGTGTGGCGCGGGCGCTGAAGAACTGGTCGGCCTCCCGCAACGGCACCCGCAAAGGACGCAAGGTCGGGTTCCCGCGGTTCAGGTCAAAGCATCGTGCGGGGTCGTCATGCCGGTTCACCACCGGAACCATCCGGGTGGAACCTGACCGGCGGCACGTGACGCTGCCCCGCCTGGGCACGATCCGCACCGCTGAGTCGACGCGGAAACTGGCCCGGCATCTGGAGCGTGGCAGCGGCCGGATCCTGTCGGTCACCGTCCGGCGGGAGGGTGGCCGCTGGTGGGTGGCGTTCACCTGCCAGATCGAGCGTACCGACCGTGTCCCGGCGCAGCCGGGTGCCGTGATCGGGGTGGATCTCGGGGTCAAAGACCTCGCGGTGCTGTCCACCGGCGAGGTCATCGCCAACCCCGGGCATCACCGGTCGGCGTCCAAGCGGCTGCGCCGGTTGAACAAGCAGCTCGCAAGCTCGCCCTGTCCGAACGCACCTACACCTGCACCGGGTGCGGCCTGGTCCTGGATCGGGATCTCAACGCCGCGCTGAATCTGGCCGCACTGGCGGCCGAGGTCGCCCAGAGTTGCGGGGAGACCGAAAACGCCCGTGGAGGAGCGGTAAGACCCGGCCCCCGCGCCGGGCGCGCACCGGTGAAACGAGAACCCCCGAAACGGGGAACGCCGGGCCGTAAGGCCACGGCTGCCTGACATGTGCTCACATTCGACCACATTTGAGGTAACGGTAGGCATGACCTGCGTTTTCAGGGGCAGGCGTCCTCGCGCGGTCATCGAGGAAAAGGGGCACGCGGATGTCGATTTTCCGGACGAAGTCTGTTGAACGGTCGATCGAGGACACCGAGGGCGAGCACCGGCTCCGGCGCAACCTGAGCGCGCTGGACCTGACCGTCTTCGGGGTCGGAGTGATCGTCGGCACCGGCATCTTCGTCCTGACCGGCCAGGTCGCCCGGGACACCGCCGGACCGGCCGTCGCGCTGTCGTTCGTCGTCGCGGGCGTCGTCTGCGCGCTCGCGGCGCTCTGCTACGCCGAGTTCGCCTCGACCGTGCCGGTCGCCGGGTCGGCCTACACCTTCTCCTACGCCACCATCGGCGAGTTCCCCGCGTGGATCGTCGGCTGGGACCTGATGCTGGAGCTCGCGCTCGGCGCCGCGGTCGTCGCCGTCGGCTGGTCGGGGTACTTCTCCGAGCTTATGGCTTCGCTCGGGGTGCACCTGCCGGACTCCCTCGCCGGCGAGCACGCGACGTTCAACGTGCCCGCCGTCGTCGTCGTGCTCGCGCTGACCGCCGTGCTGGTGGCCGGAATCAAGCTGTCCGCGCGGATCAACCTGGTCATCGTCACGGTCAAGGTGGCCGTGGTCCTGCTGGTCATCGTCGCGGGCCTGTTCTTCGTCAAGGGCGCCAACTACACCCCCTTCGTCCCGGACGCGCAGCCGACCCCGGCCGTGCACGGCCTCAAGGCGCCCCTGATCCAGGTGGTCTTCGGCATCACCCCGGTCGCCTACGGCCTGCTCGGGGTGTTCGTCGGGGCGGCCGTCGTCTTCTTCGCCTTCATCGGCTTCGACGTGGTGGCCACCGCCGCCGAGGAGACCCGCAGGCCCCAGCGCGACCTGCCGATCGGCATCATCGCCTCCCTGGCGGTGTGCACCGTCCTGTACGTCGCGGTCTCGCTGGTGGTCGTCGGGATGCAGCCGTACAACCGGCTCAGCCGCTCGGCCCCGCTCGCCGGAGCCTTCCGCACCGTCGGCCAGGACTGGCTCGCCACCATCATCAGCATCGGCGCGCTCGCCGGTCTGACCACGGTCGTGATGATCCTCATGCTGGGCCAGAGCCGCATCTTCTTCGCCATGAGCCGCGACCGGCTGCTTCCCGGCGGCCTGGCCACCGTGCACCCGCGGTTCGGCACCCCCTACCGCATCACGATCATCATCGGCGTGGTCACCGCGCTGCTGGCCGGGTTCATCCCGCTGTCCGCGCTGGCCGAGCTGGTCAACATCGGGACGCTGTTCGCCTTCATCCTGGTCTCGGTCGGGGTGATGATCCTGCGGCGGACGCGGCCCGACCTGCCCAGGGCGTTCCGCACGCCGCTGGTGCCCGTGGTGCCCGTCCTGTCGGTGCTCGCCTGCCTGTACCTGATGCTGAACCTGCCGGTCGAGACCTGGGTGCGGTTCCTGGTCTGGATGGCCCTGGGCATCGTGCTGTACTTCGCCTACGGGCGGCGGCACAGCCGGGTCGAGGAGCCCTCGCCGGCCCGCGCCGGGTAGCCGGGGCGCCGCGACGGAGGTCGTGACCGGGCACTCCAGAAGCGCCGCACAATTGAGGGAGGGGCGGCAGGCAGGAGGAGGACCGCCATGATCACGCTTGAGGACGTCGCCAGGCACGCGGGGGTGTCACTGGCCACGGCGTCGCGGGTGCTCAACGGCAGCAGCCGCCAGGTCGGTGCGGCCCTGCGCGTCAGGGTCGAGTCCTCGGCCGCCAAGCTCGGCTACCGCGTGGACGCCGCCGCCCAGACGCTGGCACGGGGCGCCAGCAACGTCGTGGGCGTGATCATCCAGGACCTCACCGACCCCTACTTCGCCGCCATCGCCGACGGCGCCATCCGCTCGGCCGACCTGCACGACATGGTGGTGACCCTCGGCACCACCTACCGCGACCCCGAGCGCGAGATCGCCCTGGTGGCCACGCTGAACGCCCAGCGGGCCCGCGCGGTCCTGATCACCGGGTCCCGCGTCGACGACGCCTACCTGCTCGGCAGGCTGCGCGCCGAGCTGGAGGTGTACCGCGCCTCCGGCGGCCGGGTCGCCATGATCGGGCAGGACCTCCTCGGCACCGACACCGTGGCCCCGCTCAACCGCGAGGGCGCCCGCGAGCTGGCCCACGCGATCGCCGGCCAGGGCCACCGCCGGTTCGCCGTGCTGGCCGGTCCCAAGCGGCTGTTCACCGCCGCCGACCGCACGCTGGGCTTTCTCGAAGGACTGTCGGAGCTCGGCCTGCCGGCGCCCGTCGTCGTGCACGGCGGGTTCGACCGCGACGGCGGGCAGGCCGCGGCCGAGGAGCTGCTGGAGATGGGCGCCGAGGTCACCTGCGTGTTCGCGGTGAACGACGTCATGGCGATGGGGGCGCTGGCCGCCTTCCGCGCCCGCGGCGTCGAGGTGCCCGGCGAGCTGTCCCTGGCCGGCTTCGACGACATCCCCACGCTGCGCGACGTGGTCCCCTCGCTGACCACCGTGCGGCTGCCGCTGTCGCACATGGGGTCCATGGCCCTTGATCTCGCGCTCTCCAGCGAGGACGCGCCCCGCGTGGAGCCGGTGGCCGGGCAGGTCGTGCTCCGCGAGAGCGTCCGCAAGCTGGGCGCCCCGGGCACGGCCGCGACCACCACGGCCCCGGCGGCGCACATCCCGGTCACTCCCTGAGGCGGCGCACACCCCGCCTGCTCGAGCGGACCCCTTGGCGGGCTTGCGGAGAGGCGGCGCTCAGCCGCCGAGGTCCTCCTTGGCCGCCAGGCGGATCAGCGCCTTGGACAGCGGGTGGGCGGTCAGGGCGATCTGCCACTCGCGCGCGCCGAGCCGGCGCAGCCGCTCGGCCACCGCGTCGTCGCCGAGGTCGTCCGGCGGCTCCCAGGTGAGGCGGCGCACGGCCTCGGGCTGCAGGAGGTTCTCCGTGGGCATGTGGTTGGCGTCGGCGAGCGCGGTGATGGCCGTGCGGGCGGCGGCCAGCCGCCTGGCCGCGGCGGGGTCGCGGTCGGCCCACCGGTTGGCGGGCGGCGGACCGTCGCCGGGGCCGCTCTGCTGCGGCAGCTCCGTCTCGGTCAGCACGCGCGCCCGGCCGATGGCGTTCAGCCAGTCGCGCAGATGGCGCCGAGCGCTGCGCCCGGTGAACGGGGGGATCTCGGTCAGCGCCTTGGTCGTGCGCGGCTGCTCGAGCGCGGCGGTGACGATGGCCGAGTCGGGCAGCACCCGGCCCGGGGCCAGGTCGGCCTCCCGCGCGAGCTCGTCGCGCAGCGTCCACAGCTCGCGCACCACCGCCAGGCCGCGCAGCGAGCGCACCCGGTGGATGCCCGACGTGCGCCGCCACGGGTCGACGCGCGGCGGCGCCGGGGGAGCGGCGAGGATCGCGGCGAACTCCTCCTGCGCCCAGGGCAGCTTGCCGCTGCTCTCCAGCTCCGCGTAGAGCATGTCCCGCAGCTCGATGAGCACCTCGACGTCCAGCACGGCGTAGCGCAGCCAGTCCTCGGGCAGCGGGCGGTGGGACCAGTCGGCCGCCGAGTGGCCCTTCTCCAGGCGCAGGCCGAGGACGTTCTCCACCATCGTGCCGAGGCCGACGCGCTCGTAGCCGAGCAGCCGCCCGGCCAGTTCGGTGTCGAAGAGCCTGCGGGGGACCAGGCCCAGCTCGGCCAGGCACGCGAGGTCCTGCGTGGCGGCGTGCAGCACGATCTCGGCGCCGTCCAGCGCGGCGTCCAGCCGCGACAGGTCGGGGCAGGAGATGGGGTCGATCAGCGCGCTGCCGGCCCCGGCGCGGCGCAGCTGGACCAGGTAGGCGCGGCCGCTGTAGCGGTAGCCGGAGGCGCGCTCGGCGTCGACGGCGACCGGGCCGGTGCCCTGGGCGAACGCCTGTACGGCCGCGGCGAGCGCGGCGGGGTCCTCGATGACCGGCGGGATTCCCTCGCGGGGCTCCAGAAGCGGCACTATCTCGGATGCGGGGATGATCTCTTCGTCGGTCACGTCCTGAAGGACTCCGGGTCTTCGCGACGCGCGGTCCGCGGCTGCAGGGCCGCGACGTCAGGTGGCAGGGGTGGGATGCCCGCGGCGAGGCAGATGAGGTCGCACCAGGCGGCGACGTGGGCCGACAGGTCCTCCTCCAGGGGGGACCACGAGGCCCGCAGCTCCAGCTCGGTGGTGACCGGGTCGTCGGCCTTGTTGCCGAAGCCCTCCGACACCGCGCGGGTGACGGTGCCGCCGGCGGCGGCGTACCGCGCCTGGTGGGAGTCCAGGGACTCGGTCAGCCAGCTCCACGCCACCGGGCCGAGCATCGGGTCGGAGGTGATCTCCGGCTCCATGTCGGCGCGCACGTAGGCGACCAGGCGGAAGGGGCCGTCCCACCCGCGCTGGCCGTCGGGGTCGAACAGCATGATCAGCCGGCCGACCGCGAGCTCGTCGTCGTCGCGGTAGACCGAGGCGCCGACCGCGCCGGAGTAGGGGGCCAGCCGCTGGGGGGCGGGGATGTCCTCCAGCTCGATCTCGGGCCTGACCTCGGTGGGACGCAGGCTTTCCAGCGCCCGCCGGAATGCGGCGGGGGCCGGTGGCGCGTCACCGATGGTCATGATGGCAGCGTAGGACGGAGCGGGCGGGGCCGGAAGCAGGGGGGTATGCGCGGAGGACACCGAAGGTGATCAAGCCGTCATCACCGGTGCGCCGCCACGCTCCATGGAGACCCGGTCGTGGCGCAGGTGGTGGCGGGGTTGCTCCTCGAACCCCTGCTCGCCGGCACGGAGCGCACAATGCACAGTGCGGTGCTCGGAGGAACTCCACATCGCGGTCATCGCGGGCCTTTCGTCGGGTCCCAAGATCGAGTGCTCGCACGGACAGGAGCGCGCGCCGCCGCCTGGCCGGCGCATCCCCGCGCGCGCCATGTCCGTGAACTCGAGGGCTGGTCCGACGTTGACACGTCACGGCGACATTTCCCCGCAACGCGCTCGGCGTGTCCCGAAAGTGGTCACCGAATCAGCGCCGCGCGGTGATTTGGCGAGCATTTGAACCAGCCGTGACATGATCACGAACCTCGCGTGAGACGTACTGTACCTGCGCTTGGCCGCTGATTGGCGCGGTCGGCGGCCGTCCGGGCCGCAGACTGCCCCTACTGAACCAGACATATTGTACGGATCGCCACGTCGTTCACCATGACCGGACATCGGCCTGGTAGGTAACTTTTTCGCGGCAAACTTTGCCGTCGCTCTCCAGGAAGGCGGCGGACTTGTTTCCGCCGGGCCCGCCGACGCCGCCTTCAACGGCCGCGTGGCCCCTCCGACGGCCGCGTGGCCCCTGCGGGCGGCCGCCGCCCCCCTTCCGCGCGGCGCGGCCCCCTGTTCCCCCGGCCGGGCGATGCTCCGACCACGTGACCGGCGTGGCACTCTGGTCAGGTGAATCCCGAGACCGCCGAGTCCCCGTTCATCCGCGCGTGCAGAGGTCTGCCCGTGCCGCACACGCCCGTCTGGTACATGCGTCAGGCGGGGCGCGCGCTGCCGGAGTACCGCGCCGTGCGCGCCGATGTGCCCATGCTCACGGCCTGCGCCACGCCCGACCTCATCGTGGAGATCACGATGCAGCCCGTGCGGCGCTACGGCGTGGACGCGGCGATCTTCTTCAGCGACATCGTCGTGCCGCTCAAGGCCATCGGCGTCGACCTGGACATCCAGCCCGGCGTCGGCCCCGTCGTCGCCGCCCCGATCAGGGACGCCGCCGCGGTCGCCGCGCTGCGCGACCTGTCGCCCGGCGACGTGCCCTACGTCACCGAGGCCATCGGCGCGCTGACCAAGGAGCTCGGCCCCACGCCGCTCATCGGCTTCGCCGGAGCCCCCTTCACGCTGGCGTCCTACCTCATCGAGGGCGGCCCGTCCAAGAATCACGACCACACCAAGGCCATGATGTACGGCGAGCCGGCGCTGTGGCACGCGCTCATGGACCGCCTCACCCAGATCACGCTGGCCTACCTGCGGGTCCAGGCGGACGCCGGCGCCTCGGCCCTCCAGCTGTTCGACTCCTGGGTCGGCGCGGTGGCCCCCGACGACTACCGCGAGTTCGTCCTGCCCTACACCAGCCGCATCTTCGCCGGCCTGGCCGACCTCGACGTTCCGCGCATCCACTTCGGCGTGGGCACCGGAGAGCTGCTCGGGTTGCTCGGCGAGGCCGGCGCGGACGTGGTCGGCGTCGACTGGCGCGTCCCCCTGGACGAGGCCGCGCGCCGGGTCGGCGAGGGCAAGGCCCTGCAGGGCAACCTCGATCCGGCCATCCTGTTCGCCCCCTTCGAGGTCGTCGAGCGGCGCGCCCGCGACATCCTCGCGCGGGGGCGGGCGGCGGGCGGCCACGTGTTCAACCTCGGCCACGGCGTGCTCCCCACGACCGACCCCGACCAACTCACCCGCCTCACCGACCTCGTCCACGAAGCCTCAACCCGCTGACCGCGTCCCCGAGCGCCGGGCCCGGTGACCGCGTCCTCGAGCCCTGGGCCCGGTGACCGCGTCCTCGAGCCCTGGCCCGCTGACCGCGTTCTCGAGCCCGGTGACCGCGTCCTCGAGCCTTTGGCGCTCTCCCCGCCTCGGCTGGACCTTCCTGCGGCGCCGAGGCGGCGAGTCGCGGAGCGGCGGGTCCGGCGCCGTCGTGCGGCGGGTGACCGGTGCACGTTCGCGGGTCACTCGCACTATTCGGGCCGGCCGGGCTCGCCGGAGTGCGGAGGGTGTCCCTGGCCGGCGGGGCCGGAGAAGGGCCATACAGGGCGGTCGGCGAGCGGGGCCTCACCCTCCGGCCTCTCCCGGGTCTCCGGCGTCTCCGAGGGGGCCGAGGGCTCCGGTTCCTCCGGGGAGTTCTGGGACTCGGGCGACGGGTTCCCGGAGAGGGTGCGCTCTGGCGGCGCGCCGGGGTGGGGCGTGGGCGGGACGGCCACGCCGGGGTCGTCATCGCCGCCGCGCCCCCGGCGCAGCGCCCTGATCCCCCGGCGGGCGCCGACGTACGCCGCCCACAGCACGGCGAGCACCGCCAGCCACGGCAGCAGCGCTCCGAAGACCGCGAGGCCGACCCGCGCCGTCTGCTTGAGCGTCGTCCACCCCGACCGCAGGCCGGTGAAGAAGTTCGGCGGCTGGGGCTTCGGCCGGTGCACCACGGGCTCCCGGCGCACCGGCCCCTCCACGTGCAGGGTGAGCGTGCCGTCGGCGACGCGCGTGGCGAGGCTGCGCTGGCGCGCCTGCAGGGCTTCCAGGTCGGCCTCGCGGCCGGAGATCTCCCGCTCGACCTTGAGCACCTCCGAGACGTTCTTCGCCTTCTTCAGCAGAGAGCGGAGCTGGTCCAGGCCCGCCTTGGCCGACTTCACGCGGCTGCCGACGTCGGCGATCTCCTCGGTGACGTCCTCGGTGGACAGGCGCAGCGACACGCGGGTGCCCAGTTCCCTGCCGAGCCGGTCGGTCACCGTCGCGTAGTGGTCCGGCGGGATCTTGAACACCAGGGTCGAGGTGTCCTGGCGCGCCAGGGCGGCCGCCTCCTCGCCGTCCAGCCGGCCCCCGGCGTCGGCGACGATCCGCTTGGCGGTGTCGGAGGCCGCGGTGACGTCCTTCACCCGCACCGTCATCTCGCCCGTGTACACGATCGCCCGCGGGCCGGCCTGGGGCGCGTCGGGAGTGGGGGCCGCCTTCTGCGGCGCCACCTTCGAGGAGTCGCCGGTCCCGCCGGCCTCGCCTTGGTCCCGCTGGGCGACCGCCGGTGCGCCGGCCGCGTCCGTCGAGGAGCCCGAGCCCCCGCAGCCCGACAGGGCGATGGCCGCCGCCGCCAGGGCCGCCGCGAGGGCCGGGCGGCATCGTAATCTGCTCATGTCATGGTTGACGACGCGGGCTCTCGGCGGGTTTGACGTGCCGCGTCACAATGCCGTCACGGTCTCGACCAGGGGCCCGCCGGAGCCGCGGCCCGCACCGGCGGTGCCGGAGGGTAACGTCTGGGGGCATGGAACCTACTCGGCGGCACGTCGTGGTCGTCGGCGGGGGCATCGCGGGGCTGGCCGCGGCCTTGCACCTCCGCCAGGAGGACGGCGACGTTGCGGTCACCGTGCTCGAAGGCGCCTCGCGCATCGGCGGCAAGCTGCACGCCTCGCAGGTCGCGGGCTTCCCGGTGGACGAGGGCGCGGAGGCCATGCTGGCCCGGCGTCCGGAGGGCAAGGAGCTGGCGCGCATGGCCGGCGCCGGCGGCGATCTGGTCCATCCCGCCTCCGTGGGAGCGTCCATCTACAGCAGGGGAGCGCTGCGGCCGATGCCCAAGGGCCAGGTCATGGGCGTTCCCTCCGACCTCGCCGAGCTGGCTCGCTCCGGGGTCCTGTCGCCCGGCGGCCTGGTGCGGGTGCCGTTCGACCAGGTGCTGCCCGCGACCCTGATCACCTCCGACGTCTCGGTGGCCGCCTACATCCGGGCCCGCATGGGCAGAGAGGTCCTCGACCGCCTGGTCGAGCCGCTGCTCGGCGGCGTCTACGCCGGGCGCGCCGAGATGCTCTCGCTGGACGCCACCATGCCCGCCGTCGCCACGGCGGCCCGCACCGAGCGCTCCCTGCTCCAGGCGGCCCGCGCCATCGCCGCGAAGGCCCCCAAGGACGCCGGCCCGGTGTTCACGACACTGAGAGGCGGCATGGGCGGCCTGCCCGAGGCGGTCGCCGCGGCGTCCGGCGCCGAGGTGCGCACCGGCGTCATGGTGCGCGAGCTGAGCCGCACGCGCGCCGGATGGCGCCTGGTGACCGGCCCGGCGCGCGCCCCCGAGACCGTCGAGGCCGACGCGGTGATCCTCGCGGTGCCCGCGCCGGCGGCCGGCCGGCTGCTGTCCGGCGAGGTGCCCAAGGCCGCCGCCGAGCTGTCGCGGGTGGAGTACGCCAGCATGGCGATCGTCACCCTGGCCTATCCGCGCGCGGCCTTCCCCGAGCAGCCCTCCGGCAGCGGCTACCTGGTGCCGCCGGTCGAGGGCCGGGCCGTCAAGGCCGTGACCTTCAGCACGGTCAAGTGGCCCCATCTGGCCGAGGCCGATCCCGGCGTGCTGGTGCTGCGCTGCTCCATCGGCCGGTTGGGCGAGGAGGCCGTCCTGCAGCGCGACGACGGCGAGCTGGTCGCCCTGGCCATGACCGAGATGGCCGAGGTCATGGGCGTTCGCGGGCTGCCGCTCGACACCCGGGTGACCCGCTGGGGCGGCGCACTGCCGCAGTACGAGGTGGGCCACCTCGACCGCGTGGCGCGCATCCGCGCCGCCGTGGCCGTCCAGCCGGGCCTTGCCGTGTGCGGCGCGGCCTACGACGGGGTGGGCATCCCCGCCTGCGTCGCCTCCGCGCGCGCGGCGGCGGCGAGCATCCTCGCGCACCTGCGGGAGGAGCGCGAGGGAGAATGGCGTGAGGACCAGCCGGCGGCCGGCACCCGCTGAGGTGCCGCGCCGGTCAGAGCATTCGACGGAAGCGAGCGTGGACTTGTGAGTGAGGAGCGGACGCGGCCCAAGGCGCGCGATCTCAACGAGGTGATCCGCTACACCATGTGGTCGGTCTTCCGGGTGCGCGAGGAGCTGCCCGGTGAGCGGCAGGATCTGGCGCACGAGGTCGAGGCCCTGTTCGCCCAGGCCGCCGAGAAGGACGTGGTGACCCGCGGCGCCTACGAGGTGGCCGGGTTCCGCGCCGACGCCGACTACATGTTCTGGTGGCACGCGCCCACCGCCGAGGACCTCCAGGAGGTCTACGGGCGGTTCCGCAGGACCTCCCTGGGCCGGGCCAGCGAGCCGGTATGGTCGGCGATGGCCCTGCACCGGCCCGCCGAGTTCAACAAGTCGCACATCCCGGCGTTCCTGGCCGAGGAGGAGGCGCGCGGCTACGTCTGCGTCTACCCGTTCGTGCGCTCGCTGGAGTGGTACCTGCTGGAGGACGCCGAGCGCCGCAGGATGCTCGCCGAGCACGGCGCGCTCGCCCGGGGGTACCCCGACGTGCGGGCCAACACCGTCTCGTCGTTCGCGCTGAACGACTACGAGTGGATCCTCGCCTTCGAGGCCGACGAGTTGCACCGCATCGTCGACCTGATGCGCGCCCTGCGGGCCTCCGACGCCCGGCGGCACACCCGCCTGGAGGTGCCCTTCTACACCGGCACCCGCAAGCCGGTCGGAGAGCTGCTGACCGCCCTCCCATAAGCCTGCATAGCCGGACAATCGCGACATCTGTCACTCAAGCCTCAAAGGACACATCTGTTACTTTTGGGGAACAACCGCCGCGAGGATGCGATCTTTGGCATACTCGTGGGGATTCCCGTGTCGAAGTGAGGCAGAGGGTGACCAGGGGCAAGAGTCTGGCACGGTCCAGGCGAGGGGGGCACCGGCGGCGCAAGGCCCGCCGTGCGCGCGTTCTCGAGGGTTTCTTAGGGCTGGCCGCCGTCACGGTGGGGGCCCTGGCGGTCGGTGCGGTGTTCCTGCGGCCGGACGGCGGCCAGGCCGTCGCCGGCCTGGCGCCGCCCCCGCCGCGGGTGGCGGCGGCGCCTCCCGCCGCGCCGGTGGAGTCCGGTGGCGGCTCCCAGGCCAGGGCCGCCGGAGCCAAGGCCAAGAAGGCCCGCGACCCGGCCAAGACGGCGTCGGGTCCCTCCGAGCACACCGACGCCAAGGCGGTGAGCTACTTCAAGCAGCGCTGGGTGGACGACAAGGCGATCAAGCGCATCACCGACATCAGGACCGTCGGGAAGTACCTGCGCATCTACACCGACCTGCCGGAGTCGGCGCACGACTCCAAGCCGGCGATCGACCTGTGCAAGCGCGGGCTGGAGTACCTCGTGCAGGAGGTCGGGGACGAGCACCCCGTGGTCTTCGTGCAGGCGGAGTTCGGTCAGAACGGCAACCCGGTGCTGGCCAACATCATCGGCGCGGGCGACAAGTCGTGCCGGCTCACCCATCCCGCTCCGGACTGAGCGGTGTCCGCCCTGCCCGGGGGCGGAGGCCGCCGCACCCGCACGCGCGTTCGGCCGCAGACCGCGCAGCGCTGTGTGACCACCTGGCCGATGGTCTCGATCGTCTCCCACCTGTGACGAAGGTGCACACGGCTCCCGCACGAACCCCGACCCGGGCCCGCGCGAAGGCGTGCGCCCGGGATGGGTCTACCCGCACGGCGGCATGACCACTCGCTGACGGTGACATTCCGCTGGCTTTCCGTGACGAATGCGGGCATATGGGACGAGACCGGGAGCCGGGCGATCGGTCAGGAGTCGGCGGGGACCAGTCGCAGGGACACGGAGTTGATGCAGTAGCGGTCGTCGGTGGGCGTCGCGTAGCCCTCGCCGTGGAAGACGTGCCCGAGGTGGGAGTCACAGCGGGCGCAGCGGACCTCGACCCGGGACATGCCCAGAGAGTGGTCCTCGATCAGGGTGACGGCCTCGGACTTCGACGGCTCGAAGAACGACGGCCACCCGCAGTGCGAGTCGAACTTGGTGTCGGAACGGAACAGCTCGGCTCCGCAGGCGCGGCAGGAGTAGACCCCTTCGGCCTTGGTGTCGACGTACTCGCCGGTCCACGGGCGCTCGGTGCCCGCCTGGCGCAGCACGCGGAACTCCTCGGGGGACAGCTGGACGCGCCAATCGGCCTCGCTCTTGACCACCTTTTCCATGCCTTAAGCCTATGCGGGCTCCGGCGATGGGGATCGCGCGGACCGTCGACGTAAGCACTTCGTCAGCGGCCCTCGGGGCGCGCCCGCCCGCCCCGGTTCCTGTCGGTGGCGCGGGGTACGGTCGAAGGCATGGCGTCGCCGTTCATCGAGCTCAACGTCGGGGGCCGGACCGTCAAGGTCACCAACCCGGACAAGGTCTACTTCCCTGACATCGGTGCGACCAAGCGCGAGCTGGTCGAATACTACGTGTCGGTCGGCGAGGGCGCCCTGCGCGCGCTCAGAGACCGGCCCACCTACCTCAAGCGCCACCCCGACGGCGTGCTGACCGAGGCCATCTACCAGAAGCGCGTCCCGCCCCGGCACCCTGACTGGCTGCAGACCGTCACGGTGCGCTTCCCGAGCGGGCGCAGCGCCGACGCTCTGCGGGTGACCGAGGTCGCCGCCATCGCCTACTGCGCCAACCTCGGCACCATCGACTTCCACCCCTGGCCCACCCGCGCCGACGACGTCGAGCGCCCCGACGAGCTGCGCATCGACCTCGACCCCCAGCCGGGCACCGGCTTCGAGGACGCCCGGGCGACGGCGTTCGCCGTGCGGGAGGTCCTCGACGAGCTCGGCATGCGCGGCTTCCCCAAGACCTCCGGCACGCGCGGCATCCACATCAACGTGCGCATCGAGCGCCACTGGTCGTTCACCGAGGTGCGCCAGAGCGCCATCGCCCTCGCCCGCGAGGTCGAGCGCCGCCGTCCCGACCTCACCACCACGGCCTGGTGGAAGGAGGAGCGCGGCGAGAAGGTCTTCATCGACTACAACCAGAACGCCCGCGACCGCACCATCGCCAGCGCCTACTCCGTCCGGGCCAGGCCGCACGCCCCCGTCTCGACGCCGGTCACCTGGGAGGAGCTGGCGCAGGTCGATCCGCGCGACTTCGACATCCGCACCGTCCCCCCGCGCTTCGCCGAGCTCGGCGACGTGCACGCCGAGATCGACGACCGGGCCTTCTCCATCGAGCCGCTGCTCGAGTGGTACGCCAAGGACGAGCGCGGCGACATGCCCTACCCGCCCAACTACCCCAAAATGCCCGGCGAGCCCAAGCGCGTCCAGCCCAGCAAAGCCAGGCCCGAGGGGGAGCAGTCCGAGGCGGGCTGATTCGCCCCGCCCGCACGCGGCCGGCCGCCGTCCGGAAGGGACGGCGGCCGGAGCATGAGGCCCGAGCTGTGAGGTCGGAGCTGTGAGGCCCGGGCGGGTCACCAGTTGGCGGGCAGGCCCGGGGTGGTGGGGGGCAGCGGCCGGTTCGGCGGGTGGATGACGTAGACCACGCCGCGGCTGCTGGAGCCGCGCAGCCAGACGTTCTCGAAGTTCGCCCTCGGATAGACGTGGCGCACCGCGTCGTCGTTCGGCGAGGCCGGGTCGTTGGCGATCACGTCACCGGTCGCGGTGAAGCCGATGATCACCATGAGGTGGCCGTTGGTGCTGTACCCGGCGCCGGGCAGCTCCTCCTTCTTGAACGACTGGGAGGTCACGACGGGGATGCCCGCGGCGATCAGGCGCTCCATCTCGGTGAGCGAGCGCAGCCGGGTGACGAATCCTTCCATGCCGTACCGGCCGGCGTAGGCGGTGTTGAACGGCCAGTTGCCGGCGCCCTCGTAGTCGTGGTCGTAGGTGTACCGGGCGGCGTAGTCGACCTCGGGGTCGGGGTCGGCGGGGTCAACCCAGGCGGTGTCCTGCGCGCTCGGCCACTTGCCCCAGTAGCCGAGGACCATGGTGGTGGAGGTCGGGCTGCACCAGGCCTCCCCGCCGCCGTCCCACTCGGGGTAGTGGCCGGCGTGGACGTTCTGCGAGCGGCGCGGCACGTTCAGCTCGACGCCCCAGGCGGCGCCGCCGGGGCTGACCGGCACGGTGGCGCGGTCGGGCGCGGCCGAGGCCATCGCGCCGAGCGCCCGCACCTTCGGCACCACGTGGGAGCCCGGCGTGCGGTACAGCGTGAGGCGAAGCTGGTAGCTCGTGATCGGCCGGTCGTCGGCGGCGACGAAGGTGTCCACGGAGACGTAGCCGTTGTCGTCGCCCTGGCTCGGCACCGAGGTGCGCAGGATGTCGCCCTCGGCGTAGGACCAGCGCCCGAGCACGTACCACTTGGTCTGGCCGGTGGAGTTGCGGCCGCGCATCTCGACCTGCAGCCAGCTCCCGGCGGGGACATCGGCGTTCCACGAGGCGACGGCCTCGGTGGCGGCGAAGCCGATCTGCCGCTCCGTGCCGGTCCACCGGGCGTACTCCCACGTCTTGGTGCCCAGGGCGTCGGTGTAGGCGGTGGTCCCCACGGGGCGGGCGAAGGACAGCGTCCTGCCGGGGGCGACGCCCTCGGCCCTGCCCTGGTGGAAGGAGGATCGCTGGTAGGTCACGTCCACCGCGGCGGGGGCGGGCCCGCTCCCGGCCATGGCGGGGCTCGCGGAACCCGCGGTGAAAAGGACGGCGGACAGGGATGTGCTAAGGAGGGTGGAGAGGAACCTGGTCAGCACGCGCATGGGCTCACCTTGCCTGTCGGTCGGTTGGCCGCCGACGGTAGATCCTTTGACCGCCGCTCGCATCGGATGGTTTACGTATGAGTAGACAAAGGTGACGTCCTGGCCACATCGCCGGCGCCGGCGTGCCGCATCAGGGCCGCCGGGGTCTCACTCGCTCTCGACCGGAGGGGTCCTCACGGCCGCGCCGGCGGCCACGTCGGCGTGCCGCGACATCGTGGCGGCGGCGCGGCGAACGGCGCCCACCGGGACGGCGGGCACGAGCTTGTCCAGGAAGGCGTACCGGCGGGCCAGCGAGTCGATGTAGGCGCCGCTGTGGCCACTGGCGGCGGCGGCCCGCACGTCGTGCCACCAGTCGGCGATGTCCCCCCAGCCGGGGGCGGCGAGCGAGCCGCCGAACTGCTGCACGGCGAGGGCCGAGCAGACCCCGGCGAAGGACAGGCGGTCGGCCAGCGGCCAGTCCGACAGCGTGCCGAGCACCAGGCCTGCCCCGAAGACGTCGCCCGCGCCCGTCGGGTCGAGCGCGGTGACCCGCAGCGCCGGAGCGTAGGCCTCCTCGCCGGTGGTGGAGTCGATGGCCATCGCGCCGTTGGCCCCGTCGGTCACCACCGCGAGCGGCACCCGGTCGGCGATGGCGTACAGCGCCTCGCGCGGGGTCTCGGTGCCTGTGTACGCCATGGCCTCGACGGCGTTGGGCATGAAGGCGTGGCAGACCGACAACTGGTCGAGCACCGAGGCCGACCAGGTCTCCGAGGGGTCCCAGCCGACGTCGGCGAAGATCAGCGCGCCGTCCTTGCGCGCGAGGTCGGCCCAGGTGCACGCCTCGTCGTCGCCGAGCGGCTCCTCCAGCGACAGCGGCGCGATGACGGCCCGCGAACGGGGCGGGCGGCCGATCATCTGCGTCGGCGACATGGGCGCGGGATGGCCGTGGGTGACCATGCTGCGGTCGCGGTTGACGGCCATCGAGACGGTCACGGGGGAGTGCCACCGCTGGAACCGGCGCGAGCGCGACAGGTCGACCGACTCCTGCTCCGACAGGATGCGCCAGTTGAAGTCGGCGTAGTCGTCGTCGCCGAACGCGGCGGCCATCGAGGTGCGCAGCCCGAGCCGGCTGGAGGCGATGGCGAGGTTGGCGATGCCGCCCGGGCACGACCCCATGCCCTCGGCCCACACCTCGGTGCCGGCGGCCGGCATGGCCTGCAGGCCGGTGAAGACGATGTCGAGGAAGACGGTGCCCGCCGTGAACACGTCGAACTCGGGCCCCTCCGGGCCGCGTTGGTCGGCTAGCGGATCGTATGCCTGGACTGACACGGTGGTGCTCCCCCTCGACGTGCGAAGATGTGCGCACTCTCGCATGTTTCGCCCACCCAGATCAAGGGTGATCAAGCCGGTGCCCGCCCGTGCGGCCCGCCGTTCCCGCAGGTCGCGGCCCTCAAGCACCCGGTGAGGATGCCCGCCGCCCCGGCGGGTCAGGCGGCGGCCCGGCCCGCCCTGGCGGCGCCGCGCGGCGTCGGGCGGACCGGCAGGGCCGCTCGGTTCTCGGGCGGCGCCGCGCGGCGTCAGGCGGACGGGTCCAGCCGCCCGATCATCCAGCGGCACCATTCGGCGCGGTGGCGTTCGTAGCTCAGGCCGCACCACAGGGCCGCGTAGTTGCCGAAGGCCGGATCGCCGGGGTCGGGAACGCCCGCGAAGCCCGCCCGCTGCCCTTCGTACTGGGCGATGCGCTCCTCGTGCAGCAGGAGCTGGGCGCGGAACAGCTCGGCCAGCTCGGCGGGGTCGGCGAGCCAGGACGCGTAGGTCTTCAGCACCAGCTCATCACGCTCGGTGCGGGCACGCGGCGGCTCGGTGACCCAGTCGCGCAGCGCCGCCCGGCCCTCGGGGGTCAGGTGGTAGACCTTCTTGCCCTGCGGCCCGGGCCCGTGCTCGGCCTCGAACCGCACCAGGCCGTCGGCCAGCAGCTTCTGCAGGTCGGTGTGGATCTGGCTGTGGCGGGCCGTCCAGGAGTAGCCCACCGGGCGGTTCATGACGGCGGTGAGCTCGTAGCCGGTCCTCGCGTCCTTGGCGAGCGCGGCCAGGATCGCGAAACCAAGTGTTGATGGCATCGCACCCCGAGTGTAGTGTGCGGCACTATGTCAGTTCAGACATAGAGCGAGATGGTGGTGGTCATGCGAGCGATCGTCGGGCTGGCGGCACTGGTCATGGCGCTGAGCGCGTGCGGGGGCGAGACGGGCGCGACGGGTACGACGGCCGCGGGCGGGCGGGGCGCGAGCGCCGGTCCATCGGCGTCCGGGACGCCCGCCGCCACGCCGTCGGCGGCGCCCGCTCCCACGCTCTCCCCGTCCCCGAAGCGCCCGCTCCCCAAGGGGCCGAACCTGTCGGGGTGCTACACCAGGGACGACGGGAAGATCTTCACCTACGGCGAGGAGAAGCTGCCCGGCGTCGTCATGGGCAAGGGCGCCACCGGAGTGGTGATCTCCTACGAGCGCGGCGGCAACGCCTGCACCTGGCGGCCCCTCGCCGACCGGCTGGTCTCGGCCGGCTACCGCGTGCTGCTCTACGCCCGCGATCTGGAGGCCATTCCCGAGGACAACATCGTGGACATGGCCAGGCGGCTGGACAAGGAGCGCGGTGTCGGGCGCATCGTTCTGGCCGGCGGCTCGATGGGCGGCACGCTGTCGGTGAGCGCGGCGCTGAAGCTCGGGGACCGTGTCGCGGCCGTGGTCGCCCTGGCGGGCCCGCCGCTTCCCGAGGAGGCGGCCCGCCTGAGGGTCCCGCTGCTGCAGATCGCCGGCGTCTACGACGGCGACCGCGCCCAGCGCATGCGCGAGTCCGACGACGCGGCCGTCCTGGCGCCCGACCGGCAGGTCGTCGTCGTCCCGGACGAGTCGGCGCACGCCTCATCGCTCTTCGAGACCCCGCACGGGCCCCAGGTGCTCGACACGATCATGGCGTTCGTGAACCGGCACGGGACCTGACCCGGCCGGACGGCCGCCGGCCAGGGGCGCCCGCCGGGACGCAGGGTGACCGGTGGCGGGTGGAAATAGCGCGCCGGAGCGTCCGGAGAACGGGACAAATGCGTACATGCCGGGTACATAGCCGGGAGGGACGGCGACGGGAGGGCTGCTTACCAGACGACTCGCTTTCCACGTGGGAGGCAGCAGAACTATGGGGAGCGGCGAGCGGCCCGCGCTGCGGGTCGATCTTCTGGGAGGCTTCCGCCTCCTGGCCGGAGGGGAACAGGTGACGGTCTCGGGTGGCACCGAGCGCCTGGTGTCGTTCACCGCCCTCTGCGGTCAGGCGGTGCCCCGCACGCTGCTGGCGGGCACGCTGTGGCCCGACCGGCCGGAACGGCGGGCGCAGGCCAGCCTGCGCTCCGCGCTGGCGCGCCTGGAGGCCGCGGGCCGGCTGGTCCTGGACATCGGCTCCACCGAGGTGCGGCTGAGCCCGGCCGCCGGCGTCGACATCGGCGAGGCGCGCGCCCTGGCCCGGCGCGTCCTGGACCCGGGCGGGCGGCCGGCCGGCGCGGACCTCAGCGCCGCCGCCGTGGAGGCCCTGTCGGTGGACCTGCTGCCCGGCTGGTACGACGACTGGGTGGTCCGCGAGGCCGAGGAGTGGCACCAACTGCGCCTGCACGCCCTGGAGGCCCTCGCCGACGACTTCGTCGAGGCCGGCAGGTTCGCCGACGCCGTCGCCGCCGCGGGGACGGCCGTGCGCGCCGAGCCCCTGCGCGAGAGCGCCCACGCGGCGCTGATCCGCGCCCACCTGGCCGAGGGCAACCAGGCGGAGGCCCTGCGCGTCTTCGAGCGCTACGAGCGCCTGCTGTCCTGCGAGCTCGGCCTGCGTCCGACCCCGCTGGTCGCCGACCTGGTCGCCGGCCTGCGCGCGTCGCCCAGCGGTGAGCGGCGCGGTCATCCGCTCCGGCCGGCCGATCAGCGGGCCAGGATGTCGTCCAGGTTGTAGCCGACCGGGGTCTCGAGCTGGGCATAGGTGCACGACTCGGGGGTGCGGTCGGTGCGCCAGCGCCGGAACTGGGCGGTGTGCCGGAACCGGTTGCCCTCCATGTGGTCGTAGGCGACCTCGACCACCAGCCGGGGATCCAGCGGGACGAACGCGAGGTTCTTGCCCGCGCTCCACCGGGAGATCGCCCCGGGCATGCGCTGGGCGGTGTTCTCGTCCTGCGACGTCCACGAACTCCACGGATGCCCGCCCAGGTCCTCCAGCAGATAGGGCTTGAGCTCCTCGATCAGCTCGGCGCGGCGCTTCATCGGGAACGACGCCGACACCCCCACGTGGTGCAGCACACCGGCCTCGTCGTACAGGCCGAGCAGCAGAGACCCGACGACCGGGCCCGACTTGTGCTCGCGGTAGCCGGCGACGACGCAGTCGGCCGTGCGCTCGTGCTTGACCTTGAACATCGTGCGCCGGTCGGGCTCGTAGGGCTGGTCGGTGCGCTTGACCACGATGCCGTCCAGTCCGGCGCCCTCGAACATCTCGAACCACTCGCCCGCGCGCTGGTCGCTGGCGGTGACGGGGGTGAGCCGGACGCGGTCGCCCGCGCCGGCCAGGGCCTCGGCGAGCCGGGCGCGGCGCTCCCCGAACGGGGTGTCCATCAGGCTGTCGCCGCCGATCGCGAGCAGGTCGAAGGCGACGAACGAGGCGGGCGTGCGCTCGGCGAGCAGCTTGACCCGCGAGGCGGCCGGGTGGATGCGCTGCTGCAGCGCGTCGAAGTCGAGGATCTGGCCCTGCCGCAGGACGATCTCGCCGTCGACGACGCAGCGCTCGGGCAGCTCGCGCCGCACCGCCTCGATGAGCTCGGGGAAGTAGCGGTTGAACGGCCGCTCGTTGCGGCTGCCCAGGTAGACGGTGTCGCCGTCGCGGAACACGATGCAGCGGAAGCCGTCCCACTTCGGCTCGTACAGCAGGGTGCCGTCCTGCGCGGGCAGGGCCTTGACGGCTTTGGCGAGCATCGGCGCCACCGGCGGCGGCACCGGCAGGTCCATCTCGGGCGGCGGCTCCGGCGGGGCGGGACGGCCGGGACGGCTCGGCTGTTCGGGGAGGGTCATTTCGGCTCCCGGGTGTACCTGCAGAACAGGAAGTCTTCTTCCGTGAGGACGTGCGCGAGGCGCAGGGGCACGTGGGAGGCGGGCCCGTTGAGGATGCGCGCGGAGTCGCCGCCGGTCAGAACCGGGCTGACGGTCAGGCACAGCTCGTCCACCAGTCCGGCCGCCGCGAGCTGCCCGTTGATCCTCGGCCCGCCCTCGCACAGGATGCGGCCGAGGCCGCGCTCGCGCAGCGAGGCCACGGCGAGGGACATGTCGACCCGCTCGTCGCCGGCCACGATCACCTCGGCGTGCCGTGCGGCCTCGTCGCGGCGGTCCTTGGGCGCGCGCTCGGTGGTGATCACGATCGTCCTGGCGTACGGCTCGGCCTCGGTGAAGAGCGGACTGGCCAGGTCGAGGTCCAGGCGCCGGGTGATCACGGCGATGGGCGGGGAGAGCGGCCGTCCGACCCGCAGTTCGCGCCAGGACGGGCGCGGGCGGGCCGGCCCGTAGGCCTCGGTGCGCACGGTGGCGGCGCCGGCGAGCACCACGTCGGCCAGGCCGCGCAGCACGCCGAACAGGCGCCGGTCGCCCTTGCCTGACAGGCCCTCCGACACGCCTTTGAGCCAGGCGCCGCCGTCGGCGCCGGCCACCATGTTCAGGCGCAGGCAGCCGGACCGGGGGTAGGCGTAGGCGTGGGCGAGATCGACGTCGTCCGCGGGGCTGGGAAGGATGCGTCGCACGCTTCCTACCTTGGCACAAGGGGAACGCCGGGTCGCGGAGGGGGCGGCAAGGTCGCCGAAGCAATAGCTCGCCATATATAGCCATTTGTGAGACATGGGATGCGTAGCGTTACGCCGCCGGGCTCAGATGTACGGGAGGGAAACACGCGGCGACGAATGGAGGGCCTGGTGCGGCTGGCGGCGGTGGCGATGTGGGTGGTGGCGGCGGGCCTGGGGGTCTATCTCCTGTGCCTGTGGCTGACCGGGGGAGGGCTGCGCCAGCAGAAGACCAAGGTGACCCGGTTCCCGGCCACTTTGGTCTTCCTGCACCCCGCCTTGGGAGTCTGCTCGCTGGCCTCGTGGCTGGGCTTCCTGGTCAGCGGGCGTCATGGCTACCTGTGGCTGTCGCTGAGCCTGCTGTGCGCGGCCCTGCTGCTCGGCTTCACCATGTTCACCCGCTGGATCGGCGGCGGGCGGCACGCCAAGGGCGCCGAACAGCGTTTCCCCGTCATCGCCGTGCTCCTGCACGGCCTCGCGGCGCTGGCGACCTTCGTGCTGGTGCTGCTCACCGCCGCGATGCTCTAGGCGCGCCCCGGACGGGCGGCGCCGCCCCCGGCGGTCAGGAACCGGCGGTGGCGCGCAGGATCTGCATGGACCGGCTGGTGACGGCGACCAGGGCGCCGGGCAGGTGCAGGGCGTGGGAGGGGGTGCGCAGGTCGACGCGCTCTTCGGCGGTGTCCAGGACGGGCCGCCAGCCGGGGCCGAACTCGCCGCCGGGCAGGGCGAAGGTGATGTTCTCGTGGTGGGCGTTGACCAGCAGCAGGAAGGAGTCGTCGCTGATGCGCTCGCCCCGCGGCCCCGGCTCGCTGATCGCCTCGCCGTTGAGGAACACCGCCATCGCCTTGCCGAAGCCGCTGTGCCAGTCGCCCGAGGTCATCTCCTTGCCCGACGGCGTCAGCCACACGATGTCGCGGACGTCGCCCTCGGGCACCCGGCCGAGGAAGAACCGCCGACGCCGGAACACCGGATGCCGCTTGCGGAACGTGGCGAGGGCGCGGACGAAGTCGAGGAGCTCGGGCTCTGAGCGCAGCAGCGACCAGTCGACCCAGGACACCTCGTTGTCCTGGCAGTAGGCGTTGTTGTTGCCGAGCTGCGTGCGGCCGATCTCGTCGCCGTGCA
This sequence comes from Sphaerisporangium sp. NPDC005289, assembly GCF_040607455.1. Lineage (NCBI taxonomy): Bacteria > Bacillati > Actinomycetota > Actinomycetes > Streptosporangiales > Streptosporangiaceae > Sphaerisporangium > Sphaerisporangium sp. NPDC005289. The sequence goes on from NZ_JBEXGS010000005.1 coordinate 49,850, forward strand.
GCAGCATGGGCACGCCCTGCGACACGAACAGCGTGGTCAGCAGGTTGCGGCGCTGGCGGCGGCGCAGCCGGACGATCGCGGGGTCCTCGACCGGCCCCTCGGCCCCGCAGTTCCAGGAGCGGTTGTCGTCGGTGCCGTCGCGGTTGTTCTCGGCGTTGGCCTCGTTGTGCTTGTGGTCGTAGGAGACCAGGTCGGTCAGGGAGAAGCCATCGTGGCAGGTGACGAAGTTGATGGAGGCGACCGGGCGGCGTCCGCTGTTCGCGTACAGGTCGGAGGAGCCGGCCAGGCGCGAGGCGAACTCGGGCAGCCCCGACGGGCTGCCCCGCCAGAAGTCGCGCACGCTGTCGCGGTACTTGCCGTTCCACTCGGTCCACAGGGGTGGGAAGTTGCCCACCTGATAGCCGCCCGGACCGACGTCCCACGGCTCGGCGATGAGCTTGACCTGGGAGATCACCGGGTCCTGCTGGATCAGGTCGAAGAAGGCCGACAGGCGGTCCACGTCGTGCAGCTCGCGGGCCAGCGCGGCGGCCAGGTCGAAGCGGAAGCCGTCGACGTGCATCTCCATGACCCAGTAGCGCAGCGAGTCCATGATGAGCTGCAGCGCGTGGGGCGAGCGGACGTTCAGCGAGTTGCCGCAGCCGGTGTAGTCGAGCAGCAGGCGCCGGTCGGAGTCCAGCAGCCGGTAGTAGGAGGCGTTGTCGATGCCGCGGTAGGCCAGCGTGGGGCCCATGTGGTCGCCCTCGGCGGTGTGGTTGTAGACCACGTCGAGGATGACCTCGATGCCGGCCTCGTGCAGGGCCTTGACCATCCCCTTGAACTCCAGCACCTGCTCGCCGCGCTGGCCCGCGCTCGCGTAGGCGTTGTGCGGGGCCAGGAAGGCGATGGTGTTGTAGCCCCAGTAGTTGGTCAGGCCGCGCGCCACCATCGCGTGCTCGGGGACGAACTGGTGCACCGGCATCAGCTCGACGGCCGTCACGCCGAGGCTCACCAGGTGGTCGATCACCGAGGGGTGTGCCAGGCCGGCGTAGGTGCCGCGCTGTTCGCGGGGCACGTCGGGGTGGCGCATGGTGAGCCCGCGCACGTGCGCCTCGTAGATCACCGTCTCGTGGTACGGGGTGCGCGGCGGGCGGTCGTCGCCCCAGTCGAAGAACGGGTTGACCACCACGTTCTTCGGCATGTACGGCCCGCTGTCGTCGGTGTTGCGCCGGGACGGGTCGGTGAACTGGTAGGCGTACAGCGACTGGTCCCAGCGGACCTCGCCCTCGATCGCCTTGGCGTAGGGGTCGAGCAGCAGCTTGCTCGGCTCGCAGCGGTGCCCGGCGGCCGGGTCGTAGGGCCCGTGCACGCGGTAGCCGTACCGCTGGCCGGGCATGATTCCGGGCAGGTAGCCGTGCCAGACGAAGCCGTCGACCTCGGGCAGGTCGACGCGGCTCTCCTGACCGGCGTCGTCGAAAAGGCAGAGCTCGACCCGCTCGGCGACTTCGGAGAAGAGCGAGAAGCTCGTACCCACGCCATCCCAGGTGGCGCCCAGAGGGTACGGCTCACCAGGCCAGACCTCACGCATGTAGCCTCATTGTGGTCGTGGAACGTTTCGCGGTGCAGCTTGATCGCGCGGCTCGTTGCTCTGTCGTGATCCGGGCTCCCGTGATCTCCTCTCGTCCGGGGGCTCCGCCGCCGCAGACCTGGATGCTTGCGTTCCGGCTCTACCGTCGATTTTAGGGCCGCGCGTCTGATTTACCAGATCTTTCCGGCCACATGGGGGCGCTCACGGCCGGCGGTGGTGAGGGTGCCGCCGGAAGCTCCATCAACATACTGCAAATCGGTCAAATGTGGACATGTCCGCTGTAAAGGTTTGCTTTGCGTTGAAAACGGATGTCGGACATGCCGGAACATGGCGAGGCCCCCGCGCGGCGTCGCGCGCGGGGGCCGTGAGCCGTCCGGTCAGGAGACCAGCTCGGCGTTGAGCGTGATGGTGGTGCCGGCCAGCGCCTTGCTCACCGGGCAGTTGGCCTTGGCGGTCTCGGCGGCGGTCTGGAAGTCCTCCGCGGAGATGCCCGGCACCTGCCCGCGAACCGACAGCACGATGCCGGTGATGCCCTCGCCAGGCTGGAAGGTCACATCGGCCCTGGTCTCCAGCTCCTGCGGCGGGGTGCCCGCCCCGGCGAGCGCGTGCGACAGCGCCATGGAGAAGCAGGAGGAGTGCGCGGCCGCGATCAGCTCCTCGGGGCTGGTCTTGCCGTTCGCGTCCTGCGAGCGCGAGGCCCAGGTGACGTCGAAGGTGCCCACGCCGGAGGTGTCGAGCGAAACCGAGCCCGAGCCGTCGAGCAGCGCGCCCTTCCACTGCGTCGTCGCGGTACGTGTGGTCGCCATGGCGATCTTCCCTTTCAACGCTGAGATGGTTACATGCCCGAACCTACACGCGCGCCTGGTGCGCCCGGTGCTCGGCTCGGACCAGATCCTCCACCTCGGCGCGCAGCGCGAGGAACGCGGGCGACCGCTTGACGGTGAGCGGCCGTTCGGCGGGCAGGCCGACGGTGAGGTCGCGGGCGATCCGGCCAGGGTCGCAGGACAGCACCAGCACGCGCCGGCCGAGGAAGACCGCCTCCTCGACATCGTGGGTGACCATGATCACGGTGGTCGGCTCCTCCTGCCACATCTGGCGGACGAACAGCTGCATGTCCTCCTTGGTCTGCACGTCCAGCGCCCCGAACGGCTCGTCCAGCAGCAGCACGCGCGGAGAGCACGCGAGCGCCCGGGCGATCGCCACGCGCTGCTGCTGCCCGCCCGACAGCCTCCCGGGCAGCGCGCCGGCGAGGTGGGACAGCCCGACCTCCGCCAGCAGCCGGCCCACCCGCTCCTCGCGCAGTGCGCGCGGCAGCCCCAGCGACTCCAGCCCGAACGCGACGTTGCGCGCGACGCTGCGCCATGGATACAGCGACGCCGTCTGGAACACCAGGCCGCGCTCGGGGCCCGGCCCGGTGACCTCCTCGCCGTCCAGCAGCACCCGTCCGGACGTCGGGCGGGTCAGCCCGGCGATCAGCGAGAGCAGCGTCGACTTGCCCGAACCGCTGGCCCCCACCACGCAGACGAACTCCCCGGGCGCGACGGTGAGGTCGAGATCGGCCAGCACCGGCCGCCCGGGCGCGAACTCCTTGCCGACCGACTCAAGGCGCAGCGTCACGCGGCCCACCTCCCGACCCGTGCGCGCAACAGCCGGAGCAGGACGTCGATGGCCAGGCCGATCAGGCCGATCACCACGAGGATCGCGAAGATCCGGTCGGTCTGCAGGAACCGCTGCGCGCGGATGACGCGGTACCCGAGCCCGGAGGTGGCCGCGATCAGCTCGGCCACGACCACGAAGTTCCACGCCGCCGCCGCGTTGACCCGCATCGCGTCGATGACGCCGGGCAGCGCGTAGGGGAACACCACGCGGAAGGCGACCCTGAGACGGCGCGCGCCGAGCGTCGCGGAGACCTCCAGCAGTCGCCTGGGCACCTGCCGGACGACGTCGGCCGTCATCAGCGTGTTGAAGAAGACCACCCCCAGCACCAGCAGCGCGACCTTGGACGCCTCGCCGATGCCCAGCCAGATGATCAGCAGGGGGATGAAGGCCGAGGCGGGCAGGTAGCGCAGCAGGCCGATCAACGGCTCGGCCAGCGCCTGCGCCCACGGCAGCGCGCCCATCGCGAAGCCGAGCGGCACCGAGATGAGCACCGCGAGCGCGAAACCGAGGCCGACGCGGCCGAGACTCGCGGCTAGGTCGGACCACAGCTCGCCGCGGACCGCCATCTCGCGGCCGGCCGCGAGGACGGCGGCGGGCGAGGGCAGGAAGGTGGGGTCGGTCAGGCCGCTCACGCTGACCGCCTGCCAGGCGGCGAGCGGGAGCAGCACGGAAAGGGCGCGCAGCACCCAGGCCGTCCGGGGCGAGACGGCGCTGGACAGCAGCCGCACCCGCCGTCCGCGCCCGCCCGGCACGGCGCCCGGCGCGAGGGACGGCTCGAGCGGGCCGGCGGCACCGGCGGGCCGCGACATCGGGGCCCCGGCGGGGGCGGAGGCCCGGGTCACGGCTGCACCGCCTGGACGAACCGGGGCTCCAGCAGCCCGTCCAGCGGGGGAGCGGCGTCGACCAGCTTGCTGGAGACCAGGAACTCGGAGATCTCCTTGGCCCGGGCGGGCAGCTCGTCGGCGAACGCCGCCCGGTTCTGCTCCAGCGTGAAGATCGTCGTGCCCTTGTCGTAGGTCTCGTAGTCGGCGGCGCTCACGCCGGCGCGCCCGGCCATGATCTGCACGGCCTCGGCCCGGTTCGCGCCGATCCAGGCGATGGTGTCGAACCAGGTCTTCACCAGCGCCTGCACGGCCTTGTCGTTCTTGGCCAGCAGGTCCCTGGTGACCACCAGGTGGTCGGGGATGGCGCCGGGGAAGTCCGCGGAGCTGGTGATCGCGCTGCTGCCGGGCCGCTTGAGCGCGGTGGTGGTGAAGGGGGCGAAGACGCCGACGGCGTCCACCCGGCCGGCGACGAACGCGGCGGCGGCCGCGTCGGTCGGCAGCGGCTGGAACTTCACCTGCGCCTCGGTCAGGCCGGCCTTGCGCAGGGCGAGCAGCAGCAGATAGTGGTCCACGGTGCCCTGCTCGGCCGCCACGGTCGCGCCCTTGAGGTCGGCCAGGGATTTCACGCCCTGCTTGGCGATGATCTGGTCGTTGCCGGTGGAGTTGTCGTTGACCAGCACGACGGTCTCCTTGGCGCCGCCCGCGACCGAGGCCAGGGTGTCGTTCAGCGTCTGGCTGTTGGCGTCGATGTTGCCGGTCGCCAGGGCATTGAGACTGTCGGTGTAGCTGTCGAAGTACTTCAGCTCCACCGTGACGCCGTTCTTGGCGAACAGCCCCTTCTCTTCGGCGACCTGCCAGGGGAACCAGCCGGGCCAGGCACTGAACCCGAGCCTGACCGCCGGGGCGCCCCCGGGGTCGGCCGGCCGCGCGGAGTCCGGCGCCGCGGCGCACGCGGTACCCAGCACCAGGACGACGGCGGCGGGCAGGATGAGGCGTCGGAGCATCGAAGGCTCCCCTCTCAGGCTTGCGAAGCGTTGACGTGCGCGCCCGCGGGCCCGGAGCCGTCCGCCCGGGCGGCGGCGCGCCGGGGGAGGTGGCCGGCGCGGACCAGGCACCCGAGGGTGTCGCAGATGACCCGGGTCGCGATGAGGGCGGTGATCTCGGCGTTGTCGTAGGGCGGCGCGCACTCGACGACCTCGATGCCCGCGAGCGGCCGGGCGTCCGCGATGAGCTGGATGAACTTCAGCACCTCGCGCGGCAGGAAGCCGCCCGGCTCCGGCCAGCCGGTGCCGGGGACGAACGCCGCGTCCAGGCAGTCGACGTCGAACGACAGCCACACCGCCTCGGCGCCGTCCCAGGCGACCTCCAGGGCGCGCTCGGCGGCGGCCTCGATGCCCATCTCGACGCAGTCGGTGACGGTCATGATGGTGGTGCCGCGCTCCCTGCCCACCTTCACGCCCGGCCGGGGCGCCTGCCATCCGCCGATGCCGATCTGCACGAGGTTCTTGGCCGGCACGTTCGGGATGTCGGTCGCGTGGAACCAGGGCGTGGTGTGCATCCGCTCGTCCAGGTCGGTCTCCTGGGTGTCGACGTGCCGGTCGAAGTGGATGATGCCGACGTTGCCGGAGACGTGCTCGGCGACGCCGCGCACGGTCGGGTAGCCGATGGAGTGGTCGCCTCCGAGCACCACAGGGAACGCCCCGCTGGCGTAGACGTGCGACACCGCCTTGCTGATCTGGTCGAAGGTCTTCTCGATGTTCGCCGGGATGGTGAAGACGTCCCCGAGGTCGGCGATGGTGATCGACTCGCGCAGGTCCACGCCCAGCTCGAAGCTGTACGGCCCGTACAGCGCGGAGATCTTGCGGATGCCCTGCGGGCCGAACCGCGTGCCCGAGCGGTAGGTCGTGCCGCCGTCGAACGGGGCGCCCAGCACGGCCACGTCGTACTCGCCGCAGCGCCGCACGTCCTCCACGTAGGGGGCCTTGAGGAAGGTGTTGATCCCGGCGAAGTGCGGCAGCTCGCCTCGGGAGAAGGTGGGGATGGTGCGGTCGACGATCGACTCGGCGCCCGGCAGGCCGTACTCCAGCCCGCGCTCGATCTCGCGCCGGTGCATCGTCAGGGGAAGCTCGGCCTCGCGTTCGACGGCGCGGCGGGCTTCGGGTCCGTAGTTGTCGTGAAGGTGACCCACGGCACTCCCTTTCGGAAACGCCTCACACAGGAGGCAGCCGATATGACTGTCTCCCGGGTTTTTGTCCCGCCGTGGAACGGCCGCAGGCCGCCTGCACCTCTCGGACCAGCCCCTCGCCGGCCGGCGAGGGCGGAACCCTAGGTGCGCCTCACCGGGGGCGGTGAGTCCCCTTCATGACAGCCGCGGCCTGTTTCCTCCGGGTTTCCCGTCCGTAGCGGATCGGTGACGTACTACGCACAGCCCTGCGGCACGGGGCGCGGGCGACCCGTCTCGGCGGTCAGTCGGACGTGCTCCCCGCGCGGAGCGGCGCGCCCACGGTGTGCATGTGGCGCAGGGCCTGGGCGTAGGAGGCGATCAGGCCCGTCTCGTGGAACGGGATGCCGAGCTCCGCGCAGTAGGCCCGCACCAGGGGCTTGGCCCGGCGCAGGTTGGGCGTCGGCATGCTCGGGAACAGATGGTGCTCGATCTGGTGGTTCAGGCCGCCGAGGGCGATGTCCAGCATCAGGCCGCCGCGCACGTCGCGGGAGGTCAGCACCTGACGCCGCAGGAAGTCCAGGCGGTCCTCGGCGGTCAGCATGGGCATGCCCTTGTGGTTGGGCGCGAACGTGCACCCGAGGTACACCCCGAAGATCGCCTGGTGGACGGCGACGAACAGCAGCCCCTTGCCCAGGGGGAGCACGGCGAACACCGCCACGAGATAGGCCACGACGTGGGTGGTCAGCAGCGCGGCCTCCACCCCGCGGTGCTTGAGCCGGGGACGCCGCAGCGCCCGGAAGCTCGCCAGGTGCAGGTTGAAGCCCTCCAGCGTCAGCAGCGGGAAGAACAGGTACGCCTGCCACCGCCCGATGACCCGGGCCGCGCCCCGGCTCGACGCGGCCTGCCGCGAGGACCAGATCAGCACGTCGGGGGAGACGTCCGGGTCGTGGTCCTCGTGGTTGGGGTTGGCGTGGTGCCGGGTGTGCTTGTCCATCCACCAGCCGTAGCTCATGCCGATGGCCAGGTTGCCCGCCAGCCATCCGGCGCCCTGGCTCAGCCGCCTGGACCGGAAGACCTGCCGGTGGGCCAGGTCGTGGGCGATGAGCGCCACCTGCGCGAAGGCGACCGCGAGGCCCGCCGCCACCAGCAGCTGGGCCCAGGAGTCGCCGAGGGCGAAGAAGGCGGCCCACCCGCCCGCGAACAGGCCGGTGACCAGGCCGAGGCGCAGAGCGTAGTAGCCGGGACGCCTGGCCAGCAGTCCGGCCTCGGCCACCCGTCGGGAGAGCCGGGCGAAGTCGCTGCCGCGCGTGGCGGCGTCGACGGTGGAGGTTTCGGTCACGGCTCTCCTGACGTGGTGGCGGATCGGCCGCCCGTCCCCGCGCCGTGCGGACACCGCACGCGGCGCCGGACGGATCGGGCAGGCCCGATCAACACTGTCCGGGGCACCATGTCCTTCGACATCCTGGTACCAGGCGGGTACACGGTAGTGCTGGCCCCACCATGGCCCCACGATTGCCCCACCACGGCCCCACCACGGCCCCACCACGGCCCCACCATGGCCCCGCCACGGCCGCATCACGGGCACGCGGGCCTGCCATGGCGGCGTACCCGGCGGCCGGAGATGGACGGCGGCATTCCCTCGCGCGAAGGCGATCCAGCGGATACACCGCGAGGCGCGCGGCGGTTTTCCGGATTCGCCGCGTGTCAGGGCCCGGTTCACGGCGCGTTCGTGGCGGAGTTGACGGCCCGGCCTGGCGGGGAAGCGGGCCGAGGGCGCGCGAGGCGGCTCACGCGCACTGCCGGCCGGCAGTGCGCCCGACGGCGCGGGCGCCGCTGTGACCTGGTGCGCGAGGCGACCCGTCATGACGCGCGGGCATGTCCGGGGTTTCCCGGAAAACGGCGGCGGAATGGCGGCCGACCCGGCCCTATAAGAGAACTCTCGGGTGACATTCCGGCCAATGCGATGACGGGCTCATCGCGGGGGCCACGGGTCGAAATGCTCGCACGGGAAAGTGCGTCGCCGGCAGGATTCCGCCGGTGGAGAACGGCGCCGGACGGGGGCCCGATACGGCGGTGGAATCCGCGGTCCCCCGCGTCCGAGGCCTCCTGCCCCCGGACCCTCATGCGCGCCCCCGCCTCGGGCGCCGCGGCGAACTCCGGCCGTCCGGCGCTGCCACGGGGCACCTCCCGGCGACGGCCACCCTGGTCGGTTCTCCGCGGGGCGCGCCCGCACTCTCATGAGCACGCTCACATCACCGGTGACGCCCGCCGTCCTCCGCCGTGTCCGCATACCCCCGCCGTGGCTTCCGAGTTCGCCCTGGCAGGGGCGGTTTCCCGGTCGGTCCGCACCACGCGGCCATGCCCTTTAGTGCGTGTCCGCAAGGCCGAAAAGGGTCTTGTGTGCGCAAACATTGTCAGTTACGTTAAGCGCCGGAAACGTGATCGAAAACGTTTGCAATGGAGAGGGCCGCATGGCCGATGTCGGTGCGCCGGTGACGATGAGCGATGTCGCGCGAGTGGCGGGCGTCTCCACCGCGACGGTATCGCGGGTCGTCAACGGGCGTTACGGCGTCAGCGCCAGCACCATCGCGCAGGTGCGTTCGGCCATCGAGCAGCTCGGCTACGAGTCGAGCCTGGTGGCGACGAGCCTGCGGCGCAGTCGCACCAACGTTCTGGGCCTGGTGGCCCACAGTTTCCAGTCCTACACGGCCGAGGTGCTCAAGGGCGTGATGCAGGCACTGAGCCGGTCGGGCTTCGACCTGATCATCTACGCCAACAGTGACCTCTATGGGACGTACGCGGAGGGCTGGGAGCAGCGGCATCTGACCCGCCTGTCGGGCACGCTCACGGACGGATGCATCGTGGTCACGCCCTGGGACGAGGTCCGCAGCGGCACTCCGGTCGTGGTCATCGACCCGGTACGGGGCTCTACGGTTCCCTCGGTGACGGCGGACAACCTCGCGGGCGCGACTTCGGTGGTCGAGCATCTCCTCGGCCTCGGGCATCGGCGCATCGGATTCATCGCGGGCCGTTCCAGCCTGGAGTCCGCGTGGTCGCGTGAGGAGGGATACCGCAAGGCGCTGGCCGCGGCCGGTGTCCCGTTCGACCCGGCCCTGATCGGCAGAGGGGATTTCAACCCCGAGTCCGCGACCCCGCTGGCACACGCGCTGCTGGCCGGCGCGGACCGTCCGACGGCGATCTTCGCGGCGAGCGACGGGATGGCGTTGAAGGTTCTGGAGGTCGCGAAGGGGCGTGGGCTCAGCGTCCCCGGCGACCTGTCGGTGGTCGGATTCGACAACATCCCGGAGTCGGCGCTGGCCGAGCCGGGGCTGACCACGGTGGACCAGTCGATGTACCGGCTCGGATATGAGGCCGCGCACCTGCTGAAGTCACTGGTCACCGGCGAGTGGGAGGGCCACCGCCGCATCGAGATTCCGACCCGCCTGGTGGTGCGCGGCTCCACCGCGCCACCGAAGAGCACGCCCGGCTTATGACCGGCACACCACGCAGACCATATCGAGACGCACCGAAGGGTCAGGAGGGCATGGCCTGCCCGTGACGGAGGTGACACAGGGAGACCACGGCGCACCCACTGAAGAGCTGATCGGCTGGCGGGTCGCATCCGCCGCCGACCATTTAAGGAAGGGTGAAACCAAGTGAAAGATTACCATGGGAGCGTGCGCCACGAGGGCGTACGCCGTTTCTGGGCGATGGTCGCCGCCGGAGTGCTGGCGATCACGACGATGCTGCTCGCACCGCGACCGGCCGCGGCGGCGGACACGCCGTGGCTGAGCGTCTCGGAGGACCGCTACGCGTCGTTCAGCGTCCCGGCGGCCTACATCCAGGCGAACCTGGGCCAGGTGTCGCAGGTCATGATCGTGGGGAACTTCGGCCCCTCCGCGGCCTTGACGGAGTACGGACTGACCCGCCGGGGAGACGTCTGGTCGGGGGTTCTCGGCCCGCTCAAGCCGGGGCTGTACTACTACCAGGTCACCGCCGATGACACCAAGAGCATCAAGGACCCGACCAACAGCGCCGGCGTGGCGTCCAAGCCGCTCCTGAGCACCTTCCTCGTGCCGGGCGACTCGGCGCGGCTGCTCGCGGACGCGCCCGACGGGCAGGGCGGCAAGATCGAGACCCTGACCTACCGCACCAAGGACCAGGAGCGGTCGGCCCTGGTGTGGACGCCGCCGGGGTACGCGGCAGCCAAGGGCGGCAAGCCGTACCCGGTGCTGTACCTGCGGTCCGGCGCGGACGGCGGCGCCACCGACTGGCTCGACCTCGGCCGCGCCAAGCAGATCCTCGACAACCTGTCGGCCGGTCACGCCATGGAGCCGATGGTGGTCGTGATCTCCGACGGCGCGGACGGCGACAAGGAGCTGAACGACCTCGGCAAGGCGGTCGGGGACGCCTACCGCGTCCACCGCGACCGGGAGCACCAGGCCATCGCCGGTGTGTCCGAGGGCGGGTCGCAGGCGCTGCGCGCGGCCCTGACCGGCCCCGGCCGGTTCGCCTACGCCGGCTCGTTCTCCAGTCCGCTGACGCAGCTCCCCGCCGGAGTGCCGGGACCGGGTCCCGGACCGGGTCCCAAGCCCGGCCCCGACCACGGCGCCAAGCTGGTGCGTCTGTACACCGGCAACGTGACCGACCCCGCCTACAACGCGACCGTCGCCCTGACCAGGGCGCTGGACCGTGCCCGGGTCAAGTACGAGTTCGACGGCGTGAACCCCGACGCGGGAGGCAACTGGAACGCCTGGCAGGAGAACCTGATCGACTTCCTGCCGCGGCTGTTCCGCAAGGTGGGCGACCACGGTCCGAGCGCCGGTCACGGGCCGCTGAAGGGCGAGTTCACCCCGCCGGCGCCCGGCACCACCCCGACGCCGTTCGTGACCAAGGACGGCTTCGTCACCTTCGAGACCACGACCGACTACAAGGACGCCAAGCACGTCACGGTGTGGGCGAACATCGCTCCCGGTGGAAGCTGGCTGCGCGTGCCGATGTCGCGTGAGGGCGACCGGTGGCGGGCGACCGTGGGACCGCTGGAGCCGTGGTTCTACTACTACCGGTGGATCGTGGACACGGTGGGGGTCAAGGACGCGTCGAACCCGACGAAGATCACCTCCGAGCCGGCCTGGAGCTCCTTCTTCATCCCCGGTGAGAGGTCGCGCCTGCTGTCCGACGTTCCCGCCGGCCAGGGCGGGAAGGTCGAGAGCCTGACCTACCAGAGCACCGTGGCGAACGCCGAGCGCACCGCGCTGGTGTGGACGCCGCCGGGGTACGACCCGAACCGCGCGGAGCCCTATCCCGTCCTCTACCTCCAGCACGGCAGCGGCCAGAACTACACCGACTGGACCGAGATGGGGCGCGCCAAGCAGATCCTCGACCACGAGTTCCTGGACGGGGACATCGTGCCCATGGTGGTCGTGATGGGCAACGGCAACTCCTCCAACTTCAATAAGGAACTGCTGGAGAACATCGTCCCGGCGGCCCGCGCCGCCTACCACATCTCCGGTGACCCCTCCCAGCAGGCCCTCGCCGGCCTGTCGATGGGCGGCGGCCAGGCGATCGGCGTGCTCAAGGCCTACCCGGGCCGGTTCGCCTACGTCGCGGCGTTCTCGGCCGGGTTCGGCAGTGGCACCGGCGTCGACGTGGCGGCGATCAACAACGGGACCAAGCTGTTCCGCGTGTACGTCGGCGACGTGACCGACTTCGTGTACCCGTCCTTCATGGCCGGACTGACCACGATGAACACCCTCGGCGTCCACTACGAGTTCGACGGGGTCACCCCTGGACCGCACGGCTGGGACGTGTGGCAGAAGAACCTCATCGACCTCGCGCCGCGCCTTTTCAAGCGCTAGGCGATCCCGTCCGAGGCGGCGCCGCCGGGGCATCGGGGGCCCCGGTGGTGGTCGCCGGGCACGGGAGCGTGCCGAGCGCTCACCGGAGGATCGGCAATGGGAACCGGGCACGGGGTGTGTCACCCGTGCCCGGTTCCGCCGATCATCCGGCCTCAGCGGTGGCGCATGGACCTTGTGCGCCACGACCCCCCCAAAGGGAGAACATCCAATGAAGAGAAAGTCCCTCATAACCGCGGCGGCCCTGCTCGCCGCCGCGGGCGCGCTCGCGGCCTGCTCCCCCGACCAGGGCAAGAGCACGGCCAATCCGGGCGGAAACAACGCGAGCAGCTGCACCAACACGATCACCAAGAAGGATCTGCCGGTCGTGACGATGTGGGGCTGGTACCCCAACACGCAGCTCATCGTCGACAACTTCAACAAGCAGAACAACGAGGTGCAGGTCTGCTGGACCAACGTCGGCCAGGGCGGCGACGAGTACCAGAAGTTCCAGACGGCCATCTCCGCGGGCACCGGCGCGCCCGACGTGATCATGGTCGAGATGGACCGCATCCCGACCTTCCAAATCCAGAACGCGCTCGTCGACATCAGGAAGTACGGCTTCGACGCGGTCAAGGCCAACTACAGCGAGGGCGCCTGGAAGGACGTCTCGGTCGGTGAGGCCGTCTACGGCGTGCCGGTCGACGGCGGCCCGCTGGCGATGATCTACCGCAAGGACGTCTTCGACAAGTACAAGATCACGCCGCCGAAGACCTGGGACGAGTACGAGAAGGCCGCGCAGAAGGTGAAGGACGCGGGGGGTCCGAACTTCGGCGACCTCGGCGCCAACGTGCCGGCGCTGCTGATGGCGCTGCAGATCCAGAAGGGCGCCGCTCCGTTCACCTACGACCCGGCGCAGCCGAAGTCGATCGGGGTCAAACTCAACGACCAGGCGTCCAAGGACGTGTTCGACTACTGGGGAGGCCTGGCGAAGAAGGGCCTGGTCGGGACCCAGGACCAGTTCACTCCCGAGTACATCTCAGGTGTGATCAACGGCAAGTACGCCACCTACATCTCGGCGGCCTGGGCGCCCGGCTACCTCACCGGCGCCGGCGTCGGCAAGGGCAAGGACACCGGCAAGTTCGCGGTGGCGCCGCTCCCGCAGTGGGACCCGGCCAACCCGGTGCAGGTGAACTGGGGCGGGTCGGCCTTCTCGGTGACCAGCCAGGCGAAGAACCCCGAACTCGCGGCGAAGGTGGCCTACGGCCTGTACGCCGACGACGACTCGCTCAAGGACGGCTGGACCAACCAGGTCATCTTCCCGCTGAACCTCAAGGCGCTGAAGTCCCCCGAGTTCGTGGACGCCAAGGTGGGCTTCTTCAACGGCCAGCAGGCGAACAAGGAGGTCTACGTCCCCGCGGCGGACGCCTACAAGGGCGTCACCTACAGCCCGTTCGGCCAGTACTACTTCGACGCCATGACCAAGCAGGTCAGCGCGATGATCGAAGGCTCGGCCACCGGCGCGCAGGCCGCCGACCGGCTGCAGGAGGACGTGGCGGCGTACGCCAAGGAACAAGGATTCACCGTCCAGTGACACCACGGGCGGGCCGTGCCGTCCTCTCGGCCGGCCGGCCCGCCCACGATCTCCCAGCGTCGACATTCCCGGAGCCCAAGATGACCCTCCTGATCGAGGAGAGCGCACCGCGCACTGAAGACAAGACATCCAAGATCCACGGCAAGGTGCGCCTGCGCGAGCATCTCATGGGGTGGCTCTTCGTCGGGCCGTTCGCGATCGTCTTCCTGGCGTTGCTCATCGCGCCGCTCGCCTACGCGCTGTACCTCAGCCTGTTCCAGAAGAAGCTGATCGGCGGCACCAGCTTCGTCCTGTTCGACAACTACGCCAAGGCGTTCACCGACCCGAGTTTCCTGTCCGGGGCGTGGTTCGTCATCCGCTTCTCGCTGGTGGCCATCCCGCTGCAGATCGTCATCGCGCTCGCCATGGCGCTCATCCTTGACGCCGTGACGACGTTGTTCACCCGGTTCTCCCGGCTGATGATCTTCCTGCCGTACGCGATCCCCACGGTCATCGGCGCCGTCATGTGGGGCTTTCTGTACAGCAAGAGCTTCGGGCCGCTCACCGACATCTTCGGGTTGTTCGGCGGCACCGCGCCCGACTTCTTCAGCAAGAATCTGATCTTCTACGCCCTGATCAACGTCGTCACCTGGCAGTGGGCCGGCTACTACATGATCATCCTGTACGCGGCGCTCCAGGGCATCGACCCGACGCTCTACGAGGCCGCCCGCATGGACGGCGCCGGCAGATGGCAGACCGCGCTGCGGATCAAGATCCCGCTGATCGCCCCCGCGATCTTCCTCATCCTGGTCTTCTCGCTCATCGGCACCCTGCAGTTCTTCAACGAGCCGCAGATCCTGCGCTACCTCGCGGCCGGCACGATCACACCGGACTTCACCCCCAACATGTACGCGTACGCGCAGGCGTTCAAGCTCGCCAACTTCAACTACGGATCGGCGATCTCCTTCGCCCTCGGCGGCATCGTGTTCGTCTGCGTCTACGCCTTCCTGTTCTTCACCCGCAAGCGGAGGAGCTTCCTCTGATGACCACCCTCTCCCGCGCCGCCGGACGCCGAAGGCCGCAACGCCACCTTCCCCTGCAGGTGCTCCTCGGCTTCCTGGTCGTGTACTTCCTCGTCCCGTTCTGGTGGGTCATCGTCAACAGCTCCAAGGACGCCCCCGGCCTGTTCAGCGGCGGCAACACGCTGTGGTTCACCGACAACGTCGACTACTTCGGCAACCTCGAGCGCCTGTTCACCTACGACGGCGGCATCTACGGCAGGTGGATACTCAACTCCACGCTGTACGCGCTGGCGGGCGGGATCGGGGCCACCATCCTCGCCGTCATGGCCGGCTACGGGTTCGCCAAATACCGGTTCGCCGGCCGGCGCTTCACCTTCTCGGTGCTGCTCGGCGCGTTGATGGTGCCCGGAACGGCGCTGGTGATCCCCACCTTCATCATGTTCTCCGGGCTCGGCCTGACCAACACGATCTGGGCGGTGATCCTGCCGTCGCTTCTCAACCCGTTCGGCGTCTACCTGATGCACGTGTACGCGCGCGACGCCGTCCCCGACGAGATCCTCGACGCGGCTCGGGTCGACGGCGCGGGGGAGATGCGGACGTTCTTCCGGGTCGCCTTCCCGCTGATGCGGCCGGCGGTGGTGACCGTGCTGCTGCTGTCCGCCGTGGCGTCCTGGAACAACTACTTCCTGCCCCTCGCCATGCTCTCCGACAACCGCCTGTTCCCGGTCACCGTCGGCCTCGGCGTCTGGCAGGGGATCGCCTCGGCGAACAACTCGGGCGGCACCTCCCTGTGGAGCCTCATCATCATGGGCGCCCTGGTGTCGGTGGTCCCCCTCATCATCGCCTTCTTCACCCTCCAGCGGCACTGGCGCGGCGGCCTGTCGGTCGGCGGCCTGAGGTAGCCGCGGCTCGGAAGACCTCCGGGCGTGGTGGAGATGTCGTATCCACCACACCCGGAGGTCTTCCTGTTCTCAACGTCGATTCGCACCCCACGAGAAGAAATAGCCATAATGCGCCGCATATGTAGTGGAGATTGTCGTGAAGTGGGACGGCGGGCCGCCCGGCGCTACCGTCCGTGAGCGGTCTGCCACGGGATTGTGCCGACAATGGGCTTTGCGCAGCGTATTGGCATCGGTCGGCCGGCTTCAGGACGAGGGATACCGCTCCCACAATCGTTGCACTGAACTTGCGGACGGTTGATAATTCTGGTCGCGACGGCGTTCGACGTGACCGTGTCGGTCGTCCTCTGCCGCCCATTCACCGGAGGTTCCGTGAAGGTCAGCGTCGTCATTCCAGCCTTCAACGCGCGGAGCAAGTTGCGCCTGTTGTTATACACGCTCGCGCACAGCGTGCTCGATCCGGAGGACTCCTTCGAGCTCGTCGTCGCCGACGACGGCTCCACCGACGGCACCGGCGAGATGGTCGCCGAGCTGTCCGGCCATGACGATCTGACCTACCTCTACCTTCCGCGCACCGAACGGTCGAGCCGGGCCGCCGCCCGTAACGCGGCCATCGCCAAGGCCACCGGCGAGCTCGTCGTCATGGTCGACGCCGATACGGTGGTCGGGCCGACCTTCCTCGCCGAACACGTCCGTTACCACCGGCTCAGGAATGACCTCGTCGTGATCGGCGCTCGCCCGGACCTCGGAGACGGGGACTTCGACGAGGAGCGCCTCAGCCGCGAATTCGCCTTCGACGCCATGCCCGCCGTCGCCTGGGGTGATCCGCGCGAGAAGGTGCTGGCCGAATTCTCGGGCAACATGAACCGGCTCGCCATCTGCTGGCATCTCCTGTTCTCCTGCAACGCCTCGGTGCGCGTCGAGCACCTGCGCCGCATCGGCGGTTTCGACGAGGCATTTCTCGGCTGGGGACTCGAGGACACCGACCTTGGATATCGGCTGCGGCAGGCGGGACTGGCCTTCGCTTTCAGCGCCTCGGCCGTGGCGTACCACCAGCGGCGCCGGGGGATAGACGCCGGAATGTACGACGACTGGGTCCGCAATCTCGCCTACATGACGGCCAAGCACCAAGCGCCCGAAGTGGCGATCCAGTCGATCGTCGGCCTCGCCATGAACCCCGCCGGCGGGCGGATCGGCTGGGTGGAGGCGATGCGCTGCTTCGAGGTCGCCGCGCGGGCCCTCGATGGCCGGCCGCCGGTGCCCCGCACCTACCGGCTCATGGTGGTCGAGGAGGACACGGTCGACGCCGCGATGGCGGAGTTGGCGGCCCGCGGTGCGACGAGCGATCTTCTGATCATCGACGAGACCCGCGGCGCCGAGCTGTCCGGCCCGGTCCAGTGTATGGACACCCCGGGCGAGCTGCTCTACTTCCACCGGCCGTCGGTGACGCGGCGAGCCGAGATCCTCAGCCGCTACCCGGTGGCCGGCCGATGAGCGCCGATCCCGGGCCCGCGCGGCTCCCTCCGCGAACGACCCCCTCCTGACCACCCGTACTTCTCAGGCGAACCTCACCCCGGCCCGTCCGATGATCGCGTCGAGGTCCGCGCCGGGCGGCAGGCCGCCGTACGCGAGACTGCGATCAGGGCTCAGGCGGGAGGCGCAGAAGGCGTCGGCGACGGCCGGCGGGCTGTGCCTGACCAGCAGGGACGCCTGGAAGACCAGGGCCACGCGCTCGACGATCCGGCGGCCGCGGTGTTCGAGGGCGGCGGGGTCGGCCAGGGAGTCCTTCGCCTCGCGCACGGCCGCGTCCAGGCGGGAGTCGGCGCCCTTCGCCAGGTCGACCTCGCCGAAGAAGGCGTCCAGGTTGTCCGGATCCTTCGCCATCGACCTGAGCACGTCCAGGGCGGCCACGTTGCCCGAGCCCTCCCAGATGCCGTTGAGCGGGGACTCGCGGAACAACCGCGGCATCTGCGACTCCTCGACGTACCCGTTGCCGCCCAGGCACTCCAGCGACTCCGCCGCGTGCGCCGGAGCCCGCTTGCACACCCAGTACTTGGCCGCCGCCAGGGCCGTGCGGCGCAACGCCCCCTCGCCGGTGTCGCCGCGGATCGCCCGGTCGGTCGCACCGGCCAGGCGCAGCATGACCGCGGTCGCCGCCTCCGACTCAAGGACCAGGTCGGCCAGCACGTTGCGCATCAACGGCTGATCGGCGAGCGCCTCGCCGAACGCCCTGCGGTGGGTGGCGTGGTGGACGGCCTGCGTCACCCCGTACCGCATGCCGGCGGCCGAGCCGATGACGCAGTCCAGGCGCGTCATGTTGACCATCTCGATGATCGTGCGCACGCCGCGGCCCTCCTCGCCGACCAGGCGGGCCACCGCCCCCTCGTACTCGACCTCGGCCGAGGCGTTGGACCTGTTGCCCAGCTTGTCCTTCAGGCGCATGATCCGCATCGCGTTGCGCGAGCCGTCCGGCAGCACCCGGGGGAGCAGGAAGCACGACAGCCCGCCGGGGGCCTGCGCGAGCACCAGGAAGACGTCGCACATCGGCGCCGAGTTGAACCACTTGTGGCCGGTGATCGCGTACGTGCCGTCGCCCAGCGGCTCGGCGCGGGTGGTGTTGGCGCGCACGTCGGAGCCGCCCTGCTTCTCGGTCATCGCCATCCCGGCCAGCACCCCGCGCTTCGCGGCGGCCGGGCGCAGCCCGAAGTCGTAGCCGCGGGAGGTCAGCAGGGGCTCCCACTCCGCCGCCAGGGCCGGGGTGTGCCGAAGCGCCGCCACGCTGGCGTAGGTCATCGAGATCGGGCAGCCGTGGCCCGCCTCCACCTGCGACCACACGTAGAACTTGGCCGCGCGCGCCACGTGGGCGCCCGGCCGGGGCGAGGCCCACGGCGTGGCGTGCAGGCCGTGCTCGACGGCCACGGCCATCAGCTCGTGCCAGGCCGGATGGAACTCCACCTCGTCGACGCGGTTGCCGTACCGGTCGTGGGTGCGCAGCACCGGCGGGTACTCGTTGGCCAGCCGCCCCCATTCCTGGGCCCTGGCCGACCCGGCGAGCGTTCCCAGGGTGCGCAGCTCCCCGAGGGCCCAGTCGGCGCCCTCCCGCCGCACGCCCTCCACCATGCCGGGGTCGGCGGACACGTCGTGGCCGGTGAGCGGGGGGACCTGGTTGGTGACGTCGTGCGTCAAGAGAGCCTCCGGGCGGTGTCGGTGCGTGGCGGTGCGGTGCGGTCCGGTGCCGAACGCCTCTTGCATGCGCGCTCAGGCATCCATCTCAACATTTCCCCGGAACAGTGGGATGCTCGGGTCGCTGACCAAGGAAGGGTGGGACCGGTGGAGGCCCCTGGAACGACCGACGACCGGCTGTTGCACCAGCGCGTCGTCGGCGGGGACGAGAGCGCGCTGAGCGAGGTGCACGACCGGCTGTATCCGCTGGTGCTGGGGCTCGCGCTGCGGGTCACGCGCGACCGGGTCGTCGCCGAGGACATCGTGCAGGAGGTCTTCGTCACCTTCTGGGAGCGCCCGCTGGCGTTCGACCCCGACCGGGGGTCGCTGCGCGGGTGGCTCGCCACCATCGCCCACCGGCGGGCCGTCGACCACGTCCGCACCGAGGAACGCCACCGCGTCTCGGCGCTCGGTCCCCGCCTGACCGATCCCGAGCCGAGCCCGCTGGAAGACTGGGTCCTGGCCGCCGACGAGGCCGCCCGCGTGCGGCTGGCCGTCAGCCGGCTCCCCGGCGAGGTCCGGGAGGCGATCGAACTCGCGTACTACCGTGGCCGTACCTATCGTCAGGCGGCCGCCGAGCTGGGGCTGCCCGAGGGCACCGTCAAGTCCCGCATCCGGCTGGGCCTGCGCAGGCTCGCCGACGAGCTCGCCGAGAAGGAGGTGTGACGGTGGACCACCACTCCGGCCCGTCCGGCGACCCCTCCGGCCCCTCCACGTCCCCCACGTCCCCCACGTCCCCCACGTCCCCCTCCACGTCGTCCACGTCCGCGACCTCCTCCACCCGCCACGGCCCGCCGGTGCCCGCCTTCCACGGCGTGGCCGCCGACGGCCACGAGCCCGCGCCGGGCGGCGAGTTCGGCGCGTACGGCGTGCCCGTCGCCTCCGACCCGGTGACCCGGCTGAGCCTGGACGCGCTGGTCGAGGCCGCCGCCGATGCCCCGGGCGGCGCGCTCTCCCGGCTGATGACGGCCGCCCGGTCGGCGCGCCGCCCCGCCGCCACCACGGGGGTCGCCGCGCCGTACGCCGCGCGGGTCGCCGCCATGGACGCCCTGCTCGCCTCGGCGACGCCCGCCGACTGGTCGGCGCGCATCGTCGAAGGCTGGACGCTGCAGCAGCTCATCGCCCACCTGGCCGCCACCGACAGCCTGGTCGCCGACGCCATCGGCGCGCCGGTCGCGGGCCCGGCGGTCGCCTCCCCGGAGGTCCTGGCCCGCACGGCCGACATGATCGCGTTCGCGGCCGGGCAGGACCCTGAGCGCACCCGGGCCGACTGGCGCCTCCAGGCCGAGGCGATCTGCGCGCACGCCGCCTCGATGGACCCGGCCACGGTCATCGCGCCGGGCGGCATCGGCTTCCCCGTCTCCGACCATCTGCTCGCCCGCATGCTGGAGACCTGGATCCACACCGACGACACCGCGGCGGTGCTGGGCCGCCCTCTTCCCCTGCCGCTGGACGGGCACATCCACCCGACGGCCGACTTCTGCGCCAGGCTGGTGCCGTGGACGATGCTGCTGTCGGGCATGCAGGGCGGCGACCGCGCGATCCGCCTCACGCTGACCGGTCCGGGGGGCGGCGCGTGGCACGTTCCGCTCGACGTGGCCCGCCCGGCCGTGCCCGACGACGGCTCGCCCGTCCAGGCCGCGATCACCTGCGAGGCCATGGCCTTCTGTTTCCTGCTCGGCGGACGCGGCGCCCCGGCCGAGTTCCCCGCGCAGGTGGAGGGGGACGCAGGCCTGGTCCGCGACGTCCTGCACGCCGCCCCCGCCCTCTCCGGACCCTGACGCGCGCTCGCCTCGCGCCGGTTCCCGCCGGTCCGCCGGTCGTCCGGCGGGTGGAGGCGCGCGGCGAGATCCTCCTTACGGAGGATCGTGACATGGCGTGATGCCGCGCTAGATTCGAGCCATGAATGATCCGGGTGGTATGCGCGCCTCGGACGCCGAGCGCGAGGCCGTCGTCGAACGGCTCAGAGAGGCCTCCGTCGAAGGACGCCTGACGCTCTCCGAGCTGACCGAGCGCACCGAGGCCGCCTACCTGGCCGCCACCCACGCCGAACTGGCCCAGATCACCGCCGACCTGCCGGATGGCGTGCCGCAGGCCGCCGCCTACCCGTCGTCCCCGCCCCCGTCCCCGCGTACGGGCAGGGCCCGGCGGTGGTACGTCGCCGTCATGGGCGACACCAAGCGGCGCGGCAAGTGGCGCGTCGACCAGGAGATCGGCGCGGTCGCCGTGATGGGCGATGTGACGATCGACCTGCGCGAGGCCGAGGTGCGCTCCAACGAGGTCGACATCGTCGCCACGGCGGTGATGGGCGATATCAAGATCATCGTGCCCGACGGCGTGGACGTGGACCTCACCGGCATCGCGGTCATGCGCGACAAGCGGGTGGACGTCCTGGAGGCCCCGCCGGGGCAGCACGTCCCCGTGGTGCGCGTCCGGGCGTACGCCGTGATGGGCGACGTCAGGGTCATCGGAGACTCCCAGGCCAAGCCGATCCAGCGAGCATGGTTCGCCTGGAGCGAGTGGTGGCAGGAAAGGCGCGGCGAGATGCACGCCGGACGCCGCGACCACCTGCTCGGGATGCGCGAGCAGCGCCATGAGCTGCACCGGGCCCACGAGGAGGTGCGGCGCGCCCACCACGAGGCGATGCGCGAGGTCCGCGACGGCCTGCGCCAGGCCCGCCGCGACTCCCGCCGTGACGGCCGCCGCGGCGGCCCCTTCCCTCCGCCCCCGCCGCCGCCCCCGTACGGCTGACCACCGCTTCCGCCGGGCCGACTCGCCGGCCTCGCAGGGGCGCGCCGAGCTTGTGGTCCCGGTCCGGTCGAGCCGAGCTTCGCGCGAGAGCCCGGCCCGGTCGCCGGGGAGCGCCGGGTCAGGAACCGGCGGCCGCGGCCTGGGCGGCCTGGATGGCCTTGTGCAGGGCCCGGGGCACCGGGGCCACGACGACGCCGAGTGCCTCGCCGCGTTCGCGCACGGCCCGCCACTGCCGCCACGGCATGACGGTTCTGAGCCTGATCACCGACGCCAGGGCGGTGAGCGCGGCGTCGCGGGGCTCGACCCGTGACAGGGGTTGCCCGCCGCGCATGGCCGAAGAGACCGTCGAGGTCAGCCGCCGCACCACCCGGGTGTCGCGGACCGTCACCTTGGCCAGCGGGATGACGCCGAGCAGGCGGGTGCGCCGCACGCGGATCCAGCCGCCGGCCTCCAACTGGTCGCGCACCTGGCGGACGGCGCGGTGCGAGCCCTTGTTCACCCAGTGCTGCCAGGTGCGCCGCCGGGACGCGGTGATCTGCTGGAGGGCGGCGTCGAGCACGGCGTCGTCCGGGACGGCGGGCCGGGAGGCGACCGGGCCGCCGGTCGCGTCGTCCAGGCAGCCGCGCAGCAGCAGCTCGGCCAGGATCCCGGCGCGCATCAGGTAGCCGAGCTTCCAGCGAGCGGTCGGCCGCCCGCGCTCGATGTCGTAGGCCAGCAGGTACAGCCGTTGGGGCAGGGAGCCGGGCAGGTCCACCGGTCGCTCCTCTCGGTCGTGTCGTGCGAGGGGTCCGGCCGGCGCGGCCCCGGCGAGGGGGCCGCGCGGCCGCGTGGCGTCTCAGGTCACTCGGAGCCGGGTTCGGCGGTTCCGGCGTCCGGGGCGGTCCCGCCGGTCTGATCTGCGGCGCCGGTCGGCGTCGAGTCGACGGGGTCCTTCGGGGGTCGGCCCCGTTTGGGCATGCCGCCCACGTCGCCGGGGAGCCGCCCCGCTCCGGCGAGCGCCCGCCGCAGCAGGAACTCGATCTGGGCGTTGGTGCTGCGCAGCTCATCCCCGGCCCAGCGGGTGATGGCGTCGTGGACCGCGGGGTCGAGCCGCAGGAGGATCTTCTTGCGTTCGTTCACTGGTACAGGGAGCCGGTGTTCACGACCGGCTGCACGTCCTTGTCGCCGCACAGCACGACCAGCAGGTTGCTGACCATGGTGGCCTTGCGCTCGTCGTCCAGGTCGACGACGTCGGCGGCGTCCAGGCGGTGCAGCGCGGCCTCCACCATGCCGACCGCGCCCTCCACGATCTGCCGCCGGGCGGCGACGATCGCGCCCGCCTGCTGGCGGCGCAGCATGGCCTGGGCGATCTCGGGGGCGTAGGACAGGCGGGTGATGCGCGACTCGATGACCCTGACCCCGGCCGAGGAGACGCGGGCGGCGATCTCGGCCGAGAGCTTGCCGGTGATCTCGTCGGCGTTGTCGCGCAGCGAGAGCTGGCCGTCGTCGTGGGAGTCGTAGGGGTAGTTGCCGGCGATGTGCCGGACGGCCGTCTCGGTCTGGATGGCCACGAACTCCACGAAGTCGTCCACCTCGAACACGGCCTTGGCGGTGTCCTCCACCTGCCACACCACGACCGCGGCCATCTCGATCGGGTTGCCGTCGGCGTCGTTGACCTTGGCCACGTCGGTCTCGTGGTTGCGGATGCGCGTCGAGACCGCGCGCCGCTGGGTGAAGGGAACGACCCACCGCAGGCCGTCGGCCCGCACCGTGCCGAGGTAGCGGCCGAGAAGCTGCACCACCCTGGCCTGGCCGGGCGCGATCGCCATCAGGCCGGTGAGCAGCAGGACGGCGACCACCAGGAGGGCCACCCCCGCGCCGATCACGCCGCCCGAGCCCTGCTCGCCCTGGGTCACCAGCACCGCCACGCCCGCCGCGGCGAGCAGCAGACACAGCCCGAGCACGGGCCAGCCCGAGACCTCGAGCGGCCGCCGCTCGCTCACGTGCGCCGCCGGCATCTCCACCGCGACCTCTTCCACCGTTCCCGCCTTGACCATGGTTTCCTCCGGGGGGTCTGTGCTTATGGCACAACCATAGCAAAGTGATATCACTTTGCAAGCCCGGAGCGATCGAAGGGGAATGACGAACGGTCGGCAGAGGCGGAGGAGGCCGACGATGTCCGCGTGATATTGCCAACGTCAACCCGGCTGCCGGAGACTGCGACGGACGATGTCGGTCATCTCGGACGGGAGCCCGCGCGTGAAGATCGTGGTCAACGGAGAGCCGATCGAGGTGGACGCCGGGGGCGACGAGGCGATGGTGGACGTCCTGCGCGACGGGCTCGGCCTCACCGGCGCCAAGGCGGCCTGCCGCACCGGGGTCTGCGGCGCGTGCACGATCATGGTGGACGGCGACCCGCACGTGAGCTGCCTGCTGCCCACCTCCGCCGTGGCCGAGCGCGAGGTCACCACCGTCGAGGGCCTGGACCACCCGGTCCAGCGGGCGTTCGCCGCGCACGACGGCCTGCAGTGCGGCTACTGCACTCCCGGCCTGGTGGTCCAGGCCGCCGCCTTCGTCGACGACTGGCGGGCCCGCAACGGCGACACCGCCCCGCCTCGCGCGCGCGTCGCCGCCGCCATGGCGGGGCACCTGTGCCGGTGCGGCGCCTACGAGGGCATCCACGCGGCGATCGCGGCGGCCTGCCGGGGTGAGCACGACGGCGCCGCCACCGCCCCGCCGGCCCGGGTGGAGGCGATGGACAAGGTCACCGGCCGGGCCCGGTACACCACCGACGTGCGGCCGCCCGGCCTGCTGGAAGGCGTGATCGTCCGCTCGGCCCGGGCGCACGCCCGCGTCACCTCGGTCGATTTGCCGGCCGCCCACGTGGTGGACCTGCTGCCCGCCGACCGCACCGTCCGCTACGCGGGGCAGCCGATCGCCGCGGTCGCCGCGGCCACCCGCGCCGAGGCGCTGGCGATCGCCGCACGCGCGGCGATCGGCTACGACCTCCTCCCGGCCGCCCTGGACGACGATCCCGCCGCGCCGCCCGTCTACGAGGACCAGGCCGCGCGGAAGCGCGCTCCCAGCCACAGCGAGGGCATGTCCCCGCCCGCCGGCTGGCAGGGCAACGTGCGCGGCCCCGTCGGCCTGCTGAGCAGGCGGGGCCGCGCCGCCGCCCGGCGCGTGGAGGCCGCGCGCGCCGCCGCCGACCCCCGGCTGGTCACCGGCGGGTTCACCACGGCCGTCCAGGCGCACACCCCGCTGGAGCCGCACGCCTGCGTGGCCCGCTGGGACGACTCGGGCGACCTGCACCTGCACGTCTCCACCCAGGCCGTCGGCGTCGTCGCCGAACAGGCCGCCAAGCGGTGGGGGCTGCCCGCCGGCCGGGTCCACGTCGTCGCCGAGCACGTCGGCGGCGGGTTCGGCGCCAAGGTCGGCGTGACCGTCGAGACCGTCGCGGCCGCCGAGCTCGCGCGGGCCTGCGGCGCGCCGGTGCGCGTGGTGCTCGGCCGCGACGAGGAGCTCGCCGACGCAGGCAACCGCCCCGGCACCCGCACCGAGATCGCCCTG
Organism: Sphaerisporangium sp. NPDC005289; assembly: GCF_040607455.1. Taxonomy (NCBI): domain Bacteria; kingdom Bacillati; phylum Actinomycetota; class Actinomycetes; order Streptosporangiales; family Streptosporangiaceae; genus Sphaerisporangium; species Sphaerisporangium sp. NPDC005289. Next base: position 74,911 of record NZ_JBEXGS010000005.1, read on the forward strand.
CTCACCGACGACGCCGGCGACCTGGCGGCCCTGACCGTGGACGTGTACGGCCGCGGCGGCGTGGCCGTCGGCTCGGCCGTGGCCCTGCAGGCCCGGCTGATGTACGGGAAGGCGCCGCGGCGGCTGCGCGACTACGACGTGGTCACCAACGAGCCGCCCGGCGCGCCGTTCCGCGGCCCCGGGGCGCCGCCCCTGCTGTGGGCGCTGGAGCAGGTGGTGGACGAGGCCGCGCACCGCCGCGGCGAGGACCCGATCGCCCTGCGCCGCCGCTGGGACGGCAACCCCAAGCGGCGGGCGCTGTACGACCGGGCGGCGGCGCTGCCCCTGTGGACCGGACGGCCGGCCACCGGCGCCGGGTCGGGGCGTTTCCGCCGCGGCGTCGGCGTGGCCGCCGCCAACTGGATCTACGTCGTGGACCCGGGAACCGAGGTGGAACTGCGGGTCGAGGACGGCCTGGTCGTGGCCCGCACCGCCACCCAGGACATCGGGACCGGCGTCCGCGGCGTCATCGCGGCCGTGGTGGCCGAGGAGCTCGGCCTGCCCGCCGGGGCGGTGCGCGTCGAGATCGGCCGGACCGGGACCGTGCACGGGCCGGGCGCCATGAGCAGCCGCGGCACGGCCTCCGTCGGACCCGCGGCGCGCGACGCCGCCCGGCGGCTCCGCGAGTTCGGCCTGACCGAGGGAGCCCGCGTGGTCGGCGGGCGCCGCGGCGACCGGCGCGGCTACCTCACCCCGTTCGCCGTCGCCGGCATGGCGCTCGGTCGCGGGCTCAGCGGCGCCGTCCACGTCACCGAGGTCGAGGTGGACACCCGCCTCGGCGTGGTCCGGCCGCTGCGGGTGTGGGCCGGCATCGCGGCCGGGCACATCTACGCCGATCGCCTGGCGCGCAGCCAGTGCGAAGGCGGCGTCGTCCAGGGCGTCGGCTACGCCCTGTACGAGGAGCGCCACGTCGACCCGGCGACCGGCGTGGTGCTCACCACCGGCCTGGACGACTACCACCTGCCGGGCATCGGCGACTGCCCCGAGATCGAGGTGCACTTCCACCAGGAGGGGTGGGACCACGTCAACGGGCGGGGCGTCGGCATCGGCGAGGTCTCCACCATCGGCGTGGCCGCCTCGGTGGGCAACGCCGTCCACAACGCCACCGGCTGGCGCCCCCGCGACCTGCCCATCCGCCCCGACCGGCTCCTCGAAGGGATCACCGCCCGATGAACACCTCGCTCACCGGCATCGGCGAGGCCGCGCGGCGCGGCGGGGAACCCCGCGCGGGCGGCACCGACCTGATGTCCCGCCCCGCCGCCGGACCGCACATCGACCTGCACGGCCGGCCGGAACTGTCCGGCGTCGTCTGGCGGGAGGACGGCACGGTGCGCGTCGGCGCGCTGACCACGATCGCCGATCTGGCCGCCGACCCGCGTCTCGCCTCCGCCCACCCCTGCCTGGCGCTGACCGCGGCGGCCGTGGCGACGCCCGAGATCCGCGCGGTGGCCACGCTCGGCGGCAACCTGCTGCAGCGCAACCGGTGCCCGTACTTCCGCAGCCCGGCGTTCTCCTGCTTCCAGGACGGCGGCCACGACTGCCCGGCCCAGGACGGGCTCACCCTGCGCGCCGCGGTCGTGCGAACCGGTCCGTGCCTCGCCCCGCATCCCTCGTCCCTGGCCGTGGCGCTGCTCGCCTGCGAGGCGTCGGTGGAGGTGCACGGCGAGGCCCCGTTCCCCGTGGGCGAGCTGTACGGGGACGGCGCCGACCCCACGCGGGACCATCTGCTCCCGCCGGGCGCCATCCTCGCCGCCGTCGTGCTGCCGCCGCCGCGCGCGGGGGAGCGCGCCGCCTACCACCGGGCGACCGCCCGCGCGCACGCCGAATGGCCGCTGGCCGAGGCCGCGGCGCGGCTCGTGGTGGACGACGGCCGGGTGAGGTTCGCCCGGGTGGCGGTGGGCGGCGTCGCGCGCGTCCCCCTGCGCCTCACCGAGGTCGAGCACGCCCTGCTGGCCGGAGAACCCCTGGAACAGGCGGCCGCCCGCGCCGCCGCCCGGTGCACCCCCACGAGCCAGAACGCCTACAAAATCGCCCTGCTCACCGGCACCGTCCTGGAAACCCTGGAACAGGCAGCAGGTATGCGATGACCAGCCGGGGTGTCGCGCTGGTGTCGTAGAACCCTTCCAGCGCAGAGGCGCCGGTGGATTCTGTACGTCCCGGCAGAAGACGCGGCGGCCAGGAAGTTCCTTCTCCGGCACGACTACTCTGCCGGAGATCGCGGCAAATCCGGATGGCCTCACTTCGAACATATGTCCGGAAAATCATGGGGCGATGCTCTGGGTGCGTGTTCCGGTTGACCGGTAGCATCGGAGACATGGTTCCGGAACAGCGTGAACGTGCCGCTCTCGTGGCGTTGTTGCGGCGGCCCGGGGCCAAGTGGCAGGACATCGCGCTTGAGGTGCTGGAGACCGGCAGCGCGGTGGCGGTGCTCGAATCCAAGCTCAGACTGCAGGACGCGCTGTTCCCCGAGACCGATCCCGTCGTGTCTTGCATCGCCGACGCGGCTGAGTTGCTGCACGCATGGGAAGCGTCCGGCATCGGGGTTCATGCCTGCTTCGATCCTGATTATCCGAGCCAGCTCCGCAGCATCCATCAGGTACCACCGTTGCTATTCTCCCGGGGCGCTCTCACCCACGATCGGCGAGCGATCGCGGTGGTGGGCACTCGCAAGGCGAGTGAGCAGGGTTTGCGGGTCGCCTCCGCGGTGGCGACTGAGTTGGCTCTGAACGATGTGACGGTCGTCAGTGGCCTTGCCAAAGGCATCGACACTGCCGCGCACACGGCCGCACTCAAGGCGCGCGGTCGTACTGTGGCCGTCATCGGAACGGGCATCAACCGTTTCTATCCGAGCGAGAATCGCCCCTTGCAGGAACAGATCACGCGTGAAGGTGCGGTGATCAGCCAGTTCTGGCCTGACTCGCCGCCGAGCAAGCAAAGTTTCCCGATGCGCAATGCCGTGATGAGCGGTTACGCGGCGGCCACAGTGGTCGTGGAAGCACCTTGGAAGAGCGGAGCACGGATCCAGGCTCGACTGGCGCTCGAGCACGGCCGGCCTGTCGTAATGCCCGATCAGCTTCTGGAGCACGATTGGGCGCGAAAGTACGCGGAAAAGCCCGGCGTGCACGTGGTGTCCAGTCTCAGCGAGCTACTCTCGATCGTGGAGCAATTGATCTCGAATCTGCATACCGGCCCTGACACGCTTCCGGAGGCCCCGCACCTTGCCTGGAGCAGTTGATCCCTGGGCAGCCGTTCGCGCTCGCGTTGCTCAGCAAGCTCACTATCTCCGCAATCCGCTCAGGCCCACGCCTCAAGTCTGCTACGTGTGCTGCGGTCCCGCCAACCCCGGCTGGAGCCGCTGCTACATGTGTGACCAGCACTTAAGGTTCGGTCAGTCGTGGGTCGCCGACATCGTGGTTCCCATCTCCTACGCCGTCAAGCGAACTCAGCACGCTTATGGCCTGGCGGCCTACAAAGCGGCTGTTCCGTCGCCGGAGATTCAGACCAATCTACTCAACCTGCTGTTGTACTTCATGGTGGATCACATGGGGTGCGTAGCGGAGGCCGCGCGCGTCACCCAGTGGAGTCATGTGGCCGTCGTGCCGAGCACAAAAGGCCGGTCGGGTGAGCATCCGCTGAGGGCGCTGCTTGGTGATCGGGTGGGGCTGCCATGGGTTGATTTGACGGTCAACCCAGGCATCTCACCTGACGTGCGGCAATTCCGTAAGGACTGGTTCAAGGTCCCGGGTGAGGACGTCAAAGGCGCTCATGTACTTCTGCTCGACGACACCTGGACCACCGGGTCCCGCGTCCAGTCGGTGTCGTATGCGTTGAAGGCGGCGGGCGCCGCAAGGGTCGCGGCCATCGTGCTGGGCCGTCACGCGAATCCTGAATGGGATGGCTGGAAGCCGATTCTCGCAGAGATCAAGGATAGGCCCTTCCGCCTGGATGACTGTCTGATCCACGAGCGGTGAAGTACGGCGGGGACGCCGTCAGATGCCTGCTGATGTGGAAGTTCTGGCCTGGAAGGTTCGCATCACAGCATGCGCGTAGCGTTCGAGGAGGATGGTGAGCAGTTCCGGGGCGGCCCCCAGCGGGTCGGCCACCGTGTGGGCACCCGCTCGCAGGGTGGTCCTGCGCACCTTGTCCGCGAAATGGCCGGGGGCGAGCAGGTAGGGGGCCACCACGACGCGGCTCGCCGCTCGACGTAAGCCGGACGGTAGCCCCTGGCCGTTCAGGAGCTCACGCACTGCGTCCTCGGGCGTGGGGGAGGAGGCTGAGGCGTAAGCGGGGGTGACCGAGTGCCAATCGCGGTAGCGGGCCCATTCACGGGCCACTTGGGCGATCACGGCGTTGGCCCGTGGGTCGCTGGAGCCCGCGGAGACCAGCACCACGGCGGTGTCCGGGGAGCCGATCTCTACCCCGACCTCGGTCAGCCGCCGCTCCAGGGCCGCGATGAGCAGCGGATGCGGGCCGAGCGCCGCTCCTTGGCCGACGCGGATCCCCGGCCGGGTCACGACGATCTCTCGGAGTGCCGCGGGGATGTCGACGCGGGTGTGGTAGGCGTCGGTGAGCAGCAGGGGGAGGACGACGGCCTCGTCCAGAGAGGCCAGCACCTCGGGCAGGGACGGCCGCGCGTGGTCCAGGTAGGCGGCGTGGACGGCCAGGCCGGGGCGGGCAAGGCGCACACGCTCCAGCAGCGCCTCCACCGTGGCGGTGGCGCGCGGGTCGCGTGACCCGTGCGCCACCGCCACCAGCGGCGGGACACGCCCTTGGAGGACGATCGGCAGCCCGTGCCGGACCTGGATCCGGAAGGGGCCGGGAACGGTGTTCAGAACCGGGCCTCGTGTGCGGTCGGTCGCGGGTCGTGGCGGGCCCGCGCGTCGGATGGGCGGTCTGTCGGAAGGTGGACGAGCGGTCGGTCAGAGGTGGACGGGCGGTCTGTCAGAGGTGGATGCCGCACTCGGTCTTGCCGAGGCCGGCCCAGCGGCCGCTGCGGGGGTCCTCGCCGGGGGCGACGCGGCGGGTGCAGGGGCCGCAGCCGATCGACGGGTAGCCGTCGTAGTGCAGCGGGTTGATCAGCACGCCGTTGTCGGACATGTAGTTGTCGACGTCGTCCTGCGTCCAGCGGGCGATCGGGTTGACCTTGACCATCTGGCGCTTGGCGTCCCACTCCACGACCTTGGTGCCCGTCCGGCTGGGCGACTCGTCGCGGCGGATGCCGGAGATCCACGCGAGGTAGGGCTCGAGCGCGCGGTTCAGCGGCTCGACCTTGCGCAGGTAGCAGCACAGGTCGGGGTTGCGGCCGTGCAGGCGCGGGCCGAGGTCGCGGTCCTGCTCCTCGACCGTGCGGGACGGCTTGACGTTGATCACGTTGACGTCGTACACCTGCTGGACGGCGTCACGGGTGCCGATGGTCTCGGCGAAGTGGTACCCGGTGTCGATGAACAGCACGTCGACCCCGGGCTTCACCCGGCTCACCAGGTCGATCAGCAGGGCGTCGCTCATGGAGGAGGTGAGGCACAGCCGGTCGCCGAAGGTGGCCGCGGCCCAGCGGATGATCTCGCGGGCGGGGGCGTCCTCGAGGAACTGGGCGGCGGACTCGACGATGCCACGCAGGTCGAGCACGCCGCGCTGTCGTTCCAGTACGGCTTCGATCTCCACCAGTGTCATGACTCGCTCACTACTCCTCGATCTTCAGTGTGTGCGGCCGCCGGGCGCGGGGGCGCCCAGGACTCACCGCCGTTCATGAACGCACGCCGATGCCGAGGAACCTCAGCTTGAAGGCGCGGGCGCACGAGCGGCAGTACCAGCCGCCGTCGCCCTCATAGGGTTCGAGGTCCTCCTCGCCGCAGTACGGGCAGTGGAAGGGGACCGCGCGCTCGCTCACGCGTGCCTCCCCTCACCCGCGGCGGGGGCGCCGGGGGCCCTCACGTGAGGTCCGCCTCCTCGGCGCGCTGGACCCAGTCGGCGAAGGTCTCCTCGTCGTCCCGCTGGCTCTGGTAGTTCTTCAGGACGCGCTCGATGTAGTCCGGCAGCTCGTCCGCGGTCGCCTTGAGTCCTCGGACCTTGCGCCCGAACCCGGGCTTGACGCCGAGCGACCCGCCGAGGTGGATCTGGAAGCCCTCCACCTGGTTGCCGCCGGCGTCGACGACGAGCTGGCCCTTCAAGCCGATGTCGGCCGTCTGGATGCGGGCGCAGGAGTTCGGGCAGCCGTTGACGTTGATCGTGAGCGGCTCCCCGAAATCGGGCAGGCGGCGCTCGAGCTCGTCGATGAGGTCCGAGGCCAGCCCCTTGGTCTCCACGATGGCCAGCTTGCAGAACTCGATGCCGGTGCAGGCCATCGTCTGGCGGCGGAAGGTGCTCGGGTTGACCTGCAGGTCCGCGGCCTCCAGGTCGGCCACGATGCCCTCGACCTTGTCCGGCGCGATGTCCAGGATGACCATCTTCTGCTCGACGGTGGTGCGGACGCGGGCCGAGCCGTACCGCTCGGCGATGTCGGCGATCAGGTGCAGCTTGTCGCCGTCCAGCCGTCCCACCTTGGGCGCGAAGCCGACGTAGAAGTTGCCGTCCTTCTGCGGGTGCACGCCCACGTGGTCGCGCCGGCCGCCGCGCGGCGTCTCGGGGGCGGGCCCGTCCGGCAGCGGGTAGCCGAGGTACTCCTTCTCCAGCACCTCGCGGAACCGCTCGACTCCCCAGTCGTTGACCAGGAACTTGATGCGGGCGCGGTGACGGAGCCGGCGGTAGCCGTAGTCGCGGAAGATGCCGATCACCCCGGCCCACACCTCGTGGACCTGCTCGGGGCGGACGAAGGTGCCAAGGCGCTTGGCGAGCATCGGGTTGGTGGACAGGCCGCCGCCCACCCACAGGTCGAAGCCCCTTTCGCCCTGCTCGTTGACGACGCCCACGAAGGCGATGTCGTTGATCTCGTGCACCGTGCAGTGGGCCGGGCAGCCGCTCATCGCCGACTTGAACTTGCGGGGCAGGTTCGAGAACGCCTTGTCGCCGATGTAGCGGGCGACGGTGTCGTCGATCTGCGGCGTCGCGTCGATCACCTCGTCGGCGTCGATGCCGGCCAGCGGGCAGCCGAGCATGACGCGCGGGGTGTCGCCGCAGGCCTCGGTGGTCGACAACCCGACGGCCTCCAGGGCCTCCCAGATCGCCGGGACCGCCTCGACCTCGATCCAGTGGAGCTGGATGTTCTGCCGGTCGGTGACGTCGGCCGTGCCCCTGGCGTAGGTGTTGGCGATGTCGGCGATCGTGCGGAGCTGCTCGAGGCTCAGCTGGCCGCCGTCGATGCGGACGCGGAGCATGAAGTAGCGGTCGTCGAGCTCCTCGGGTTCGAGGATCGCCGTCTTGCCGCCGTCGATGCCCGGCTTGCGCTGGGTGTAGAGGCCGAACCAGCGGAACCGGCCGCGCAGGTCGGCGGGGTCGATGGAGTCGAAGCCCTGCTTGGAGTAGACGTCGATGATCCGCTGACGGACGTTCAGCCCGTCGTCGTTCTTCTTGTTCTCCTCGTTCTTGTTGAGCGGCTCGCGGTAACCGAGAGCCCATTGACCTTCACCACGCGGGCGCTTGTGGTGGCGGCTGGCAGGCCGGGGCGGGCTGGTCATGGGGCGTCCTTTGCCGAGAATGGTCGTCGGATCGCACGGACGCTCGTGAGCAGGCCGCCTGACGTCTCATGATCTGAGACGTGAGCGCATGAAAAAGGACGCCTGTCACGGGCCCGAGCTGGCGAGAGTCAACAGGGGGCGACGGTCAACAAGCGTCACAACAGATGGCACTGCGGACACGCAGGAAATCGACGTGACGTCGCACGACGAGAAGCGGGTCCGCTGGCATGTCCCAAACGATACCCGGCGTGTGGGCGATGTCCAATATCGGGTCCACACTTTGGGATATGGTGCCCCTTTTGGCTGGGGTCTCCGTCCCCAGGTAGGGGTTGCCGCCCACCCCAGAAGGGGTGCCGGCCGCGGTCACGCGGGGCCCCCATCGATCCCGGTCACGCGAGGGTCCCCCTCGGCCCCGGTCATGCGAGGGTCCCCCGTCATGCGAGGTCCCCGTCGGGCGCGGTCACGCGAGGGCCCGCGCCCGGCCGGGCGGGCGGCCGTCGCCGGGCGGGCCGGCGAACGCCTGGGCGACCGCCGTCCAGGCCCCGGCCGTGTCGCCGCGCACCTCCAGTGAGGTGTCGGCCAGGTCGCAGCGCTGGGTGACCAGCAGGCAGAAGTCCAGCACCGGGCCGCGCACCAGGTCGGCCGCATCCTCGGGACCGCTGGTCCACGGCGTGCCGTCCGGCAGGGTCAGCTCCACCCGCACCGGGTCCCGCGGCGGCGCGAGGCCGCGGACGGTGAAGCCGTACGGCATCGCGCGCACGCCGAGGGCGGCCACGTGCCGCAGCCGGGCCGTCGGCACCCGCGCGATGCCGAGCGCGTCGGCCACGTCCTGGCCGTGCGCCCAGGTCTCCATCAGCCGGGCGGTGACGAAGGACGCGGCGGACATGTCGGGCCCGTACCACGGCAGCCGCTCCTTGGCGTCGAGCTTCCCGAAGGCGTCGAGGCTGCGGGCGCGCGCCGCACGGAACCAGGCGAGCACCTGGCCGGGCGACAGGCTGCGTGCCGCGACGGCGATCTCGTCCACCGCGGTGTCCCCGCGGGCCGTCAGGGCCGGCAGCGCGGCGCGGAAGCACTCGGGATCGGTGGCGGCCGTGGTCGCCGCGTCGTCGAACCACGCGAGGTGGCTGATCTGGTCGCGGACCGCCCAACCCTCGGCGGGGGTCGGCAGCTCCCAGCCCGCCGGGTCCAGTGTCCGGATCATGGCCGTGAGCTCCGCGCCCTCCGCCCGGAGATCGGCCAGCAGCTCGGGCATGGAGACGGCCACGGGCACCTCCGCTTCGCATGTGCTGGCGTCAGCGTAACCGAGTGTTGTTCTGGGAGGAACAGGAGGAGAATGGGGCAGGTGATCTGCGAAGAGTGCAAAGATCACCGGCACGACGACTGCCGGGGCGGCTCCTGGTGCGATTGTCAGCACCGGCCCGCCGACGAGCCGCGCGAGAGCGTTCTCGTCTGGTCCCACACCAGCTAGCACGCAGCCCCGGTGCGCCTCCCGCGCATTCCGACCCGCCGGCCCCACCCCGCGTGCTCTAACGCGAGGCCCTCGCGTCCGGCGCGTTCGAGCCCGCGGCCTCCGCGTCCCGCGTGCCGGCATCGGCGCCCGGCGCCCGCCCGAGGAAGACGGCCAGCCCGTCGAGCAGCATGCGCAGCCCGAGCTCGAAGATCGCGTCGAGGTCGAGGTCGTAGCCGCCCTCAGCGAAGGCGGCCATGAGCCTGGCGAAGGCCGGATGCCCCCCGCCGGCGGCGATGGACCCCATGGCGGGGCCGTGCAGATCCATCCACTCGTCCTCCGACAGCCCGGTGGCGGCCAGGGCGTGGGCCTCCCGCTCCAGGTGCACGGCCAGGCCCTGGACGTACCCGTAGAGCAGCACCTGCAGGTCCAGCATGGTGGAGGCGGTCAGGCCGTGCTCTTCGAGCGCGCCGAGCATGTGCTCGCCGTGGGTGAGCAGGTTGGGCAGCGGCAGCGGCCTGGTGAGCGGGCTGAGCTGGGCCAGCCAGGGGTGGCGGCGGTGCAGGCCCCACAGGGCGCGGCCGCTCTCCTCCAGCCGGGCCCGCCATCCCGCCGGGCGCTCGGGCGGGTAGGAGTGCTCGCCGAAGGCCGCGTCGGCCATCAGGAGCGTGAGCTCGTCCTTGCCGGGGACGTGACGGTAGATCGACATGGTGGCAACGCCGAGCCGGGCGGCGACGCCCCGCATGGACAGCGCGTCCAGCCCTTCCGCGTCGGCGATCTCGATCGCCGCCCGCACGACGCGCTCGCGCGTCAGCTCCGGCTCACGGTGCCCGGCCTGTCCGGGCGCGGGGGACGACCGCCCCCCGCGGGGGATGCGGTCATGCCCTGGACGGGCCGCGCGAAGGGTGCGGTTGCGGTCATGCTCCGGACCGGCTTCGCGAAGGGTGCGGTCATGGGCCGGACCGGCTTCGATCAGGGCGTTTTCGTGTCCCTGGTGGGCACCCTCGGCCCCGTCCCCGCCGGAGCCGCGCGCCGCGGCCGGGCCGGGCGGGGAGTCCTCGCCGGCGTGGGGGGCCACGACCGTGCCGACGCGGGGGAGGGCGCTGACCACCCCCTCCTGCCTCAGCGTGGTCAGCGCCCTGGTGGCGGTGGCGAGCGCCACGCCCCACTGCCGGGCGATCTGCCGGGTCGACGGCACGCGGTCGCCGGGCGCGAGCCGGCCCTCGGCGATCTGCCGGCGGATGTCGGCGACGATGCGCCGGTACGGCGGCTCCACGGTCACGGCCCCTCCACCTCCCCATCTGTACTAGGACAGACGTTAGCAGACCGCGACTGGCATGTCCGCTGTACTAGTACATAATCCCAGGTGACGGGCTTGTATGTTCTCATGCGTACGTTGTACATTCACCTTCGCGTACAACGTGACGACATGACGAGGAGACATCAGATGACCACCGTGCTCATCTCCGGGGCGAGCGTCGCCGGGCCGGCGCTGGCGTACTGGCTGCACCGCCACGGCCTCACCCCGACCGTGGTCGAGCGCGCGCCCGCGCCGCGTCCCGGCGGCCAGGCGATCGACGTCCGCGGCGTGGCGCTCGACGTGGCCGAGCGCATGGACATGCTGGAGCCGCTGCGCCGCGTGCGCACCCGGATGCGCGGCATGTCCGTGCTCGACGGCGACGGCGCGGAGATCATGCGCACGACCGAGCACACCTACAGCAGCGGCCCGCTGGACGGCGACGACATCGAGGTGCTCAGGGAGGACCTCACCGGGCTGCTGTACGAGCGGACCGCCGCGAGCACCGAGTACCTGTTCGGCGACTCGATCGCCGCGCTGGAGCAGGACGAGCACGGCGTCCGCGTGGAGTTCGAGCGAGCCGCGCCGCGCACCTTCGACCTGGTGATCGGCGCGGACGGGCTGCACTCCACCGTGCGGCGGCTCGCGTTCGGCCCGGAGGCGGGCTTCACCCGCCACCTCGGGATGTACGTGGCCGTCTTCACCGCCGAGAACCTGCTGGACCTCGCGGACTGGCAGGTGTGGATCCGCGACGGCGACGCCGGCGGCGGGATCTACCCGGCCCGTGGCAACACCGAGCTGCGGGTCAACCTGGGGTTCGCCTCCGAGCCGCTCGCCTTCGACCACCGCGACCTCGACGCGCAGCGCCGGATCCTCGCCGAGCGGCTCGGCGGCATGCGCTGGGAGATCCCGCGGCTGCTCTCGGCCATGTGGAAGGCGCCCGACTTCTATTTCGACGCGATGGCCCAGATCCACCTGCCGTCCTGGTCGCGCGGGCGGATCACCTTGGCCGGCGATGCCGGCTACTGCGCCTCGCCGTTGTCGGGCCAGGGCACCAGCCTCGCCCTGGTGGGCGCGTACGTCCTGGCGGCCGAGCTCGCCGCGGCCGACGGCGACCACCGGCGGGCGTTCGCCCGGTACGAGCGGCGCATGCGCCCCTTCGCCGAGCGCAACCAGGCGCTGGCCACCGAGAACCCGGGCGGCCCCGCCTCCCAGGAGTCCGTCGACCTGGCCAAGAACGCCATCGCGCTGGACGGCTGATTCTTGTTGCGACCTCGCGAGACTTGAACGGCCGTTGACCTGCGCTTTCACCACCGTTTCCGGAAATGCGCCGGATACCATTGAAGGTCGCCCATGCCGGGACAGATAGGACGGCACTTCACGGGGTAGACGCCACGCAAGGAGATCGTTACACGGTGGGGTCGTGGTAGGGCCATGTTGCGAATACCTTTGGATGCCATGACGTCCACCGGCGCTCCTGCCAGGTCGCCCGGTCCCTCCGGCCGCACGCCCCGCTGGAGGTTGGTCAGGTCCCGGGCCAAGCGGAACGCCGCCGCCGGGCTCTCCGCCGTGCGCGGGTCCAAGACCTGGGGCAGCCTGCGCGAGACGCGGCTGTGGGCGCTGGTGCGCGCGACCACCGTGGCCGGGTTCAACTTCCGCGTCACCGGCCTGGCCGGGGAGGCGGCGTTCTTCGCCCTGCTGTCGCTGCCCCCGTTCGTCCTCGGGCTCATCGGCCTGCTCGGGCACATGAGCGGCATCCTCGGCCCCGGCACCGTGGCCGAGACCCGCGGGTGGGTGCTGCGGCAGTCGCAGCTGCTGTTCACCGGCAACACCATCGAGCGCGTGGTGCGGCCGCTGCTGGACGACGTGCTGCGCGGCGGCCAGGTGTCGCTCATCTCCGTGGGCTTCCTGCTCGCGCTGTGGTCGGGCTCGCGCGCCCTGTTCGTCTACGTCGACCTGATCTCCATCGCCTACGGGCTCGGGGAGACCCGCGGCATCATCCGCACGCGCATCCTGTCCTTCGGCCTGTACCTGGCGGCGCTGCTCATCGGCCTGATCGTCATCCCCGTGCTGGTGGTCGGGCCGACGATCCTGTCCAACGCGCTGCCGCAGTACAGCGGCCTGGTGAGCGTGCTGTACTGGCCGGTGGTCACCATCGGGTCGGTGCTGGTGCTCACGCTGCTGTACCACGTGAGCGTGCCGGTGCGCACCCGCTGGTGGCGCGAGGTGCCCGGGGCGGTGCTGGCGCTGGTGATCTGGATCGCCTGCGCGGCGGTCCTGCGCGAGGTGCTGGCCGCGTGGTTCACGCCGCTGTCGATCTACGGTTCGCTGGCCGCGCCCATCGCCGTGCTGCTGTGGCTCTACATCACGGCGCTGGCGGTGCTCATCGGGGCCACGCTCAACGCCGAGGTCGACCGGTCGTGGCCGGGTGGCGGGCTCGGCAGAAACGGCGAGTCCGCTATCGTCTAACCGTCGGAACGCGACGTGACCGGCGCGTCTGGGTGGGGGCTACCACCAGGGAGCGAAGAGGTCGGAGGCCGGGCGCCTGGGTCTCCGCCGGAGCCAACGAAGGGTAGGGCCATGAGTTCTCTTGCGGACGTCGACCCGGAGATCGCCGAGTTGATCAGAGCGGAGGAACGCCGTCAGGCCGACACCGTCAAGCTGATCCCCTCGGAGAACTACGTCTCCCGGGCCGTTCTCGAGGCCACCGGCACCGTTCTCACCAACAAGTACTCCGAGGGCTACGCCGGTAAGCGCTACTACGAGGGCCAGCAGGTGATCGACCAGATCGAGACCCTGGCCATCGAGCGCGCCAAGTCGTTGTTCGGCGTGAACCACGCCAATGTGCAGCCGTACTCCGGCTCCCCGGCGAACCTCGCCATCTACATGGCCTTCCTGAACCCGGGCGACACCGTCATGGGCATGGGCCTGCCCTTCGGCGGCCACCTCACCCACGGCTGGTCGGTCTCGGCCACCGGCAAGTGGTTCACCCCGGTCAGGTACGGCGTGCGGCAGGACACCGGCCGCATCGACATGGACGAGGTGCGCGCGCTCGCCCTCGAGCACCGTCCCAAGCTCATCTTCTGCGGCGGCACCGCCATCCCGCGCACCATCGACTTCCCGGCCTTCGCCGAGGTCGCCCGGGAGGTCGGCGCCGTCCTGGCCGCCGACATCGCCCACATCGCGGGCCTGGTCGCCGGCGGCGCCCACCCCTCGCCGGTGGGGCACGCCGACGTCATCTCCACCACCACGCACAAGACGCTGCGCGGCCCGCGCGGCGCCATGCTGATGGCCACCGACGACGAGCACGCCAAGGCGCTGAACAAGGCCGTGTTCCCGGGCCTGCAGGGCGGCCCGCACAACCACACCACCGCCGCCATCGCCGTCGCGCTGCGCGAGGCGTCGGGCGAGGACTTCAAGACCTACGCCCACCAGGTCGTCCGCAACGCCAAGGCGCTGGCGGAGGAGCTGGCGGGCCGCGGCTTCGAGCTGGTCTCGGGCGGCACCGACAACCACCTCATCCTGATCGACCTGACCTCCAAGGGCGTCGCGGGCAAGCCGGCCGCGCAGGCCCTCGACCGGGCCGGGCTGGAGACCAACTACAACACCGTGCCGTTCGACCCGCGCAAGCCCTTCGACCCCTCCGGCCTGCGCATCGGCACCCCGTCGATCACCAGCCGCGGCATGGGCGAGAGCGAGATGCGGCAGATCGGCGCGTGGATGGACGAGGTCGTCACCGCTCTGGCCAAGGGCGACGCCGAGGAGGTCATCGCCCGCGTCCACGGCGAGGTCAGCGAGCTCACCGCCAAGTTCCCGGCCCCCGGGCTGAGCTGAGCCGCCCTCCGGCGCCGCGCGGCGCCGGAGGTTAAATGTGTTGCCCTGGTGAGCCGGGCCCGCGATATGGTGGGCCCGGCTTCGCCGTTGTGGGACGGCGGCATCATTCGGCGGGAGGTGAGGATCATGCGGGTCTTTCTAGGCATGCCCGTGTCCGATTCCCTCCGGGTGGCCGTCGCGCGCTGAAGCCGCGAGGCGCCCGGTCTTCGAAAGGTGCCTCAGTTGACCGCCTCAGGTCATGATCTTTCCTCTCTGGGCTGGGACGAGTCCCTGGCCGCAGATCTTCCGGGCGGCGCCGTCCCCGCCCGCGTGGCCCGCGTCGACCGCGGGGCCGCCGACGTCATCACCGCCGACGGCCACCACCACGCCCAGTACGCCGCCCCGCTGCGCCGCGCGGCGGCGGCCGACCCCGTCGCCCTTCCCTGCGTGGGCGACTGGGCCGCGCTCACCCGGCTGCCCGAGGGCCGCCACGAGCTGCAGGCGGTCCTGCCCCGCAGGACCAGCCTGGTCCGCGGCGGGGTGGGCCGCGACTCGCGGGGCGGGCTGTCCGGCGACTCCCAGGGGCAGGTGCTGGCCGCCAACGTCGATGTGGTGTTCGTCGCCGAGCCGGCCCTGCACGCCACCGACTTCGCCGACCTCGGCCGGGTCGAGCGCCTGCTCGCGCTGGCCTGGGAGAGCGGGGCGCGGCCCGTCGTCCTGATCACCAAGGCCGACCTGGTCGGCGAGCACCTGGCCGGTCTGCTGGACGACGTGGCCGCCGCGGCGCCCGGGGTGGACCTGCACGCCGTCTGCTCGATCACCGGCGAGGGGGTGGAGGTCGTACGCGACCACCTCGCCGGTTCCCGCACCTCGGTGATCCTCGGGGCGTCGGGCGCGGGAAAGTCCACGCTGGTCAACGCGCTGGCGGGCGAGCAGGTCATGGAGACCCAGCAGGTCCGCGCGGGCGACGGCCGGGGCCGGCACACCACGGTGCACCGTGAGCTGATCCCGCTCGCCGGCGGCGGCCTGATCATCGACACGCCCGGCATCCGCCGGGTGGGTCTGTACGAGATGAGCCAGGGCGTCGACCTGGTGTTCTCCGACATCGAAGAACTGGCGGAGAGCTGCCGCTTCGGTGACTGCGGGCACCAGAGCGAGCCCGGCTGCGCGGTCCTGTCGGCGCTGGAGTCGGGCGAGCTGCCCGAGCGCCGCCTGGAGAGCTGGCGCAAGCTCCAGCGCGAGGCCGCGTGGATGGCCAGGCGCGGCGACGCCCGGCTCCGCGCGGAGGAGACGCGCAAGTGGAAGATCATCCACAAGTCGGTGCGCGGCCGGGGACGCCCCTGATCCCTGTGGCCGCCCTCGGCCCACGGCGGTCCGCCCCGCAGGACGGGGGCGGGCCGCCCTCCGCTGGGGTGGGCCCCTCGCATCCGGACCACTAACCCCGACGGGCCGCCCCTGGCCGGGGAGGGCCTCTCCTCGGGACGGCGGTCAGGCGTAGGTCGGTCCAGGCGTAGGTTGGAGGTATGGGCGCTGGCAGGGGGGTCTTCCTGCCCTTCGCCGACAGGGCGGAGGCGGGGGTCCTGCTCGCGGACGCGCTGGCCGAGGCCGGTCTGTCCGATCCGGTCGTGCTCGCCCTGCCGCGCGGAGGCGTGGCGGTGGCGGCGCCGGTCGCCGAACGCCTCGGTGTGCCGCTGGAGGTCCTGGTGACCCGCAAGATCGGCCACCCCTGGCAGCCGGAGCTGGGCATGGGGGCGATCGCCGAGGGCGGCGAGCCGGTGTTCGACGCCGATCTGCTGTCCCAGCTCACGACCACCGTCGAGGAGCTGGAGCCCATCGTCGCGCGCGAGCGGGCCGAGCTGGCCAGGAGGGTCAGGGCCTATCGCGGTGATCGGCCGCCGCCCGTCACCGCGGGGAGGGACGTCGTGGTCGTGGACGACGGGCTTGCCACGGGGGGAACCGCGCGGGCGGCTCTGCGCGCCGTGCGGGCGAGCGGGCCGCGCCGGCTGGTGCTCGCCGTGCCGGTGGGATCGTCGCGGACGGTGAAGGCGCTCGGCGAGGAGGCCGACCAGGTCGTCGCCCTCGCCACACCGGCGGGCTTCTACGCTGTCGGACAGTGGTACCAGCGCTTCGACCAGCTCACCGACGCCGACGTCCTGGCCCTGCTGAGACGTGAGCGGTGACGATCCGGGACTGGAGCGGGAGGCTCGTCGAGCGGTGTCGAGCGGTGAGGTCTGGACGCTCGTGGAAGTGCTCGCGTCGAGCGGTGGCGTCACGCTGGAGCGCAGGGAGCGAGGCTCGGCGGGGGCGGCGGCGCGGCGCCCCCGCCAGAGCGATGCTTCGCGAGGGGGTGCCCTTGTCAGGGGGCTGTGGAGCGGGAAATGCCTTCCGGGGGAAGGGCATCCGCACGATCATGCGGCAATTGCGGCCCTGGAGGCGTACAGGAGCGGAAAAGCCGCATGATCATGCTGGAGGGATCATGCCGGTGGAGGGTCAGGCAGCACTGATGCCCGCGCTGGCGGCACGCCGCATGCGCCGACGGCGCTCGGACGCCCGCTCGTCCTCGTTGAGCCCACCCCACGTGCCGTACTTCTCGGGACGTGAAAGGGCGTAGTCGAGGCACTCCGCACGGACGGGGCACTGGGCGCAGATGGCCTTGGCCTTGCGCTCACGGATGTCGCGCTCCGGCTGACGCTCGCCGTCAGGGCCGAAGAACAGCACAAGGTCCTCTCCCCGGCACGCGGCGTCATCCTGCCAACCCCAGCTGGGGCGCGGGCGGGCGATCTGCCGACGTACCTGAGACATGAGAAACCACCTTAGGTGAGTAGGTGAGAGGTATTTCGTGTTTGTGCCGCATTGGACGCATATGGCGTCCCTCGTTCCAACGCCGTGATAGGCCGCGGTGTTCCCGGCTCCGTCGGAGCCTCAGGTCAGAACGGGCGTGCCGCACCGGAAAAGCTCCAGCGCCGCCAGCCTGTAGGTCGCGATCGTGTCGGCGCACGCCGTACCGCACGGCGTGAACGCCGCGCGCTCGACCACAACCCGGAACCGGACGTCCCCGTGGCGCACAATCGCCTCGGTGACGTCACCGTCCGACCTGGTGGATTCCACGGCCACTCCGCCTACCGAGAGCTCGCCCGTTTGTACCCGGACGAAATGCTCGGCGGCCTGCGATGGCTCAGGGATGCCCGCGCGTCCCCGGAAACGGTCGAGAACGATCTCGCCGTGCCGGTACGCGTTTGCCGCCGCGATCGCGGCAGCCTGAGACATGCTGCCGTAGTAAAGCCCGTGTGGCAAGCACACGAGGTTGGCGGCGTAGCGATCGCCGCCCACATGAGTGGTTTCCCACACTCTTCCCGGCTGGCTCTCACCCAAAACCCGCGCGATGGGAAGGCCAATGCGGGCACAACACGCGTTGCGCCTGGCATGCGTGCAGACCAGGAACACCGGCTCCTTCACCAGTATGCAGGACTCCGGAACCACTCCGCGCACAAGAGATCCCAGGTCAAGATCGCTCGGGTCGTCGAAGTGGCCCTCGGCCAGCCACGGGACCTCGGCCGTGCTGTCGGCGACCATGACGTGGACCGGGCCCGGAGCGGCGCGGCGGTGCAGCGGACGGCGGATGAGCTGGGCGCGCACGCCCAGATCGGCCGCGCGCCGGATGAGCGCGTGGACCGCCTCGGGCAGCTCGCAGTCGGGAAGATGGGAGGCCCAAGGACCGGAATGCTCGACGAGCAGCCAGAACCGCGCGCCGGTGGTGGCGCTGGCGAGCACCGGCACCCCGCCCGTATGGCAGCCCGCGGGGTGGTCACACCCCCGTGCCCGCTCTGTCGTCACGCTTCCTCCCCGATCACTTAGGTAAGACTAACCTAACGGCGTTGAACCCTTCATGCGAGGGGTCAGGTACGCCCGGTGTCCGATTCGGGAGGACATATACGGCTTTGTCGGTGTGAGATTCATCACGGACCGATTTCTTCGGTCCGCTTGCGTCGTCGGACCGTGACGCGTTAACCGCCACCTCCGCGCGGCAACCTCGCCTGACACCCCGAGCCGGCATCCCGACAGGCCGCTCGGCCGGGACGCTCGGCTCGGCCGGGGGTCCGCCCCGGGGGCTCGCCGGTGGCCTCAGCCGGAGGCGGTCCGCTCCGCGTGGTCGCGCAGGACGCGTTCGGCGGCGGGGAGGGCGGCGGCGCGGTCGTCCGCCACCAGCCCGATGCGGGTGCGCCGGTCGAGCAGGTCGCCGGCGTCGAGCGCCCCCTCGTGCCGCACCGCCCACACCAGCTCGGCGACGGTCACGCCGAGCGGCAGCGTCTCGGCCCACGCCGGGTCCCGCCCGGCCAGGGCGTGCACCGCCTCCGCCTCCGCCCCGTAGCGCTCCACCAGCCGCCGCGGCGGCCCGCCCGCGGCGTCGAAGCCGGGCGTGCCGCCGCCCGGCAAGGGCGCACCGACGAGGGGCAGCCGCGCCGTGGGGCTCGGCGGGGCGTCGGGGAACGCGGCGTCGACGGCGTCCTGCGCCATGCGCCGGTAGGTGGTCAGCTTGCCTCCGACGACGGTCAGAACGCCGTCAGGAGCCGCGACGACCGCGTGCCTTCGAGAGAGGTCGGCCGTGCGCCCATCGCCGCCCAGCAGCGGCCTCAGGCCCGCGTAGGCGCCCGCCACGTCCCCGCGGGACACGGGCGTCGCCAGGACGGAGTTCAGCACGTCCAGCAGGAAGGCGATGTCGGCCTCGGGCGCCTCGGCGACGTCCGGGACCGGCCCGTCCAGCGGCTCGTCGGTCAGCCCCACGTACACCCGGCCGTCGGCCTGGGGCAGCACGAGCGCGAACCGCGCGCCCCGTCCCGGGATCGGCACGTGCAGGCTCGCCCGCGGCGCGCCGAGGACGCCCGGGCGCAGCACCAGGTGCGTCCCCCGGGAGGGCCGCAACCGCACCGACGGGGAAAGCTCTCCGGCCCACACGCCCGCCGCGTTGACGACCTTTCGCGCGCGGATCGCGAAGACCTCGCCGGACAGCTCGTCGCGCACCTCGGCGCCGTCGCCGCGCAGCGACAGGGCGCGGCACCGGGTGAGCACGAGCGCGCCGTGGGCGGCGGCCGTGCGCGCGATGGCGACCACCAGCCGGGCGTCATCGATCACCCGGCCGTCGAACGAGGCGAGCCCGCCGCGCAGGCCCCCGGGGCGCAGCGCCGGGAACAGGGCGCGGGCGCGGGCCGGGGTCACCGTGGAGGGGCCGGGCAGCAGCGCGCGCGGGGTTCCGGCCGAGGCCCGCAGCAGGTCGCCGAGACGGTACCCGGTCATCAGGGTCGCGGCCTGGGCGGGGGAGACCTCCGGCGTCAGCGGCAGCAGGTACGGCTGGGCGCGCACCAGGTGCGGGGCCGTGCGCGCGAGCAGCGCCCCCCGTTCGACCGCGCTCTCCCACGCCACGCCCACCTGCCCCTTGGCCAGGTAGCGGAGCCCTCCGTGGATCATCTTGGAGCTCCACCGGGAGGTGCCGAACGCCAGATCATGGGCGTCGATGGCCACGACCGACAGCCCCCGGGACGCCGCGTCGAGAGCCACCCCGGCGCCGGTCGCGCCGAGCCCCACGACCAGCAGGTCGACGACCCTCTCGCGCGCCTCCGCCAGCTCGCGCGCCCGCCGCGCCGCGTTCAGCGACGAACCGGGCACCACACCCGCGGACGGAGACCAGGGCCGGGAGCCCCGAGAGCCGGAGGAGCCGGAGCCGGAGCGGGGGGAGCCGGAGCCGGGGGAGCCGGGGGAGCCGGAGCCGGAGCGGGGGGAGCCGGAGCCGGGGGAGCCGGGGGAGCCGGGGGAGATCGTCACGGTGCGGCACCTCCGAGAGGGGCGCCCGCCGGGATGCCACGGCCGGGCGTGTCACAGTGTAGGGCGTGGAAACTCCCAAGACCGCAGCCGAACCGATGCTCTGGTCCGGCTGGGGCGACCCCGCCAAGGCCGCCGAGCTGCCGCAGTCCGTCCGCAAGCTCCTGCGCGAGCTGCTCGGCGTCCGCGAGCCCGTCGCGCCCCCGGCGAGCTTCGGCGAGGTCAGGCTGGGGCCGGTGGCCCTGTCGCCGCTGGTGCTGGCCGACCTGCGCAAGGCCGTCGGGGCCGACCACGTGCGCTTCGACGACGACACGCGCATCCGCCACACGCGGGGCAAGTCCACCCCCGACCTGCTGCGCATGCGCGCCGGCGACGGGTCGCAGGCCCCGGACGCCGTGCTGCTGCCCGGCTCGCACGAGGAGGTGCTGGAGGTGCTGCGCGTCTGCGAGCGCCACCAGGTCGCCGTGGTGCCGTTCGGCGGGGGAACCTCGGTCGTCGGCGGGCTCGCCGCCGACCGCCGGGGCTTCGCCGGCGTGGTGGCCCTGGACCTCGCCCGGCTCGACCGCCTGGTGTCGGTGGACACCGAGTCCATGATCGCCGAGCTGGAGCCGGGCCTGCGCGCCCCGCAGGCCGAGCAGCTCCTGGCCGGTCACGGGCTCACCCTCGGGCACTTCCCGCAGTCCTACGAGTACGCCACCCTCGGCGGCTTCGCGGCGGCCAGGTCCAGCGGCCAGGCCTCCGCCGGGTACGGCCGGTTCGACGACATGGTGGTCG
Source organism: Sphaerisporangium sp. NPDC005289 (assembly GCF_040607455.1). NCBI lineage: Bacteria > Bacillati > Actinomycetota > Actinomycetes > Streptosporangiales > Streptosporangiaceae > Sphaerisporangium > Sphaerisporangium sp. NPDC005289. Next base: position 95,705 of record NZ_JBEXGS010000005.1, read on the forward strand.
GCGTGACCGTCGCCACCCCGCGCGGCACGCTGGAGTTCGGCCGCGCCCCGAAGTCGGCCGCCGGGCCCGACCTGCGCCAGCTCGTCCTCGGCTCCGAGGGCGCCTTCGGGGTCATCACCTCGCTGCGGCTGCGGGTGCGGCGGGCGCCGGTCGCGAAGGTGTACGAGGGCTGGCGGTTCGCCTCGTTCAAGGCCGGCACGGCGGCGCTGCGGCGCCTGGCGCAGGACGGGCCGACGCCGACCGTGCTGCGCCTGTCGGACGAGACCGAGACCATGGTGGGCCTGGCCAAGCCCGGCGAGATCGGCGGGGTCCAGGCCGACGCCGGCTGCCTGGCCATCCTGGGGTACGAGGGGGAGGACGACGACGTCGCCCACCGCCGCGAGCGCACTGCCGGCACGCTGTCGTCGCTCGGCGGCGTCTACCTCGGTCCCGAGCCGGGCGAGGCGTGGGCGCACGGCCGTTTCGCCGCCCCGTACCTGCGCGACGCCTTGCTGTCGGCCGGTGCGACGGTGGAGACGCTGGAGACGGCGTGCTTCTGGTCGGGCATCCCGCGGCTGTACGACGCCGTGCGGCTGGTGCTCAGCGTGGCCCTCGGCCCGGCCGACCCCGTCGGCGAGGCCGCCGCCCCGCTGGTGATGTGCCACCTGTCCCACGTGTACGCGACCGGCGCCTCGCTGTACTTCACCGTGGTCGCCGCGCAGAGCGACGACCCGGTGGGGCAGTGGGCCACCGCCAAGCGGGCGGTCAACGAGGCCATCGTGCTGGCCGGCGGCACCATCTCCCACCACCACGGGGTCGGCACCGACCACCGCGCCGCCTACGCGGAGGAGATCGGCGAGCTCGGGGTGGAGATCCTGCGCGCCGTCAAGCAACGCCTGGACCCGGCCGGCATCCTCAACCCCGGCATCCTCATCCCCTGACCCCGCCACCCCTCCTCCCGGGTCCTGGGTCCTGATCCGGGGAAGCCGCTCGGGTCCTGGGTCCCGCTCGGTCCGGGGGTGCCGCTCGGTTCGCGGGTCCCGCTCGGTCCGGGGGTGCCGCTCGGTTCGCGGGTCCCGGCCGGTCCCCGGGTTCCGTGCGGTACGAGGTCCTGCCCGATCCCGATTCCTGCACGATCCCGGCATCCCGTCCGGTCCCGGGGACCGCTGGGTCCCGCGTCGCACTCGGTCCCGCGTCGTGCTCGGTCCCGGGTCGCCGCGGTCCGGGGCGGCCCGGCCTCCGGTTCGCCGGGGGCGGATCGGTCCGGTCGTGGGCGCCTCTCGTTTTGCGGCGGCCCGTTGTGTCCCGGTCCATTCCGGTCGGCGATTCCGCCGCGCCGTCCAGCATGATCCGGAAAGATGGGGGACATGGTGGATGTCGATCGGGCGGCCGAGCGCGGCAGGCGGGCGTCGTCCCGGGTCTCCGAAGAGGGCGCCGGATGGTCCTGCCAGGAGGTCGGCACGTTCCAGGAGTTGCGTCCCGACACCAGGTCGTTCTCGTGGCTCAAGATCGCGACGCTGATCCGCTCGCGCAACGAGGTCCTGGCCCAGCTGTTCGGCGACCCGTCCAACGAGGTGCGCCGGCGGTGGATGGCCTCCCGCGCCGGCCAGGGCGCCGACCCTGACCGCCGCATCGCGATCGACCCCGGGCCCGACTACAGCTTCCTGCTGCTCGGCGACACCGGCGAGGGCGACGCCTCGCAGTACGCCGTCGTCCCCGGCATGCTCAACGTCGGCGCGGGCACGTCGTTCGCCGTCATCGCCAGCGACGTGATCTACCCCACCGGATCGGGCAACGAGTACGACGACAAGTTCTTCCGCGCGTACAAGGACTATCCCGGCCCCATCTACGCGATTCCCGGCAACCACGACTGGTACGACGGGCTGGGCGGGTTCATGCGGGTGTTCTGCGACGCCCCGGCGCTCCAGGCCGAGCGCCGCGGGTTCTCCTTCTCACCCTCCGGCCTGCGCGGACTGCTGTGGAAGCGGCCGCAGGCCATCGACGAGCCGCGTCTGGCCGAAGCGCGCCGCCGTCGCTCCCTGCCCGGCCAGCGGGCGACGCAGCCCGGTCCGTACTGGGTGATCGACCTGCCGGGCCTGCTGCTGGTGGGCATCGACACCGGCATCCGCGGCACCATCGACCGCGACCAGGGCGCCTGGCTGCGGCGGGTCTCCGCCGACCCCCGCCCCAAGGTGCTGATCACCGGCAAGCCGATCTACGACCGCAACGACCACCACCCCTGCCCGATCGAGGGCGGCGGCACGGTGGACGAGATCGTCCGCGACCCGGCCTTCAACTACGTGGCCGCGATCGGCGGGGACACCCACAACTACCAGCGCTACCCGGTGCGCGTCGGTGACCGTGTCATCCAGTACATCGTGGCCGGCGGCGGAGGGGCGTTCATGCACGCCACCCACACCATCCCGCGCGTCGACGTCGGCGGTGTGCACGAGGACGACTTCAAGTGCTACCCGCTGCGCGGTGATTCGCTGTCGTTCTACAGCAAGCTCTACAGCGAGCGGTACGGCATGCGCTGGCTGTACCTCACGCCCGACGAGGGCCTGGTGCTGATGTCCGACCAGATCGGCAACCTGCCCCCGCGCCCGGTCGGCACCGGCGACGGCACGGCCGGCGACCCCGTCCCCCCGGCGACCGGCGCGAGCACGGTCGTGGACGCGGGAATGGCGAGCGGCGCGGGCATGACCGGCGGCGCGGTCACGGCGGCTGACGGCGGCACGGCGGGGCGCGCGGCGGACGCCGCGAGCACGGCCGGCGGGGCCGGCGGGGCGGGCGGTGGCGTGGGTGTGGCCGAACCCGTGCCGCCCATCACGGCGCGGATGAAGTGGGCCGCAAGGCTGCTCGGCGGCCGTTCGATGCCGTTCCGCCTGCCGGTGGGACGCACCTTCCACCGGTGGTTCTCCGAGCTGTCCGACTGGGACACCCCGCCGTTCTTCAAGAGCTTCCTGCACGTGTCCGTCGAGGCCGGCGTGCTGAAGATCCGCTGCTTCGCGGCGACCGGCTGCCGCCCTCAGGAGATCCAGCCGCCGCTGGAGGACGAGATCACCATCCCGCTCACCCCGCTCCCGCCGGCCGGTGGCGCCTGACCGTCCGCCCCGTCGGCAGGGTCACGGGTCGTGCGGGCGGTGCTTGACGTGGGGCCGCCGTTGGTGGGCTCCCGGGTCGTGCCGCCGGGAGCCCGGGAGTCCCGGGTCAGCCGGCCGGCTTGAAGCTGCTCCACAGGACGGACATGGCCTGCCTGTTGTCCGGTTCGTCCCACTCGGCGTCCGGGGCGGTGAAGGTCACCTCGTAGGCCGACTTGTCGTCCAGCGCCACGTACCGCGTCACCGCGTGCGTGGTGACGTTGGTGAGCGCCGTGTAGGTGTACTCCCAGACGCTGCCCTGCCACTTGCCGTCGCCGAGCGCGGAGGACTCCAGCCGGGTCTGGGCGTAGTCGGTGAGCGTGGCCTCGTCCTTGGCCTTGGTGAGCAGGTCCAGGCCGTCGTCGCCGGTCGGGGCGACCCGCTTGATCTGGATGCGCCGCCCGGTGTTCTTCGGCCCGGTGTAGGTCACCGCCGCGTCGGAGGCGGACGTCGTCCAGTCCTTGGGGATCGACACCGACACCCCGGCGGCGGTCTGCGTGCGGTACCCGTCGGGGATCGCCGGGGCGTCGAGGGTGTCGGCGCTCTCGACGGGCGCCGGCGAGGCCGCGGCGGTGTCGCCGCCTGAAGTCACCAGCGGGGCCGCGACGTTGTCATCGGAGGGGGACCCGGCGGGCCACAGCACGAACAGCAGCGCCGCCACCACGCCGATGACCCCGATGCCCGCGAGCACGAGCAGCACGGGGGAGCGGCCCTCGCGGGCGTCGTCGTCCTGGTCGTTCTCGGGCCTGCTCCGGCGACCGCGCCCGTACGAGCCGCCCTCCGGTCGCTCGTCCGAGGGCCTGCCGCCGGGACCGGGGAACGGGTCGCCGCCGGCGAGGTCCTTGGCCAGCTCGGCGGCGAGGTTCGGCGAGGCGCTGGGCGGCCAGACCCGCGACCCCGGCGTCCCCGCGACCAGGGACTCCTTGCCCGGGTCGGCGCCGGACAGCTCGCTCAGCGCGGCGTAGGGCCCCGACGGGTGATCGGGGGGACGCAGCGCGTCGTACCCGTCGCCCGTCTGCGGCCCCGAAGGGCCTCTCAGCGCGTCGTAGGGGTCGGGCCTGGGGCCGCCGGGACGCGCCCCCGTCTGGGGGCCGGACGGGCTGCGCAGCGCGTCGTACGAGCCGCCGGGCTGCGCGCCCGACGGGCTCCTGAGCGCGTCGTAGGGGTCGGCCGGCTGCGGCCCCGAGGCGCCGCGCAGGACGTCGTACCGATCGGCGGGCTGCGCCCCCGAGCCACTCTCGAGTGCGTCGTAGGGCCCCGCCGGTTGCGACCCGGAGCCGCTCCTGAGCGCGTCGTACGGGCCGGCGGGCTGTGGCCCGGAGCCGCTTCTCAGCGCGTCGTAGGGCCCCGCCGGTTGCGACCCGGAGCCGCTTCTCAAGGCGTCGTACGGGCCCGCGGGCTGCGCGCCCGAGCCGCTTCTGAGCGCGTCGTACGGGCCCGCCGGCTGCGCGCCCGAGCCGCTTCTCAGGGCGTCATAAGGGTCGGGCTGCGGGCCCGAAGGGCTGCGCAGCGCGTCGTACGGGTTGGGCCGGGGGCCGGTCGCGTCCCTGCCCGGGTCGAACGGGTGCGCGCCGGAGGGGCTGCGCAGCGCGTCGTAGGGGTTGGGCCGCCCGCCCGACGGGCTCGCGAACGCGTCGTACCCGGGCCGGGCGGGAGAGGGCGCGCTGTGCGGGCCGGTGCCGCCGGGCTGGATCAGGTCGGGACGGTCGCCCGCCTGGGCCGCGGCGTTGCGGTCGACGGGCACGCGCACCGGGCCTGACGGAGTCTCGATGATGCGCGAGGGCATCGGCCCGGAGGGGGTGTCCAGCGGGGGCAACATGTGCACCGGCGTGGTCTCGTTCTGCGCCGGCAGGACGGCGCTCGGCCGCTCGCCGCCCCGCAGCGGCAGCCCGGAGCCGTGGGTGCGCAGCACCCTTTCGAGCAGGTCGGCGGCCTGCGCGGCGGGCATGCGGTCGGCGGGGTTCTTGCGCAGCAACCCCTCGATGACCGGCAGCAGCGCGCCGGCGCGCTGCGGGCGGTTGGGCTCCTGGGTCAGCACGGCGCCGAGCACCGCCACCGCGTCGGGCCCCTCGTACGGCGGGCGGCCCTCCACGGCGGCGTACAGCGTGGCGCCGAACGACCACAGGTCGGCCGCGTGGGTGATCGGGCGGCCCTGAAGCCGCTCCGGCGGGATGTAGGCGGGCGAGCCCATGAGCAGGCCGGTCTGCGTGATCGTGACGTCGCCCTCGATGGCGGCGATGCCGAAGTCGGTCAGCACGACGCGGTCGGCGGTCAGCAGCACGTTGCCCGGCTTGACGTCACGGTGCAGGATGCCGGCGGCGTGCGCGTGGCGCAGCGCGTCGAGCACACGGATGCCGATCTCGGCGGCCTGGACGACCGGCAGCGGCCCGCTCTGGCGCACGGCCTGCTCCAGCGACCAGGCGCGCACCAGCTCCATGACGATCCAGGGACGGCCGTCCTCCTCGACGACGTCGTGGACGGTGACGATGCCGGGATGGCTCAGCCGGGCGGCCGAGCGCGCCTCGCGCAGCATGCGCCGGTGGGCGACCTGCTTGCCCGCGCTGTCCAGCCCGAAGGGCAGGATCAGCTCCTTCACCGCGACGTCGCGGTCGAGCAGCACGTCATGGGCATGCCACACCATGCCCATGCCGCCGCGGCCGACCGGCGAGAGCAGGCGGTATCGCCGGCCCACCAGTCGCCCCTGCCCCTCCGGCGCGACGCCGGCATCCCCCAGGGGGCTCCTACCCTCGGCCATGGAGGGCGCCCTCCCGACCGCGCCATCGGTCGTCATACCGCGGTCCCCAATTCACGCTCGTCCGCGTCATATCCCCAGTTATGGATCATGTAAAGATCATCGGCATCATCTGGACTGTGAGACTGGCCACTGATATTAGGGTCAAAGAAGGGTCAATGGGAATTCGGTCTTCCTTTAAAGTTCAACAAGGGCCGCCAGCGCCTTGGTGAACGCCTCGGCCGGCGGAGTGACCAGACCCGCTCCGACCTGCCCCGTCCCCGCCACCCGGCCCGCGATGCCGGTGTTGACCACAGGAAGCCGCCCGGTGCGGGCCACCAGAGCCACGTCGATGCCCGTGGGCGTGCCCCGGAAGCCGAGCCCGGGAATCTGGTAGGCGGGATGCTCGGCCAGCGTGATCTCGTACATCGAGCGGGTCGCCGCGACGGCGTCCGACACGTCCCCGCCGACGAAGCGGACGATCGCCGGAGCGGCGGCCATCGCGAACCCGCCGAGGCCCGAGGTCTCGGTGATCGTGGAGTCGCCGATGTCGGGGTTGGCGTCATCGGGCCCGTAGGCGCCCAGGTAGAGGCCGTCCGGCACCCCCGCGGGGCCGGTGAACCACCGGTCGCCCAGCCCGGACACCTGGATGCCGAAGTCGGTGCCGTTGCGCGCCATGGCCACCACCAGCGACGACCCCGGGACGCCGCGCGCCGCGTCCGCGCTGACCTTGCCGGCGGCCATGCCGGCGTTGAGGAAGAAGTGGTCGTTGCCGTTGATGAAGCGCAGCACCGAGGCGGCGTGCGCGGGTGAGGCGTCCACGACCGACGGCGCGAGCTCGCGGGCGAACAGGGAGGTGGCGGCGCGGTTGCGGTTGTGCAGTTCGTCGCCCATCTGCAGCGCCTGGGCGATGAGCGAGCGCAGGTCGACCGGGCCGGTGAGCGCCAGGGCCGCCGCGAGCACCGGGCCGAGGACCTCGCCCATCCAGCGCAGCCGCTCGACCACCTCGGGCCCGTAGGCGCCGTAGCGCAGCACCTTGCCCAGGCCCTCGTTCAGCGAGCAGTAGGCCGTGCCGCCGTGCTCCTCGTCGACGACCTCGAACATCCACATCGACGGGCTCACCACGCCCGCCATGGGGCCCACGGTGCGGTGGTGGTGACAGGGGTCGAGCCGGACGCCGCCCGAGACCAGCAGGCGCTCGGCCTCCTCGGCGTCCGCGGCCAGGCCCTCGAAGACGGCGGCCCCGATGAGCGCGCCGCGCATCGGCCCCGAGGCACGTTCCCACTCGATGGGCGGCCCGGCGTGCAGGAACGTGCGGGGCGGCAGGTCGAGCACCTCGCGGGCCGGGCGCACCCCGACCAGCCGGGGCCGGGCCGACAGCAGCCGGCCGACGGCGACCTCGTTCGCCCGCTCGCGGCGGGGGTCGGCCAGGACCTTCGCCAGGGCCTGCGACGTGCCCGGCAGCGGCGGCCGCCAGTCGACGCCGAGGCGCGGGACGGCCTGCTGGTCGAGCGACTCGGCCAGCACCGCGGCGCCCACGGTGATCACCCGGGGCTCGCCGTCGAGCATGGACAGCCTCACAGTGCCCTCCTGACCAGGCTCGCGGCGTGCCGGGCGGCCGCCGCGTTGGAGGTGAAGACCGACGCCCCGGCCTCGACCAGGGCGCCGGCCTGCCGGTGCAGCCCCTGCGGGTCGGAGCCGGTGCCGACCAGGGCCACGACCACGGCAGCGCCCCGCCCGGCCGCCCGGGCGATCGCGGGGGCCAGCCGGGCCGAGGGGTCGGGGTCGGCGGCGTGGCCGAGGACCACGTCGAGCAGAACGACGCCGGAGGCCCGTTCGAGCGCCTCCAGGCGCACCGTGGGGTCGATCATCGGGTGCGGGCGGCCCAGGGTGTACTCGTCGTCGCCGAAGTCGGTGAACGCCCCGTCGCCCGCGATGATGCCCGCCTCGGCGCACAGGGTGCCGCCGGAGTACAGCCCGCGCAGCCCGGCGTCGCGGGCCTGCTGCGGCGTGGTCCAGCAGGGCCATTCGGGGACCGGCACGCCGAGGGCGCGCAGGGCCTTCTCGGTGGCGGCGGTCAGATCGTCCTGGCCGGGGCCGAGCAGGGCGGTGACGACCGGGGTGGACAGCCCGTCGACGGCCCGGCGCACGACCTCGGCCACCTCGGGGGCCGGGGGCTTGGAGATCAGCACGATGAGCTCGGTGGCAGGGTCGGCGTCCAGGGCGGACAGCGCCGCCAGGGTGGAGGCCCCGGCGACCGCCGAGGACAGGTCTCTGCCGCCGACCCCCAGGACGTGGCTCACGCCCGTGCCCGCGTGGTCGAGCAGGCACGTCACCTGCTGGGCGCCGGTGCCGGACGCGGCCACCACGCCGACCGGCCCGGGACGCAGCACGTTGGCGAAGCCGAGCCCGGCGCCGCCGACGACGGCGGTGCCGCAGTCGGGGCCCATGACCAGCACGCCGCGCTCCCGCGCCCGGCGTTTGAGCAGGACCTCCTGCTCCACGGGCACGTTGTCGCTGAAGATCATGACCGACAGGCCGGCCTCGACGGCGTCCATGGCCTCGGCGAAGGCGTGCTCGCCGGGGACCGACACCAGCACGAGCGAGGCGTCCCACGCCCGGGCCGCGGCGCGTGTGGTGCGTGGCGGGCTCTCACCGGGCGCGTCCGCCGCCCGCCCGCCCCTGGCGAGCGCGGCGAACTGCCGGTCGAGCTCCTCGGCGGCGTCCTCCAGCGCGTCCGCGCTCTCGGCGCGGACGGCCACCAGCAGGTCGGTGGGACCGGCCGCGGGGACCGCGAAGCCGGCGTCCCTGGCCAGTTCGACGTTCAGGCCGGTGGCCATGGCCACCACGGCGACGGTGACGCCCGGGCGCGAGCTCAGCGCCTGGCTGACACGCATCAGGCTCACCGAGTCGTGATAGAGCCCGGCGCGCACTTCGACCCGATCGGTGCTCGTCGTCAACGGTCGCTCACCGCCCCTCGCATGACGTCCGCTCTACTCTCAATGCTCGCTCACCGCATCTCAGGCGTTTTCTCACACGGTTTCTGACAGGCTCTGTGGCACGTGGTCGTCCGGTCGTCCCGACCCCGCGCCGATGACGCCGCCGGCTGACCGCCGACCGGCCGACCGCCGGCCGACTGAACGACCGCCGACCGGCTGACCGCCGACCGACTGACCGCCGACCGGCCGACCGACCGCCGACCGGCCGACCGGTTGCCGGTTCCGGCGCTCGGGGCCGTGCCCGCCGCCGGCCGGTGCTCGTCTATCGCTGTGGTGAATCGTCCGCGTACGGAGCCGCGCCGCCGAGGCGCAGCACCGCCGCCATGCCGGCCCGCAGCCCCCAGGCCAGATCGGCCCCGGAGGTGTGGCCGAGCCGCAGCAGCCCGCGCACCGCCGGCTCCAGCGACTGGTGGCCCGCCACCGCGCGCAGCACGGCGAGCGCCTCCGCGCACGCCTGGCCCTGCGCGGCGCAGTGCAGCAGGGTCGCCGAGATCGGCGTGGTGCGCGTGCGCGCGTCGAAGGCCACCGTCGCCGCCAGCCAGTCGGCCAGCCACACCGCCCGCTCCACGCCCGCCGCCCCACCGAGGCGCCGCAGCGCGACCAGCATGCCCGCGAGCATGTCGTCGCCGCTGGGCGTCAGGCCGGGGCCGAGTCCCATCAGGCGCTCGGCGGCCGTGATGGCGCTCAGCAGCGAGCCCGAGGCGCAGCCTTCGGCCAGCAGGGCGCCCGCGCCCTCCGGATCGAGGCCGGGCTGCCTGCCCGCGGCCCGGCACACCTCGCCGAACGCGGGCAGCGCCGCCGCCACCCGGTCCAGGCCCACGGGCCCGAGCGCGGGAGCCGGATCCCACCAGCGGCGTACGTGCACGGTGACGCGGCCGATCTCGACGCAGCCGTCGCCCACGGCGGCCTCGTCGCCGCCGGAGACCACGGGTAAGGGATCGCCCACCACCACGGCGTTCGGCAGCCGGGTGGCGTCGCCGGCGACGACGGCAACCACCAGCGGCTCGATGTCGGTGCGGATCTCCAGGTAGAGGCCGAGCGGGAAGGCCGCCAGCACCCTGGCCGGCCGCCGCGGCGACTCCAGCGCAGGGCGCAACGCCGTGCTCGCCGCCCCGAACACCGTGGACGGCGCCGACGGGCGGTGTCGGATCGATGTGCGTGTCCCCACTGTCACTACTCGGCCTCCCCGCGAGTCTGGGGAGAACGTAGAACGGTCCCGAAGCCCGACGTACGGAGAAAGCTGACAACACTTCTGCTTGTAGTTGGCTCTTGTTGACAGGAGAAGTGTTCCGTCAGAATCACTGAAAAGGCGTTTCACCCTGGAGCATGACCATGACTGCTGACCCATCACCCCCGGCGATGCGTTCGGCCTCCACGGGCACCATCATTCACGGCATCTCCGTGGGAGAGGTGCTCGGCGTCTCCACCCTGGCCGGAGCCCGCCTGATCGGCGGCGAGAAGGGCCTGGACCGCATCGTCCAGCGGCTCAACGTCATGGAGGTCCCCGACATCCTTGCCTGGGTCAAACCCCATGAGCTGCTGCTCACCACCGGATACCCGCTGCGCAACACCCCCCAGTCGCTCGGCAGGCTCGTGGCCGACCTCGACGAGCGCGGCCTGGCGGCGCTCGGCATCAAGCTCGGCCGGTACGTCGACGAACTGCCCGCCGAGATGGTCGAGCAGGCCGACCGGCTCGGCTTCCCGCTCATCCTGCTGCCCAACGACGTCGGCTTCGACGACATCCTCAACCAGGTCCTCACCGACATCCTCAACCGCCAGGCCGCGCTGCTCGCCCGCACCGAGGAGGCGCACAAGGCCCTCGTGCAGATCGTGCTCGCCGGCGGCGGGCTGAGCGAGGTCGTCGCCGAGGTCGCCGGGCTGCTCGACGTGGCCGTGGCCGTGGTCGATCCCTCCGGGCACATCCTTTCGGCGGCGGGGGACGAGGCCGCGCTGCGCGCCGCGCCCGCGGTGTCCGGCGGCGACCACACCGTCGTCCCCGTCGTCGCGGGCGGCCACCACCACGGGCGCATCGTCGCCCACAGCCCCACCGGGGTCCTGCGCGACGGCGACATCGGCATCCTCGAGCGCGCGGCCACGGTCGCCGCCCTGGTCATCACCCGGCAGGAGGCCGTCACCGCCGTCGAGAGCAAGTACCGGGCCGACTTCCTGCGCGACGTCCTCACCGGCCGCGGCGGGCCGCGCATCGCCGCCCGCGCCCGGGCGTTCGGATGGGACCTCGAACGGCCCGTCGGCGTGCTCGTCGCCGAGATCGACCCCGAGTGGGACATCCCGCCCGACCGGCTGCTCGCCGCCTGGGTCACCGCGCTGCGCCGCCACGACGCGAACGGGGCCGTGGCCGGTTTCTCCCACGAGGTCGTCGCCGTCGTCGGCTCGGGCGTCGACATGGCGCGCCTGGCGAAGGACGCCGTGGCGTCCTTCGCCGACTGCCGGCCCGCGACCTTCGCCACCGGCATGAGCAGGGTCGCCCAGGGCGCCGACTCGCTGCCCGACGCCTACGGCCAGGCGCTCAAGGCGGCGCGCGTCGGCCGCCAGCTCCACGGGCCGGGCGCGGTCGCCCACTTCGACCAGCTCGGCGTCTACCGGCTGCTCTCACTGGTCAACGACACCGCCGAGCTGCACGCCTTCGTCAAGGAGACCCTCGGCCCGCTCGCCTCCGACGACGACGCCGAGAACGCCGACCTGCGCCGCACGCTGCAGGTGCTCCTGGAGACCAACCTGAACGTCGCCGAGACCGCCCGCCGCCTGCACTTCCACTACAACACCCTGCGCTACCGCATCGGCAAACTCGAACGCATGCTGGGCAACTTCACCGAAGACGCCCATCTTCGCCTCAACCTCACCCTCGCCCTCCACGTCCTCCGCATGCGCGGCATCTGACCGCTTCGCGCCCTGGGCGGAAAGCGAGGTGGACCGTCGCACGGCGGCAGACGATGTCCCGTCCAGCGGGAGATCACGAGCCGCCCTGTTCCGGCCCTCACGTGGCCTCTTCCGGCTCTCCTCCCGTCGCCGACCTGAACGCGCGAGCCGTCTCCAGGCACGTGCGGAACGCCAGCGGCCGCTCAAGGCAGGCGTCCAACAGGCGTTCCAAACCCAGCATGCGATGGCCACGGCCGATCACCTGTGGGTGGAAGGTGAGCACGCACACCCCGCCGGGCTCCTCGCGCAGCATGTAGTCGATGTCGTCGAGGAAGTTCGCGAAGACGTCGTCCGGCCTGCGCAACCCGGGAAGAATCCCGCTGTCGGTCGACCGGAACTCGAAGTAGGGGTAGTCGTCCAGGGACCACGCCACCGGCAGTTCGACCAGCGAGGTGGGCGGGCCGAACCGGTAGGGGCCGTCGGTGGCGGCCACGTCCCCGCGCCGCGCGTAGTACGGGGTGTGATCGGCCGCCATGAGGCTGGAGTCGTACTCGCAGCCCACCTCCAGCAGCACGTCGACGGTCGAGGTGGTGAAGTCCCAGCTCGGAGTGCGGTTCCCCACGGCCTCATAGCCGGTCACCTCGCGGATCGCGTCACGGGCCCGGCGCGCCGTCGCGAGCTCCGTCTCCGGGTCCAGCTTCGAGACCGGTTCGTGGAGGTAGCCGTGCAGACCGATCTCGTGCCCCGCCTCGGCGATCGCGGCGCACTGCTCGGGATAGGTCTCGACGGTGTGCCCCGGTATGAAGAACGTGGCGGTGATCGCGCGTTCGCGCAGCATCTTGAGGATGCGGGGCACTGCGTGCGCCCCGAACTCCCCGCGCGAGACCGGCCCAGGCGACGCCTGCCCACGCGCCAACCATGAGGAGATCGCATCGAAGTCGAACGTGAGACACACCGTGGATTCCGCCCCGTCAGACATGCCGTCACTTTCTCACCCCTCCGCGAGCCGGTCACCCAGGCGGGGCGGTCGCCGGTGAACCGGTATGCACTAACAGCAGGCGGACTTCCTGCGTAGGGTGAACTCGCCGGTGATGGACAGGAGCCGCGGTGACCGACACGACGCTGAGTGAGACGAGGGTGGCCGAGGTGTTGGCCGAGTTGGCCGAGCTCGAGGACCCGAAGATACGCGAGGTGAACGAGAGACGCGGTGACGATCACGGGGTGAACCTCGGCAAGCTGCGCGCGCTCGCGAAGCGGCTGAAGGTGCAGCACGAACTCGCGTGCCGGCTCTGGGAGACCGACGACACCGCGGCGAGACTGCTCGCGATCCTGATCTGCCGCCCGAAGGCGTTCGGGCGTGACGAGTTGGACGTCATGGTGCGCGAGGCGCACGCGCCCAAGGTGCGCGACTGGCTCGTGAACTATGTGGTGAAGAAGAACCCGCACTCCGAGGAACTGCGCCTGGCGTGGTTCGCCGATCCGGACGCGGTGGTCGCGAGTGCCGGCTGGGCGCTGACCGCCGAACGCGTGACGAGGAAGCCCGAGGACCTCGACCTCGGAGGGCTACTCGACATCATCGAGGCGGAGATGAAAGACGCCCCGTATCGCCTGCAGTGGGAGATGAACCACTGCCTGGCTCAGATCGGGATCGAGCACGCCGAGCACCGCGCCCGTGCGATCGACATCGGTGAGCGCCTGGAGGTGCTCAAGGACTATCCGACCCCTCCGGGCTGTACGTCTCCGTTCGCGCCCATCTGGATCACCGAGATGGTGCGCCGACAGCACGCTTGAGTGGCGGTGACGGTGACGGTGGCGGTTCGCGGAGCGCGAAGCTCGCGGCCGGTAGCATCGGCCTGCCTTCGATCTTCGACGCTGATGGAGGCTTCCGTTCATGTCCCGTGAAGCTCTGCCCGAGCACCTCGTCGCGGCGCTCGCCCTCCCGCATCCGTGTGTGATCAGCACGGTCCGGACGGACGGCGCGCCTGTCTCCGTGGCCACCTGGTACCTGTGGGAGGACGGGAGGGTGCTGGTCAACATGGACGCCCAGCGCAAGCGCCTGGACTACCTGCGTGTTGACCCGCGCGTCTCGCTGACCGTGTTGGATTCCGACAGTTGGTACAACCACATCAGCCTGCAGGGGCGGGTGGTGTCGCTGGAGGATGATCCGAACCTGGAGGACATCGACCGTCTCTCCCGTCATTACACGGGTGAGCCGTATCCGAACCGCGAACGACCGCGGGTCAGCGCCTGGATCGAGATCGACAACTGGCATGCGTGGGGTCCTGCCTTCAAGTCCTGATCGCCTGCCGGACGACGACAGGAACGGCCGGCGGTGGCGCCACCGCCGACCGTGACCGGGGTCCGTGCCGTCGACGGACGTGCCCCGGGTCAGCGGCCGGGGAGGGGGCGTGACCAAGGGGTGCGGCCGAACGGTTTGTACACGCTGAGCAGGGTGATCACGACCAGCACGCAGGTCGCGCCGCCGGAGTTCTCGACGAGGCCGAACGTGTCGGCGGGAGCATGCCCGGCGAGTGCCGTCGCGGCGGCGGCGTCCAGGGTGGGCACGAGGACGAACACCGCCAGCACGGCGCCGGCGGTGTTGAGGACCAGCTTGCCGAGCACCCACCAGTGCCGCAGGACTCCCCACGGGGTGAGCAGCCCCAAGGCGAGGCCGAGGACGAGAGAGAGCAACGCCAGCGGCAGGATGACCGCCGAGCCGATCAGGTGCGCGGCCGGATAGATCGTCATCGGAGCGGCCCCCCACCACCCGGCGATGGCGAGGGTGAGGGCGGCGGCGTCGGCGCCGAGCAACCCCACCGACGTGATCACATGTATCGCCCGCAGGGCTTTGCGCCACGGCGGGGTCCGCAGCGCCGCCCGCAGGGTGCGGGGCTTACCTCCGGCGACCATGAGGCGCACGCGCGGTGGCCGCTTCTTGTTGTGGGGGACACGTCCCGGGTCCACGGGGAATCTCCTTCTTCGGTGATTCAGCGGCCGTTCCAGAAGGCGCAGTCATGGGCTGCGGCGAGGTCCACCGGCCGGATGCCGTTCGGGCCGGAAGCGAGCGAGAGCGCGGTCCCGCCGGAGTGATAGGCGGGCCAACGCGGTAGCCCGGGTCGGTTGGGGTCGCCGGTCGCGGCGAAGCGCGTCCAGTAGGCGATCATGTCGCGGGACAGCTCCTGCTTCGCCGGGTTCGTGGGATTCGCGCCGGCCGGTCCGTCCAGGAGGTAGGGCACGTCGCTGCCGTGCGAGGCGCCGAGCGGGAAGCCGAGGATCTCCTGTGCCGAGTCTTCGGCGAATTCGAACTCGTAGACGGGCGTACGGCGGGCCGCCGCGTCGGCCGCCGGAAGCTGGGAGCAGGCGCCGAGCTTGCGACCCCAGTCGCCGAGGACGGTGGCCAGTGCCAGGCTGGGTGTGCGGAAACGGGTGAGCGGATAGCGATCGAGTACGGCCTTCGCGTCCTCGCCGAAGAGGTCGGCGGTTATCCGCGGGTACTGCTGCGCCGTCACGGGCCGGCCCTGCGCGTCGAACTGCACCGCGACGAAGGGACGCATCTCGTCACGGGTGCCCCCCTGGATCAGAGGGACCTGCGCGGCGCGTCCCCGGCGCAGCGCGTCCAGCGGTTGCAGCGGGAGCGCGGACGTGCCCGCGGTGAAGATCCACGGCATGTCGCCGATGCGGGCGGTCGCGGTGAAGATCTCGTCGGAGCCGATGGGCGCCAGATCCGCCGCGGGCTTGGCTCGCAGGCAGGCGAGAACGTCGGTCGTACAGCCGAGGTCGGCGGCGAGTCTCTGGGCGCGCGCCTGGGCCCGCGGAAGGGTGACGAAGTCGTTGCCGCATGGGCCGCTCTGCACGATCGCCTTGTCGAACAGACCGCGCGATCCGCGGGCCGCGAGATGGGCGCACACGCTGAAACCGCCGGCCGACTCGCCGAAGATCGTGACGTTGGCGGGGTCGCCGCCGAAGGCGCCGATGTTGCGTCTCACCCAGCGCAGCGCGGCCTGCTGGTCGGCGAGCGCGTAGTTGCCCGCATAGGGATCTCGCAGGTCCCGGTGGGCGAGATGGCCCAGGGCCCCCAGCCGGTAGTTGAGGGTCACCGTGATGACCTTCCCCTGGCCGGTCAGCCGGGTCGCGTCGTATGCACTGCCCGCGCCCTGAACGAACCCGCCGCCGTGGAACCAGACCATGACGGGAAGCGACCTGGAGGGGCGAGTGGCGGGCGTGGTCACGTTGAGGAAGAGGCAGTCCTCGCCGCCGACCAACTTGGGCGGCGCGCCGGGAGCCTCGCCGTTCAGCTGGGGGCAGGGGCTGCCGGGCTTCGTGGCGTCGCGCACTCCTGTCCACACCGGCGCGGGACCCGGCGGACGCCACCGCCGCGTACCGGTCGGCGGCGCCGCGTACGGGATGCCGGAGAAGGTCCGCACGTCGGAGCCGATGGCCCCGCGCAAGGTGCCCTGGGCGGTGTGCACGGTGGGCCGCTGGATATCTCGCGCCGCTTGCGCCTGCGCCGGGCCGCCCTGCAGGAGGGCGATGACGACGGTACACAGCGGGAACGCCGACCTCATTCGCATGACCCCAGCGTTTCGATCTCCGCCGGGCCTCGCGTCCCCTCGCGGATGTCGCTCCGACTACACCCCCGGTCGTAGTACCCGACCCTCGCCGTACGGCGGCGCCGGATTCGCCGGACCACGTCCCACCGACCCGGCGCCACTCAAAACGACCAGACCAGGCGAGCAATCCGACACCACACCCGCGCCGTACGACGACGCCGGCTTCGCCGTCCCACCGTCCCGCCGCGTCGGCGCCGATGGGGAGGCCCGTAGTGAGCCGGGGGAGGGACCGCGCGCCGTTCGCCGTGCCGCTGGGGAGCCCGCCCGTCCTTGAACAAGATCTTCCGTGTCGGTGGGGCCGGGGGTCGTCGGGCGCGGATGCGTGGTCGGCGAACTCGGCGGCCGTGTACAGCGCCCCGCGCTCCTTCCCGGGAGGGTGGGTGGTCAGGGGATCTTGGAGAGGTCTATTACGTAGTAGGTGTTTCCAAGGCGGTAGGTCATCAGGCGGCCGGTGCGGTCGGGGACGGGGATCTCGCCGCGGGTGGCCACCTCATCGCGGATGCCCGTGTCGGCGAGCTTGCCTCTGGTGAGGTCGTAGAGGCCGAGTCCGCCGCCGTTGTCGGCCAGATTGCGGACGTAGAAGCGGCTCTGTACCGGTGGTTCCGGGATGAGGTAGCCGACCGGGATCTCCTTCTGGCGCGAGCCGTCGCGGCCCCTGGTGAAGCCCTTGCCGTCGGCGGTGGTGCCCATGCAGGACCGCACGCCGCAGGCGTACACCCGCTCGCCCTTGTGGGAGACGGCCGTGCTGGTCTGCCCGGTCTCCAGGTTGACCAGCCGGGTGAACGGCGGCCCGGCCATCGGGTCGCTCCTGTCGGGTGTTCCCGCCCATGGCCAGGAAAGCAGGTGCAGTCCGGCACCGCGCGGGACCGCCGTCACCGGCGCCCCGGTCAGCGGAACGGTGAACACCCCGCCGGTAGACAGGGAGAACACGGCGTTGCCGCCGGTCGCGCCGAAGCCGTCCACGCCGGAGGCGTCGGCGTCCTTGATCTTGTGGACGGCCACCGTCCGCGCCGGGCCGTCGTCCGGCGGCGCGGTCCAGATGCGCACGGCGTGCTTCGTCGCCGTCCACCAGGCCACCTGCCCGCCGTCCAGGCTGAAGTCGGAGGCGTACCGCGTCGTCCCCTTCGGCGTGGGCACGTCCACGATCTTCCGCGGCTCGCCACCCGCCTTGGTGTACGCGTACAGAGCCTCGGTCCTGCCGAACTCGCGCCATCCCTCCATCAGCAGCGTCCGGTCGTCGATCAACCCGACCGGCCGCAGCTCCCGGCCGTCCGGCGCCTTGGCGGGTACCTTCCACACGGCCTGTGGCCATACCTTCTCCACCGGTTCGGCGGTGATGGCCGAGGCGGAGGGGGTGGAGGAGGAGTGGACGGCGGGCGGTGTCGTCCCGTCGTCGCCCGGACGCAGGCCCACGGCGACCCCCACGGTCACCACGACCACGCCCGCCGCCGCGAGCAATGCCTGGGAGCGCTGCCTGCGCCGCCGGTAGCGGATGTCCAACTCTCCCGCCAGCGTGCCCGGCAACTCGGGCGCCTTCTCCGCGGCGCTCTCCAAGGTCCTGCGCAATGTGTCCTCGACGTGGTGGTTCATCGGCGCTCCTCGTACTCCCGCCTGGTGCTTTCAGGAATGCCGGGACCGCCCGTCGGTATGGCCGAGCGCAGCTTGTCGAGCCCTCGCGAGGCCTGGCTGCGTACGGTCCCCCGGGAGATCCCCAGGGTCTTCGCGATCTCGGCGTCGCTCAGCCCTTCGTAGTGCCGGAGCACCAGCACCGCCCGCTGCCTGCGCGGCAGCCCCGCCAACGCCTGCCACATCGCCTGCTCGTCGCCGTCGGGCAGCACGTCGTGGTGGCCCTGCTCCGGCAGGTCCCAGGCGAGCAGCTCGCGCCGCCGCAGCCGCCAGGTGGCCGTGTGCAACCTGGCCATGGTCGTGCGCACGTAACTCTCGGGATTGTCCTTGGCCCTCAACCTCGGCCAGGAGGCGCGCAACCTGAGTAGCGCCTCCTGCACCAGGTCGGCCGCGTCGTGGTGGTTCCCGGCCAGCACGTAGCCATAGCGCAACAGCGCCTCACCACGCTCGGCGACGAATCCCGCGAACCGCGGATCTGCTTCCACCTGCGTTCGCCCTTCGTCGTGTCCGTCACCTCCCAGATGCGACTCGGCGGCGAACTGTTGCACCGGAGGGCGGAGCGGCCGTGGCCTTCCGCGGGCGGCTGCCGGAAGGGCCGGCTGCGGTGGGGTGTCAGGACGGGTCTGACGGGTTCCCTTCGATGGTGGTGAGTTCGGCGAGGCCGGAGATGGTGAGGACGGGGGTGATGACGGGGTTGGCGACCAGGCGGATGTTGGAGGCGTGGGTGAACAGGACGGTCAGGCCGGCGCTGTCGAGGTAGTCCACCTGGCTGAGGTCCACGAGCAGCGGGCCGTCGGAGGCCGAGCGGGTCAGCGCCTCGTCCAGGTCGCCGGCGTTGCTCATGTCGATCTCCCCGGTGACGGCGAGGACCGGGGTGCCGTCGGACCGCTCTGAGGCGACCAGTGTCAGGGGGGTGGCCATCAGGGAATCCTCGCATGCATGTCGACGGTGGTCCCGGCGGCGCCGGGATGGATGGAGACCTCGTTCATCAGGGCGCGCATGAGCGCGACGCCACGGCCGCGATGGGCGTTGGCCTCGGGCTGCGGGGTCTTCCAGCGGCCGGTGTCGGCGATGGTCAGCCGCAGGCCGCTGACGGTGGCGACCGCCCGCAGGCGGATCATGTGGCCGGGGGCGTGGCGGTGCCCGTGCTCGATCGCGTTGGCGCAGGCCTCCCCGGCCGCGACCAGCACGTTCTGGATCATCGAGGGCGCGAGCTGGCAGCGGGTCAGCCAGTCGCGTAGCGCGTTGCGCACGGGGGCGAGCTGGCTGGACTCGGCGGGGAAGGCCACCTCCAGGGGGGCGGGCTGGCGGTACAGCAGCAGGGCGACGTCGTCGGTGTAGCCGCCGTCCGGCGCGAGCAGGGACATGACGTCCTCGGCCAGGTCCTCGAGCGGGGTGGAGCGGCCCGCCTGGAGGGCTCCGCCGGCCTCGCCGATGCCGGCGGTCAGCGGACGCCGGCGGCGCTCGACCAGGCCGTCGGTGTACAGCAGCAGGGTCGACCGGGCCGGCATGGTGCACCTGGCCTCGGGCCGGGCGAGCCCCGGCCGTACGGCCAGCGGGACGGAGCGGCCCTCCTCCAGGAGCAGGGTGGTCCCGTCGGCGTGGGCGACGATGCCGGGGGGATGGCCGGCGCTGGAGTAGACCAGGTCACCGGTGGCGGTGTCCAGGACGCCGCAGAACACGGTGGTGCACTTGGCGCCGGGGACCAGGGCGGCGAACCGGTCGAGGGCGGTCAGCGCCTGGGCGGGACCGGCGTCCTGCAGCAGCAGGGCGCGGCAGGCGCTGCGCAACTGCCCCATGACGGCCGCGGCCTTCAACCCCCGGCCCACGCAGTCGCCGACCACGATGCCGATGCGCTCCTCGGCCAGCGGCACTATGTCGTACCAGTCGCCGCCGACCTCCAGCGGCCGGCCCGCCGGTTCGTAGCGCACGGCGAAGCCGTCGGGGAGCTGGGACGGGCCGAGGATGGCGCGCTGGAGGGCCACGGCCGCTTCGCGCTGCTGGTCGAGCTGCTGGACCCGGTGCAGGCCCTGACCGAGGTGGCCGGCCAGCAGTGCCAGCAACGTCTGGTCCTCGTCGGTGAAGGGCCGGTTCTGGCCGAGATCGACCCAGATGGCCAGCAGCCCTTCGGGGTGCTCGAGGGTGACGCCGGCTCCGCCCGCCTCCGAGGCGACCGGGCGCAGCGGCGGCTGGTCGCGCAGCCCTTCCAGGTCCTCGCGCACCTTCTCCGGCAGGTCGTGCCAGCCGCCCTCCGAGGGCGCGGCGACGACGGGTGGCGGGCTGTCGCCGTTCCAGACGGCGGCCACGACGCGGCGGGCCTGCCAGACCTCCCGCAGCGCGGAAAGGGCCCCGCTCAGGGCGTCGGACACGGTGTCCGCCTGGGACAGGCGGATGCTGAGCGCGGCCAGGGCGCTCTCGCGCTGCACGAGGTAGTGCTCGGCGGTGACGTCGTGCAGGGTGCCCACGACGCGGCGCCGGCCGGTGTCGGGGTCGGCGACGTCGTTGAAGGTGGCCGCGATCCAGAGCCGGTGCCCGTCACGGTGGGTGAGGGGGATCACGTAGCTGCCATTGCCCTCGCCGACCAGCCCGGCGAACGCCTCGGCGACCATGGCGTGGGCCTGCGGGTCGTCCTTCTCGTCCGGCCACCAGGGGTGCATGGGGGTGTAGGGCAGGCCCTCGGGGCCGTAGCCGAGGATGTCGGTGAACGCCGAGTTGATCTCGATCACCGTGCCGTCCTCGTCGGTGACGAAGAACGCCTCCTGCAGGGAGTCGATCATGGCGCTGCGCCACCGGGCATGGCGGGTGCGCATCCGGGCCAGTTCGACGTTCGCCCGCACCCGGGCCAGCAGCTCGGCGGCCGAGAAAGGTTTGACCAGGTAGTCGTCCGCGCCCGCCTCCAGGCCCTCGATGGATGCCTCCTGGCCGGCGCGGGCCGACAGCAGCAGCACCGGCACGCCGGCGGTGCGCGGGTCGGACCGCAGCGCCGCGACCAGGGCCAGGCCGTCCAGGCGCGGCATCATCACGTCGCTGACCACCAGGTCGTGGGCGTCCGCGCGGACGGCGTCCAGGGCCTCCATCCCGTCGCCGACGGTCTCGACGAGGTAACCGGCGCCCCTGAGGAGGCGGGAAAGGTACTCGCGCATGTCGGCGTTGTCGTCGGCGATCAACACCCGCGTGCGGGCGCCGTCATCCGGCGCCGAGGGGTGGGTGCCGGCGGAGCCGTCGGCGGCCGTCCCGTCGGCGGCCGCGCCGTCTCCGGGCAGCCAGCGCAGGGCCTCCTCGACGAACGGTCCGGCGGTGACCGAGACCGCCTCCGCGGCCCCGGCCGGGACCAGGCTTCCGGCCGGCAGGTGGGCGGGACCGAAGGGCAGGCGGATGGTGAAGCGGGTGCCCTCGACCTCGGCGCTGTCGGCGGCGATGGTGCCGCCGTGCAGGCCGACCAGTTCCTGGACCAGGGCCAGCCCGATGCCGCTGCCCTCGTTGGAGCGCGACCGGGCGCTCTCGATGCGGTGGAAGCGCTCGAACAGCCGCGGCACCTCCTCGGCCGGGACGCCGATGCCCGTGTCGGTGACCGTGACCACCGCGTGGGCGTCCTGCGCGCGCACCGTGACGCCGATCGAGCCGTCGAAGGTGAACTTCAGCGCGTTGCTCAGCAGGTTGAGCACCACCTTCTCCCACATGCCGAGGTCGAGGTAGACCGGCTCGGCCAGCGGCGGGCAGTCCACCTTGAAGACCAGGCCGGCCTTGTCGATCGCGGAGCGGAAGACGCTGGCCAGCTCGGCGGTCACAGCGGCCAGATCCACCGGCTCGTACCGGGCCTGCATGCGGCCGGCCTCGATGCGGGAGAAGTCGAGCAGGGTGTTGACGAGCTTGCCCAGCCGCAGGCCGTTGCGGTGCACGACCTCCAGGTCGTCGCGCACCTGCTGGTCGGCGTCGGCCAGCGTGGTGCGCAGTTCCTGCACCGGCCCCATGATCAGAGTGAGAGGGGTGCGGAACTCGTGGCTGATGTTGGAGAAGAAGACGGTCTTCGCGCGGTCGAGCTCGGCCAGTTCCTCCGCACGCCGCTGCTGGGCCTGGTAGCTGCGAGCGCTGGCGATGCCCGCCGCGACGTGCCCCGCGGTCAGTTCGACGAACCCGCGGTAACCGTCGTCCAGCGTCCGGTACCGGTTGAGCGCGGCCACCAGGAACCCGTACGGCGTGCCGCCCTGCTGGAGCAGCGGCACCACCAGCGCCTGCGTGGGCGGCTCGGGCCAGCCCCCGGCCGGCAGGCCGGTGAACGGCGCGCGGTCGAGAGGCATGAGCACCGGCTCGCCCTGGGCCAGCGCCGCCGCCGGCCACACCGCGGCCGGATCATCGAGGGGGAGGATCGCGGGGGCGGCAGGGTGCCCGGCGGAGATCCCGGTCGTCCCTGCGAGCCGCGCCTGGCCCTCCTCGTCGAACAGGTAGGTCAGCGTGAACGGCAGGTCGTGCGCATTGCGGCCGAGCTGGCCGCAGGCGAAGGCCAGCATCTGCCGCTCGGTGCGGACCACGCTGGGATCGGAGCCGAGATCGCGCAGCGTCGCCATGCGCCGCTCGCCGATGACGCGGTCGGTGTCCTCGCTGACGACGCACAGCATGCCGACCACCGCGCCCGCGTCGTCCCGGAGGGGACTGTAGGAGAAGGTGTGGTAGGTCTCCTCCGGGTAGCCCGCCCGTTCGAGGAACAGCAGCAGCGCCTCGTCCCAGGTCGCCTTCCCCGTCTCCAGCACGGCGTCGATCCGCGGGCCGATGTCGTCCCAGATCTCCGCCCACACCTCGCCGGCCGGCCGCCCCAGCGCCCACGGATACTTGCGGCCCAAGGTGTCGCGGCGGTAGGCGGCGTTGCAGAAGAACGTCAACCGCGGCCCCCACGCCATCCACATGGGGAAGCGGGACGACAGCAGAATGCTCACCGCCGTCTGCAGGCTCTGCGGCCACTGGTCCGGCGGCCCGAGCGGGGTCTCCCGCCAGTCCACCCTGGCCAGATCGCGGCCCACCTCGTCATCGACGGTGAAAATCTCGGCGCCTGCCGCTCTCACCGGCCCGCGCTCAGCGTCGTCACGGCGCATCATCCGCCACCCTCCCGTCAACCCCGTCAACGCCGAGCCCGGCTACCCCGATTCGTGCACGTCACACGCCGTTCGCCTCGTCGGCGCCGGGAAAAGGCGGGCGCGTCGATCGGCGAGTCTCGAGGGCCGTCCCCGTCCCCACCGCCGCTCATCCCCGTGCCCGCCTCCGCCCGGGCGGATCGAACGCTCCGCCGCCCGACGTAGCAGGTCATGCAACGGTTCAACGGTTACGTAGGATATGGCAAATCGCTCCGGAGCCCTGCGTCCGCTCCGGGCGGCGAGGCCGAGGGAAGGAGCCTGACGTCAGAACCTTCGACGAATCGCTCACTGACGCGGCCGCGCCCCCACGACGTGTCGGACGACGCCGCGATGCCCGCCCTGTCCGTTCCCGTCCGCTCGACGGCCGTCCCTCCTCCAGGAGCCTCGGTGCAGCATGACGACGGCCTGACCGTCACTCTCCAGCCGCATTCGGCGCGCCTCCACGTGCTGGCCGTCGCCGGTGAGCTGGATCACCACACCGCCCCCCGTCTGCGGGCGGTTCTCGACGACTTCACCTTCGTCCCCGCCGCCGGGCTGGTCATCGACCTGTCGGCGCTGACGTTCTGCGACTCCACCGGCATCTCGCTGCTGGTCGCCGCGCACCAGCGCGCCCAGGAGGCCGGCGCCGCCGTGGCCCTGGCCGGCCTGCATCCCGACATCGCCCACGTCTTCCACATCATGGGCCTGGACCGGTTGTTCTCCTGCCACGACACCACGGACAAGGCCATGACCGCCCTGCAGTGAGCCACCGGCCGATCGGCGACCCGGCTCACGGGGAGGTCGTGGCCCTGTCCACCGCGGTGGCGGGTGAGGGAACCCGGGGGACGGCGGAGCGCGGGTCGACACCGGCGAAGGCCAGCCCGATGACGAAACCGGCGGCCTCCTCGAGCTGGCGGGCCCGCTCCAGCGATCCAAGAACGGCCGGCGTCCCGCCGACGTGGCGCACGAGCTCGCCGACCACGCGCAGGGCCGCCGGGTCGTCGCCGCACATCGCGACCGTCACCGGGGAGGCGTCCTGATCAGGCGCCCCGGCCCACTGCCCGGCGGGGAACAGGTGGAAGGCCTTGACGACCCGCGCGCCCGGCGCCAGCGCCGAGATCCGTCGCGCCGCCGACTCGCCGTTCCCGGTGAGCAACACCCCGACGCCGTGCTCGACGGCGTTCGTGGGATCGATCAGCGGAACTCCCTCCAGGCTCCCATCTGGAGCCCTGACGCTGTGCAACATCTCCTCCACCCCGTCCCAGGACACCGCGAGCAGCACCGCGTCGCGCCCGGTCACCGCCTCGCGCGGGGTGACCGCGCGCGCTCCCCGGCCGAGCCGGTCGGCGAGCCTGCGCGCCTTGGCCGGCGACCGCCCGCCGATCACCACCTCGTGACCCGCTTCCACCCATCCCGTGCCCAGCCCTTCGGCCAGGCTCCCCGTGCCCAGGATGCCGATTCGCATCGTCTCTCCCTGTCTTCGCCGTTGTGCGGTCGATGGCAACGCTAGGGAAGGCGATGCGCACCGATCGGTGCGCATCGCGGGAGCGATGATGGGAGGCGAGATGAGCGAGCGCGAAGCCCACTGCTACGAGCTGGTCGCCGACTGCCGCATGCGCGCGGCCACCGACCTGTTCGCCCACACCTGGGACCCGGTCGTGCTGGCCGCGCTGCGCCCGGGCCCGCGGCGGCGGCGCGAGCTGCGCGCGTCGATCGGCGGCATCAGCGACAAGGCTCTCACCGAGGCGCTGCACCGCCTGCTCGCCAACGGCCTTGTCGCTCGCCGGGCGTACGCCGAGGCCCCGCCCCGCGTCGAGTACGGCCTCACCGGTCTGGGCCGCAGCCTCGTGGACGGCCCCATGACCGCCCTCGGCCGGTGGATCCTCGACCACGGCGACGAACTCCTCGACGCCCAGGAGACCGCGACGGACAAGAGCGTGTGAACGATAGAGAAGGCCCGCGGCCGACCGGGAACGCGGTGCGGTAACGCTTTTGTGTCCGGGCGACGGTGGCCTCGTCCAGGGAAATCGTTTACTTTTGGTGACGTCCGCGAACGCTGCGTCGACGGCGTCATTCCGCGGCCTCGATCTACGTGCGAAGACTCCAGTTCGGCGCGTCCCTGCCCTTACGTCCCCGAGCCGCACTCCAGCTCCGTAGCGGAAGGCTGCACCGCATGTCGAAGGTCTGGTTGACCACGGGAAGCTCTCGCGGGCTCGGCCGCGAGCTCGCCGAGGCCGTGCCGGCCGCCGGTCATCGCCTCGTGGCCACGGCGCGCAGGCCCGAAGTGCTCCACGATCTCGTGGCCCGGTACGGCGGCCGGGTCCGCGCGGTCGCGCTGGACGTCACCGACGCCGCGGCCGCCCGTGCGGCCGTCCGGACCGCGGTCGAGGAGTTCGGCCGCCTGGACGTGGTGGTGAACAACGCCGGGTACGGCGTCGTGTCGGCCATCGAGGAGACCTCCGAGGAGGACTTCCGCGCGCAGATCGAGACCAATCTGTTCGGCACCGTCAACGTCACCAAGGCCGCTCTGCCGGTGCTGCGCGCGCAGCGATCCGGTCACATCATCCAGGTGTCGTCCCTCGGCGGCCGTGTCGCGGTCTCACCGGGCATAGGCGCCTACCAGACGGCGAAGTTCGCCGTCACGGGCTTCTCCGAATGTCTCAGCCTCGAGGTGCGGCCCTTCGGGGTCAAGGTCACGATCGTCGAGCCCGGCGCGATGCGCACCGACTGGATCGCCGGCTCCGTCAGCGGGGCGCGGGCCACGGAGAACTACCGGCAGACGGTCGGCGAGATGATCGGCTTCTTCGCCGCCTACGCCGGCAACGAGGGGGGAGACCCGGCGCGGGTGGCCAGGGCCATCGTCGGCCTCGCCGACGCCGAGGAACCGCCTCTGCGTCTGCTGCTGGGCTCGGACGCGGTCGAGATCGCCGAGCAGGCCTCCAGCGCTCGCGCGGCCGAGGCCGAGAAATGGGCGGCCGTGAGCAGGTCGGTCGACTTCCCGGTGCACTGAGCCGTCGCGGGGCCGGTGCGCAAGCGGACTGCTGGTGAGATCGTCACCTTTGGCAAGTCCTTACCATGTGGACGGCCCTGGACTGGTCTAATGTGCCGCAACAAGCCACAACGGCAATAACGGTACGACGCCGCGGAGGTCCGCCTGCGGGGTGGCCACCGACCGCCCGGCCCGGTCAGTGAAGGGGCTCTCATGGCCTTCGGTTGGAAGTTGCACGGGGACGGGCGCGGTCTGACGCCCGGCGAGGTGGTCAGGCCGGACGAGCGGCTGAGCTGGCCGCGCATGGTGGGGTTCGGCGCGCAGCACGTCATCGCCATGTTCGGGGCGACGTTCGTCTTCCCCCTGATCATGGGCCTGAACGCCAACGTGGCGATCATGATGTCGGGTGTCGCGACGATCCTGTTCCTGCTGATCGTGCAGGGCAGGATCCCGAGCTACCTGGGCACGTCGGCCTCGTTCGTCGGCGGCGTGGTGGCGATCCGCGCGGCGGGCGGCGACGACGGCACGGTCACCGGGGCCATCCTGGTGGCCGGCGTCGTGCTCGCGCTGTGCGGCGTCGCCGTGCACTACCTCGGCGTCGGGGTGATCAACCGCGTCTTCCCGCCGGTGGTGACCGGCGCGGTGGTCATGCTCATCGGGTTCGGCCTCGCCTACGTGGTCGCCGACGTCTACTGGCCGCAGGACCCGTGGATCGCGCTGATCACCATGATCGTCACCGGCGTCATCCTGGTGGCGTTCAAGGGGTTCGCCGGCCGCATCGGCATCCTGCTCGGCCTGGTCGCGGGCTTCGTCCTGTCGTGGGTCGCCGACAAGGCGTTCGGCGCCATCACCGCCTTCAACGCCGGCGCCGGCAAGGTCGACACCCACCCGCGGGTGAGCTTCCAGGGGGTGACGGACGCCTCCTGGTTCGGCTGGCCCGACCTGCACGCACCGAACTTCACCGTCTCGGCCATCGTGCTGGTGCTCCCCGCGGTGATCGCGCTGATCGCCGAGAACGTCGGCCACGTCAAGGCCGTCGGCGAGATGACCGGCACCGACGTCGATCCGTACATGGGGCGGGCGGTCTTCGCCGACGGCGTCGGCACGGCGCTGGCCAGCGCGGTCGGCGGCTCGCCCACCACGACCTACGCCGAGAACATCGGGGTCATGGCGGCGACCCGGGTCTACTCCACCGCCGCCTACTACATCGCCGCCGTCGTGGCCATCCTGTTCGGGTTCATGCCCAAGTTCGGCGCACTGGTGGCGGCCACGCCGGGCGGCGTGCTCGGCGGCATCACCGTCATCCTGTACGGCATGATCGGCCTGCTGGGCGCCAAGATCTGGATCGAGAACCGCGTGGACTTCGCAGACCCGGTGAACATGGTCCCGATCGGGGCGGGCATCATCCTGGCGATCGGCCCGGTGTCGCACCAGATCACCGGCGACTTCTCGCTGGCCGGCATCGCGCTCGGCACCGTCGTGGTCCTCGGCGGGTACCACCTGCTGCGGGCCATCTCCTGGCGGAGGACGGGCCCGGGCGGCGCGGCGCCGGCCGTCGCCGAAGGGAGAGAGACCAGCGCGTGAAGCCACCCCCGTTCGACTACCACGCGCCCACCGGCCTCGGCGAGACCCTGGAGGTCCTCGCCGGGGCGGGGGCGCACGCCAAGGTGCTGGCCGGCGGCCAGAGCCTGATCCCTCTGCTCAACATGCGGCTGGCCTCGCCGTCGCACCTGGTGGACATCAACCGCCTCGCCGAACTGGACACCATCGTGGTGCGGGGCGGCGGGGTGCGCGTCGGCGCGCTCGCCAGGCACGCGGCCGTCGAGCGGTCCGAGGCCGCCGCCCGGGCCCAGCCGCTGCTGCGGGCCGCGCTCCGTCAGGTGGCGCACCCGGTGATCCGCAACCGCGGCACCGTGGTCGGCAGCCTGGTCCACGCCGACCCCTCGGCCGAGCTGCCCGCCGTGCTCACCGTGCTGGAAGGGTCGGTGCGGCTGGCGCGGCACGGGGGCGGCGAGCGCGAGGTGCCGGCGTCGGAGTTCTTCGTCGGGCCCCTCGAGTCGGCGCTGCGCCCAGGAGAGCTGGCCGTCTCGGCGTTCTTTCCCGCGCTGCCGCCCCGCGCGGGCAGCGCCTTCTGCGAGGTGGCGCGCCGGCACGGCGACTACGCCGTGGCCGGGGCCGCCGCCGTGGTCGTGCTGGACGACGACCAGCGCATCGCCTCCGCCCGGGTGGCGTGCGTGAGCGCCGGGCCGGTCCCGGTGCTGCTGGACCTGTCGGAGGTGTGCGCCCGCAGGCCCGCCGCGTCGGCCGACTGGGCCGCCGTCGCGGCGGCCGTGCGCGACCGCGTGGACCCCGAGGGGGACATCCACGCCACCGCCGACTACCGTCGGCATCTGACCGGGGTGCTGGCCGAGCGGGCGCTGCGCGTCGCCGCCCAGGAGGCCGCCGGCGAGGGAACGGGGGAGTCCGCCGATGGGTGAGGCGCTGCACGAGATCGCGCTGACGGTCAACGGGGTGGTGCGGCGGGCGCGGGTCCCGGCCCGGCGGCTGCTGTCGGACTGCCTGCGCCACGACCTCGGCCTCACCGGCACCCACGTCGGCTGCGAGCACGGCGTCTGCGGGTGCTGCACGGTGCTGATGGACGGCGCGCCCGCCCGCTCGTGCCTGACGTTCGCGGTGACGGCGGACGGGCACGAGATCACGACCGTCGAGGGGCTGGCCGGGCCGGACGGCGCGCTGTCGCCGGTGCAGCGGGCGTTCTCCGAGTGCCACGCGCTGCAGTGCGGCTTCTGCACTCCCGGGTTCCTGTGCACGGTCACCGCGCTGCTGCGCGAGACACCTGCGCCGACCGACGAGCAGGTGGTCGAGGGCATCTCGGGCAACCTGTGCCGGTGCACCGGCTACCAGAACATCGTCAAGGCGGTCCACCGGGCGGCCGAGCTGATCGCCGACGAGGACGGGACGCCGGCCGCGGCGGGTGGTGAGGCGTGACGACCAGACTGTTCGGCGAGCCGGTCCAGCGCAGGGAGGACCTGCGGCTGATCACCGGGCAGGGCCGCTACCTGGACGACCTGGGGCACGACGCGCTGGCCGCGGCCTTCGTCCGCTCGCCGCACGCGCACGCCCGCATCCGCGACATCGACGTGTCGGCCGCCCTCGACGTGGACGGGCTGGTCGCGATCTACACCTGGGAGGACCTGCCGGAACGGGTCCGCGACCCGCTGCCGCTGCTGATCCCGCACCCGGCGCTGACCCACGGGCGCACCGCCTACCCGCTGGCCAGAGAACTCGTCCGGCACGTCGGCGAGCCGGTCGTCATGGTCGTCGCCCGCGACCGCTACCTCGCCGAGGACGCCGCCGCGCTCATCGAGGTCGACTACGAGATCCTCAAGCCGGTCGTGGGCATCGAGGAGGCCGCCCAGGGCGCCCACCTGGTGCACCAGGACGTCCCCGGCAACCTCGGCGCCCACCTGGTGCAGGAGGTGCCCTCCGCCGCGGGCCGCGGCGCCCGGGAGGCCGTCGAGGCGGCGCCGCACGTGCTGTCGTTCCGCCTGGACTTCGAGCGCAGCGCCTCCACGCCACTGGAGGGGCGCGGCGTGTACGCGCGGTGGGACGCCGACGACCGGTCGCTGCGGGTCTACAGCTCGACGCAGACCTCGACCAGCGTGCGCATGGCCATCGCCGCAAAGCTGGGGCTCCCGCTGCCCTCGGTGGAGGTGATCGCCCCCGACGTCGGCGGCGGGTTCGGCGTCAAGATCGTCCACCCCTGGCCGGAGGAGGTGCTCGTCCCCTGGGCGGCGATGCTGCTCGGCCGGGAGGTCAAGTGGGCGGAGGACCGCCGCGAGCACTTCGTCTCCTCGGCCCACGAGCGCGGCCAGGTGCAGCACGTGCGCGTCGGCTTCGACGACGAGGGGCACGTGCTGGGCCTCGAGGTGACGATCCTGCACGACCACGGCGCCTACACCCCGTACGGCATCATCGTGCCGATCATCACCTCGACCCAGCTGCTCGGGCCGTACCGCATCGGCGCCTACCGGGTCGAGTTCTCCTCGATCTACACCAACACCGTGCAGGTCACCCCGTACCGCGGCGCCGGGCGCCCGCAGGGGGTGTTCTGCATGGAGCGCACGATGGACCGCATCGCGGCCCACCTCGGCATGGACCGCGCGGCGGTGCGCGCCGCCAACTTCATCCAGCCCGGCGACTTCCCCTACGACCAGGGGCTGGTCTTCCAGGACGGCCGCCCGCTGATCTACGACAGCGGCGACTATCCCGAGTCGCTGCGCATGCTCAAGGAGCTGATCGGCTGGGACGGCTTCCCGGCGATGAAGGCCGAGGCGGCCGCGCGCGGCCAGCGGCTCGGCATCGGGCTCGGCTGCTACGTCGAGGGCACCGGCGTGGGCCCCTACGAGGGCGGCCACGTGCAGGTGACCTCCGACGGACGGGTCCACGTCTCCACCGGCCTCACCTCGCAGGGCCAGGGGCACGAGACGGTGTTCGCGCAGATCGCGGCCACCGAGCTGGGCGTGCCGATGTCCAGCGTGTCGGTGGTGACCGGCGACACCCGGCGCTTCGGGTACGCCGTCGGCACCTTCGCCTCGCGGGCCGCCGTGATGAGCGGCAACGCGATCGCCCTGGCCTGCCGCAAGGTCCGCGACAAGGCCCTGCGCATCGCCGCCGAGGCGCTGGAGGCCGACCCGCGCGACCTCGAGATCGAGGACGGCGTCGTGCGCGTCGTCGGCGCCCCCGGGGCGTCGCTGCCGCTGGCGACGGTCGCCGTGCTGTCCAACCCGCTCAGGTACGCCTTCGACGAGGAGGCCGCGCGGGCGACGCAGTTCGCGGGGCAGGCCCCGATGGACCGGCCGCCGGTCGAGGAGGGCGAGGAGCCGGGACTGGAGGGGCGCGACTACTACTCGCCGGTGCGCTCGACCTTCGCCTCCGGCATGCACGCCGCCATCGTCGAGACCGACCCCGACACCGCCGAGATCCGCATCCTGCGCTACGCCGTCGTGCACGACTGCGGCAAACTCATCAACCCCATGATCGTCGAGGGGCAGATCCACGGCGGGGTCGCGCAGGGCGTCGGCGGGGCGCTGTACGAACGCATGGTCTACGACGGGCACGGTCAGCTGCTCAACGCCTCCTTCATGGACTTCCTGATGCCCTACGCCACCGAGGTGCCGGCCATCGAGACCGCCCACCTGGAGACGCCTTCGCCGCTGAACCCGCTCGGCATCAAGGGCGCGGGCGAGGCGGGGGTGATCCCGGTGTCCGCGGTGATCGCCTCGGCGATCGAGGACGCCGAGGGGCTGTCCGTCGACCGAATGCCCATCTCCCCGTCCGAGCTGTACGAACTGCGCCGCTCCGCGAGGCGCTGACAAGCCCCGCCGGCCTCTCATGGCGAAGGCCGCCACGGGGTGGCGGCCTTCGCGCCCGCTCCGGCGGGGGCGGGGGGTGCCGACCGGTCAGGTCGGCTCCGGTAGGCGGATGACGTCGGACGGCGGGGTGGAGGAGGGACGCCGTGGCTCCCTCACCCCTCCCGTGTCGGGCCGGTCGTCGCGTCCACCAGCGGGGACGCGCGAACGGCGGCGCAGCAGCCGGTCGATGAGCCGTTTGAGCCCCATATGCATATGACGTCCGTGGCCCTGCGGAGAGTTCCCTCAGGCGGTGACGCGCTTGCGGAACACCCAGTAGGTCCAGGCCTGGTAGCCGAGGACGAACGGCAGGGCCGCCAGGCCGATCCAGGTGAGCACGCCCAGCGTGTACGGGCCGGACGCCGCCTCGGCGACGGTCAGGCCCGGCAGCGGCGCGCGCCACAGCGTGCCGAACAGCGCGGCCGTGGCCAGGGCGATCGAGGCGGCGGTGGCGGTGAACGCCCAGCCCTCGCGGCGGCGCCAGAGCAGCGCGGCCGCGGCGGTCAGCGCGCCGGCGGCGGCCCCCGCGGCCAGCCACGGCAGCGGGTGGGCCGTCCAGCCGCCGCCCGCGGCCCCCGCGGCGGGGATGCCGGGGAGCGCCAGGACGGCGACCGGCAGAGCCACCGCCGCGATGCCCGAAGCGGCGCGGCGGGCACGGGCGCGCAGCGGCCCGGTCGTCTTCAGCGCGACGAACACCGCGCCGTGCACCAGGGCCAGCGTCAGCGACAGCGCGCCGCCGAGCACGGTCGCCACCGCCGTGCCGTACAGCAGGTTGCCGAAGATCGCCCCCCAGAGGAACGCGGTCAGCGCGCTGCCGGCCACGATGCCCGCGTCGCACAGCGCGCGCTCCCGCGCGGTCACCTTGCCGCGCCACTCCAGGGCGACGCCGCGGACGATCAGGCCGGCCAGCACCATGACCAGCGGCAGGTAGAACCCGCTGAGCAGCCCCGCGTACCAGGCGGGGAAGGCCGCGAACATGGCGCCGACCGCGGTGATCAGCCACACCTCGTTGCCGTCCCAGACCGGGCCGATCGTCTCGAGCATCTGCTTGCGCTCGGCCTCGCCCCTGGTCAGCAGGGGCAGCAGCGCGCCGACGCCGAAGTCGAAGCCCTCAAGGACGAAGTAGCCGGTCCACAGGAAGGCGACGACCAGGAACCAGAAGGTGGTGAGTTCCATCGCGCTCTCCTAGTACATGAGGGTCGGTGTGAGGCGGGCCGCCTCGGCGTCGACGTCGCCCGGCCCGCGCGGGTCCGGCGACACGGTGAGGGGGTCGGGCCCGGCCTTGACGTGCCGCACGAGCAGGCGGGCCTCCGCGATCGCCAGCGCGCCGTACAGGACCGTGAAGACGGCCAGCGATGCGGCCACCTCGCCGAGCGACACCCCGGGCGACACGCTGGCCGCGGTGAGCAGCTCGCCCTGGACGGTCCAGGGCTGCCGCCCGATCTCGCTGAGCAGCCACCCGGCGATCACCGCGAGCGTGGGCAGCGGGAGGGCGAGCAGGCCGGCGCGGGCGAACCAGGCGGGGACCGGGCGGCGGCGCCGGGTCAGCCAGAGGCCGAGCAGCGACAGCCCCACCGTCGAGAGCCCGAAGACGATCATGAGGCGGAACGACCAGTAGACGACGGGGATGTTCGGCCGGTAGTCGGCGGGCCCGAACTCCGCCTGGTAGCGCCGCTGGATGTCCTCGACGCCCTGCACGCGGGCTTGCGGGTCGTGCGCGGCCAGCAGGCTCAGCAGGTTCGGCACCTCGATGCCCGGCACGGGGGAGAACGGCGCCCCGGCGGTGTCGTGCCGCAGCCCTTCGGCGGCGGCCAGCTTCATGGGCTGCTGCTCGCCCATGTACCGCGCGGACGCATCGCCGGT
The DNA here is from genome assembly GCF_040607455.1 of Sphaerisporangium sp. NPDC005289. Lineage (NCBI taxonomy): Bacteria > Bacillati > Actinomycetota > Actinomycetes > Streptosporangiales > Streptosporangiaceae > Sphaerisporangium > Sphaerisporangium sp. NPDC005289. The sequence continues at coordinate 129,035 of NZ_JBEXGS010000005.1, forward strand.
GCCGGCAAGGACGGCCCCGGCGATGGCGGTCATGACCAGCGCGCCCCGCAGTGCGCCGCGCCACATGGCCGGGTCGCCGGGGACGCGGGCGGCGCGGGTGAGCGGGACGGCGGCGTCCCCGCCGGTGGCCGCGCGACGCTCGCGGGTGATCCGGTAGCCGCTGACCGCGATGACGAAGCCGCCGGCGACGACGAAGGCGGCGGCGACCACGTGGGGCACCTGGGCCAGGGCCGTGGGGTTGGTCAGGACGGCCCACAGGTCGGTCATGCGGGCCCGGCCGTCGACCACCTGGTAGCCGACCGGGTGCTTCATCCAGGCGTTGGCGGCCAGGATGAAGTACGCCGAGATATTCGAGCCGAGCACCGCGGCCCAGATGCAGGCCAGGTGCACCCGCTTGGGCAGCCGGTCCCAGCCGAAGATCCACAACCCGAGGAACGTCGACTCCAGGAAGAAGGCGAGCAGCGCCTCAAGGGCGAGCGGCGCGCCGAAGACGTCGCCGACGAAGGTGGAGTACTCACTCCAGTTCATCCCGAACTGGAACTCCTGCACGATGCCGGTGACCACGCCCATCGCGAAGTTGATCAGGAAGAGCTTGCCGAAGAACCTGGTCAGCCGCAGGTAGTGCTCCTTGCCCGTGCGGTGCCAGGCGGTCTGCAGGCCGGCGACGAAGACCCCGAGGCCGATCGTCAGGGGTACGAAGAGAAAGTGGTACACGGTGGTGACCCCGAACTGCCACCGTGCCAGATCCAGTGCGTCCATGCACCCCTCACCCGGGCCCCTCAGCTCTACGTCTTGTAGTTCTACTTCTAGTAGTACTACGGCTTGTAGAGTAAACGTGGTGCGGAGGTCATGCCGTCCTGTGCGATCTTCGTCACACCCCCGCCCGCCGGTCCCCCGGCGACGGGTCAATGGTCGGCCTCCCGGCCCGGCCGGGGCGTCACCCCACCGGCTGATTCCCCCCTACACCGCCCGGCGGAGCGGGCAGGCGCACGCCCGCCGCCCTGAGGTAGGCATCCAGGTTCCCCAGTTCGAAGCCGCGCCGCTCGATCTTGTCGAGCAGGATCCGGAAGTCCCTCGCCAGATGGGCGCGGAAGTGCAGGAGCAGGATGTCGCCGGGGTGCAGCCGCTTGTCCGGCGTCTGGTAGGAGATCTTCCCGCCCGGCTGCACCGTCGCCGTCCACAGCAGTACGGCCGGCAGCCCGCACGACTTCGCCGCCCGCAGCGTGGTCCCGGTGTAGTTGCCGAACGGCGGCCGGAACAGCACGGGCCTGCGCCCGATCTCCCTCGCCACGACCTCGGCCGAGCCGCAGATCTCCTTGCGCTGCGCCCGGCTCCCGAGGTTCCACAGGTTCGGATGGGTCAGCGTGTGGGCCTCGACCGGCACGCCGAGGTCGCGCAGCTCCCGGAAGTAGGACCACTTGCCCGCGCCGACGTACCGTCCGCCCGCCGCCCCCGGGTCCGGCACGCCGCGCGCCTCCACCGCGTCGCGCATCGCGAACACCGTGATGGGGACCGCCCGCTCCCGGACCAGCCGCACGAACCCCGGATCCTGCTCCCAGCCGTCGTCGATGGTGAGGAAGACGACCTTCCGCCGGGTCGGGATCGAGCTGATCACCGGCACGACCTCACCGGCCTGCGCCCGGACCCGCCCCACCTCCCCGTCCCGAGGCGCCGCCCCCACCGGCACCGAGGAGACCGCGGGGCCCGAGGAGGCTTGCGGGCGTGGAGTGAGCGTGGGGCCTGCGGGAACCATGGCGCTCGGAGACACCGCGGGACCCGGCGAGGAACGCGGGAGGGGCCCGTCGGTGATGGGGGGCCGCGCCTCGGGTGGCCGGCCGGAGGTGGGGCGGACCTGCGATGATCCGCCCATGCCAGGGGGGACCCGAGGCCGTTCGGCGGAGGCCGCGCCCACCGGGGGCGCCTCGCCGGAGGCGGTCCCGCCCATCGAGCAGACCACCAGAAGTCCCAGTCCCGCGGCCGCGCGTGACGCCTTCCGTCCCCAGATCATGACGGGCAATCTTGCCATCACGCCGATCCCTTGCCGAAAGCGCGCGATCCGGCCGGCCGCCGTTGTTGCCCATCCGCAAGGTATCCGCAAGGACGTCGACGGAGGGTAGGACCCGCGAACGGGAACGGTCGCGCCGCGGCCACGCCGTGCACCCGAGAGGCCATCGCCGTCGGCGACCCGGCCTCCCGGGGCTCCACGCGTGCGCGCCGCCGGCACGCCGGCCCGCGCTCGCGCGGCAAGGCACGGGTGGGGGCCCGGGCACGGACCATCGGCCCTCAGGCGGCCGGCGTGAGGTGGGAGGACTGCCATGACCGGCCCCGTACCAAGGCGGGCCTGCGTGATCCGCAATGTGGGCGCCTGGCCCCGGCGCGGCCTGCTCGGCGGTCTGCCCAGCGAGGTGAGAGACGAACTGCTGGCGCTGGGGAGGCCCTGGCAGTACGCGGCGGGGACCGCCCTGACCACCGAGGGCGAGTGGTCCGCCGACGCGATCCTCCTGCTCGACGGCTGCGTCGGCATCACCAGCACCCGTCCCATGTCCGCCTCGGCCGCTGTCCCGAGGATCGGCACGGCCCCCGGCTCGGGCGGCACCTGGGACGCGGCGGCCGTTCCCGGTATAAGCGCCGTCCCCGAACCGCGCAAGGGCGACGATCCCGGTAGTGATGACGATCCTGGTGTCGTGCCAGGGCGGGGTGCGGGTGACGATCCGGGTCGTGATGACGGTCCTGGTGTCGTGCCGGGGTGGGGCAAAGGCGACAGTGACCGGCAGGGGGCGGTACCCCGCTCCGGCATGGGGGACGGTCCGAGGAGTGTGCCAGGGGCGGGTGGCGTCGCGGGCAGGGCGGCGCTCGTCGGCATCCGCGCCGGAGGCGACCTGGTGGGGGAGGCCGCGGTACTGGCCGGGCGGCGCCAGGAGGTGACGGTCACCGCGGCGGACGCCTGCCTCGCGCGTCGCATCCCGCCGCGGGAACTGGCCCGGCTCGCCGTGCGGTTCCCGGAGTTCGCCCACGCGATCTACGGCCCGACCGGCGGGCGCCGCGCCGCGGCCCGCCGGTACGCGACGGGCGCGTACACGGCGATGGGCCGGCTGGTCCGCGTCCTGGTCGAGCTGGCCCGCTGCTACGGCGAGACCGTCCCGGAGGGCGTCATGATCGGGGTCTCGCTCACCCGGCCGGAGCTCGCGGGACTCGCGGAGGCGGAGGACCCGGCGGTCGGCCGGGCGCTGACCGTGCTGCGCCGGACGGGCGTCATCGGCACCGGGTACCGGCGCATCGTCGTGCACGACATCCGCGCGCTGCGCGCCTCCGCCGAGACGGGCGACGGTCCCGCCGGCGGCGGTCCGGCGCGGTGATGACCGCGGTGGTGCCTGCGGTGGTGTCCGCGGAGGTGCTTGCGGTGGTGTCCGCGGTGATGACCGCGGAGGTGCCTGCGGGGATGACCGCGGTGCCGAGGTGGGGAGCGCGGCGCCGGGAGGGGAGCCGCGTATCCGTCGAAACGATGAGATGGGAGGGAGAGCACTGGTGAACGATCTGGGGGGAGAAGTACGCCGACTTTGCGTCGCCGTCGACGCCGAGCAGGACGGGGGGCGATCCGGCGTGCGGCATGGGGAGACGCGCCGCCGCCTCGCCGAGGTGATCGAGGAGGCCGCCGCGCACGCGGGACTGGACCGTCTCTACATCGCCGACCCGCTCCCCGCGCCGCCGAGCGCCGAGCAGGGCACGGCCGACCTCGCCCTGCCCGACCCGTCCGGCCTCGAGCACGGCACCGCCGGCCACGTTCCGCTCGACTCGTCCGGCGTCGCCCGCCATCCGGCGTCCGGCGTCGCCTACGGCATCGGCGGCTCCGCTCCGCCCGAGCCGTCCGGCTTCGATGAGGGCACGGGCGGACGGAACGCCACCGCGTCGCCGCGCGCCGAGGACGGCGTCTCGGGGCCGGTGGGGTCCGGCGCCGTCGCGGGGGCGGGTGCCGGGCCGCTGCTCATCCTGCCGCCGGGGGTGAACGAGGCACGGGTGATCGCCGGGCTGACCGGCGAGCTGCGCATCGCCCTGCGGCGGCGCAACGAGCGCGCCGGCACGGGGGCGTCCGCGCGGCTGCGGCTGCGCGTGGCGTTCCACCAGGGGTCGATCAGCATCGGGGACGACGGGTTCGCGGGCCGGGCGGCGGCCACGGCCCGCGCCTTGCGCGACAGCGACGAGGTTCGGGCGGCGCTGCGGCAACGCCCGGGCGCCGACCTGGCCGTCGCCGTCTCGGCGCCGCTGTTCGAGGACGTCATCGAGCACGCCCACCGAGGCCTGGTGCGGCACATGTTCCACCCGGTGACCCTGCGTTCCGTGGACGCCGGGACGCGGGTCTGGATCAGCGCGCCCGACGCCCTGCACACCTTGTACGGCGGTCACCCCGTGGAGTTACCCCTGACCGCCGGCTGACCCCCGGCCCCCACGACACCGACGGACGCCGGGGGTCCGGACCTACCGCTGACCCCGGCGTCCACAGGAGGTCGGCGGGAACGTCCGGTCCCGGGTGGGTCGGCGGGAACGTCCGGTCGCGGGTGGAGGCCGGTACGAACGTCCGGCGGCGGGCGGCCAGGACGGCGGCCCAGGCCGTGCCGCCGCCGGACAGGCCGGGTACTGGGAGGGAAGGGGAGAGCCTTTCCGGTACCCGGCCACTGGCCGGTGGACTCTGATCCCACTGCCGTCCCAAGCCCGCGCCCGCGCGGGGCGGGCACCCCGCATAGCCGCGCCGCGACATGCGTGAGGTCCAAGCCCGCGCCCGCGCGGGGCGGGCGCCGAGCCGTGCTGGAGTCGTCTCCGTTGCGAGCGCGGCTTGTGGAGGGTGGGGTGGTGTTAGCGTGACCTTGAGGCGGGGCGGGGATGTCGGCGTCACCCCGGCGGCGGCGACATCTGACGAGGTCCGGCCGGTCGGGCGGGCAGAAGTTGCCCTTATGCGTGCCACGGCCCGTCCCTAGTCTCTCGGCATCGGAGGTGTCCATGAAGGTCGTCGGCAGTGCCGTCGTCGGGGTCGACCGCAACAGCGTGTGGGCCGCGCTCCAGGATCCGGCCGTGCTGGTGCGCACGATCCCCGGATGCGAGCGGCTGGAGGCCACGGGCGCCGACACCTACCGCATGACGGTCAGCGCGGGCGTCGCCTCCATCAAGGGCATCTACCAGGGCGAAGTCGCCCTGTCCGACCCGCACGAGCCCGAGCGGTTCACCCTCCGCGCACGCGGCGCCGGCGCGCCCGGCACGGTGGAGGCGACCGTGCTCATCCGGCTCAGCGAGGTCGACGGCGGCGCGACCCGGGTCGACTACGACGCCGAGGCCGTCATCGGCGGGATGATCGGCGGCGTCGGGCAGCGGATGCTGGGCTCGGTCGCCAAGCGGACGGCCGGTGAGTTCTTCAGCGCCGTCGAGCAGCACCTCCAGGTCACCGCCGCGACCGCCCGGGCCGCGGCGGGCACCGGCCCCGCCGTCGTCGCGCGGCAGGCCGGTGCTCCGCAGGCCGGTGCTCTGCAGACCGGTGCTCTGCAGGACGGCGGGTTGCCGGCGTTGGTCCCCGCGGCGGCTCCGGCCGCGCCTGGGGCGGTGACGGCCGCCGGCTCGGCGGCGGCTCCCGCGGCGGCGCTCGCCGGGCAGGTGTTCGAGCGACCGCGCGCCGAGGCGGGGCAAGGGGGTTTGGCGTCCCGCTCCGGCGGCACGCCGGTCTGGCCGGTGCTGACGGCGTTCGGCATGGGCGCGGGCGTCGCCCTCGGCAGCGCGGTCATCGGCTGGCTCCTCGGCCGCTCCGGCCGCGCACGCTGACCCGCCCCGCCGCCCCAGGTCCGCCGATCGAGGGCCGGCGATCAGGGTGCGCCGATCAGGGTGCGCCGATCAGGGTGCGCCGATCAGGGCCACCGACCTGGGTTGGTCGACTTGGGATACGTCCACTGGTCTGGGTCGACTGGTCTAAGTCGACTGGTCTGAGTCCACTGGCCTGGGTCGACTGGCCTAGATCGACTGGTCTGGGTGCACTGACCTGGGCCTGCCCGGGCTGGTGACCCAAGGGGTTCTCATGGCCGGGGTGGGGGTTCGGTGCGAGTGGTGGGTGGTTTGCCATGGTCGGAGGCATATGGAGGTTCTGATGTGGTCTGGGGATATTGTCGGACCTCGCGGAAGAGGATCTCCGGGCGTAACGTGGGGATATGCGAGAGTTCCGTGCGGAGGACGCTCGATCAGAGGCTCGGCGGCTCATCCACGACCTGCTGGGTGAGCGGCAGCCGACGGCCGCCTCGCTCCTGGGCGACGCCGCGACCGTGCTCGGCGCCGAGCGCACCGCCCGCTGTGCCGAGCTGGCGCAAGGAGCCGCGCTGACCCGGCGTTCCTCGGAGCTGGCGGCGATCGCCGGCCTGCTCGTCGGCACCGGAGTGCTGGGCGCGGACTGGTGGACCTCCGGCCGCGGCGGCAAGATCCCCGCGCCGGACGAGGTGCTGGCCGCCAACACGGCCATCGAGCCGTGGATCGACCTCACCGTCCTGGAAATGCTCGCAGCCTGGATCGCCGACGACGGCGCCGACGCCGCCTGGGGCCCGCCGGTCGCCTCCGTGGACCTCAACTCCTGGCAGGCGGAGGACCGCGTCGAGCTGCCGGCGGACGCCGTCCCCGGCGCGCGCCTGGTCGTCGCGTTCGACGCGGGCGGCCGGCTGGACGCCGTGGTGGTCGAGCGGCCGGACGGCGCGCTCGGGTCCAACCTCGACTTCTCCTCGCTGCGCTACTCCCGGGCCGCCGAGGCCCAGTGGAGCTGGGGCGTCGCCGCGGGGCTCGGCCCGCACCCGCTCCCCGGCGAGGACCCCGACCCCTACGCCGACACGGTCGACCAGCAGGCGGCCGAGTACCTCCGCCAGTGGGCGCTGCGCCACGGCGCCACCGGCGAGCAGGTCGGCGCGCGCTGGCAGGCCAAGGGAGACGTGGTCGCCGCCGTCGAACGCGTCGACTGGATGTGGCGCAGCGGCGAGTGGTTCGCCTGGTGGCGGGCGACGTCCGCGCTGCTCGGCGGCGACCCCGTCCAGCTCGCCTCCCGCATGGACGACATCGCCTCCGCCTCCTGAGCGGGCCACTCGGCCCGCGGTCCGCCCTCCCTCGGCCCGCGGTCCGCCCTCCCTCGGCCCGCGGTCCGCCCTCCCGGCCCGCTCTCACGGTGGCGGCGCCGGTCAGCCCGAGATGTCCGCCGTCGCCCAGCTGTCACGGAAGGCGTAGCGCGCCGGCGCGCTCGCGTACCGCAGGAACGCCGAGCCGCCGGTGACGCCCACCGCGGTGGTCGTGTGGTGGGTGCGGCAGCCCTCGTAGATCATCTTGCCGTTCGTCAGGGACGTGCCGACGCCGCCTACCTGGTGGTAGCCCGCCAGCGTGCAGTCCTGGTAGCGGACGATCGGGATCCGGTTCGAGGCCGGGGTGTAGAGGTGGAAGTTGTAGGGCGCGCCGTCGCTTCCCGACACCGACGCGATGTCGGAACAGGAGGTGAACGTCACCGACCCGAGACCCCAAGCGCACTCGATGATCTTCTGGTTCGCGCTCTTCTTCGGCTCGAAGCGGACGCCGTTGACGTTCAGCCTCGACGCGGTCGCGTCGCCGTTGGCGGTGGGCATGTAGAAGTATCGCGCCGCCTCCGTGCTGGTCATCGACCACGAGCCGCCGAACACGTTGATCGAGCCACCCCGGTCGAAGCGGAAGAAGTCGCCCGCCTGGAGCGCGAAGTTGCACGACAGCACGAAGTAGTTGAGGAACTGGTTCTGCTGGCTGTTGCCGGCCGGGTTGGTGATCCCGCAGTGCAGGAAGGCGTCGGTGTACCTCGACGCCGTGTCGGTCGAGCACATGACGAAGTGGTGCTCGCTGTTGTTGTTGGCCTGGGAGTCGCCGTCGATGCCGATGACGCGGTCCCACGTGCCCCGCCACTCGACATTGCGGTAGACGAAGTACTGGTTCTGCCCGGCCCCGTACGTGGGGTACACCGAGGCGCCGTCGACCTGGTCCACCGACCAGTAGTACGCGAAGCGGTTGGCGGCGTTGGTCGAGCGGAAGCTCATGTCCTCGAAGGAGGTGTACCGCAGGCGCACGGCGGCGGTGATGAGGTTGTTCTCGCGCGGGTCGGCGTTCGGGGTGAAGGAGGTCGCGAAGTCGATGTTGGTCACCCGCGGGCCGGCGCCCCGGAAGCGCAGGCCGAACACCTGGTCCGCGGAGCCCGAGGTGGGCGACCACATCAGCGTGTCCTTCTTGGTCACCTTGTAGTTGCCCGGCGGGAAGAACACGTCCTTGCGGACGACGCCGGAGGCGCGGCCGGCGATGGCCGCCGCCACCGCCGCGCGGATCGCGTCGGAGTCGTCGGTGACGCCGTCGCCCTTGGCGCCGTAGTCCTTGACGTCCACGGTGAACACCGACGGGTCGGTGTTGGCCGCCGCAGGCGACGCCGCCAGCAGGTCCAGGGCGCCCGCGCCCGTCGCGGCCAGACCGCCCGCCGCACCGAGGGCGAAGGCCCTGCGGCTCACCGTGCCGGAACGGTCTCCTGTGTCGTGTTCAGGCATGCTGGAAACACTCATTTCGGTCTTGATCGTTGGAGGGGCGATCAAGGTACCGCAGCTATCCAACGGCGCGGGGACGTTTCGCTCAAGCGGTGCACGAGGGACTCACCGGGACGTCCGGGACTCCGGTCAGGGCGCTGGACGTGCGGGTTCCGCGGGGGAGACTCCGGTCAGGCGCCGGCCGTGGTGAGCGACGCGGCGCGGGACTCGCCGAGGTCGCCGGAGCGGTAGTGGCGGCGGCACAGCACGCGGTAGTGCACCTGCGCCCCGTCGGTGTCGGCGATGACGACCTGCTCGCCGGTTCGTGCCATGACCCCGTCCACGACGCGGGCGTTCAGCCTGCCCTGGCGCCCGCACCAGCACAGCACCTCCACCTGCAGCCGGGACACCTCGTCGGCCAGTTCGAACAGCCGCTGTGCGGCGGGGAACATGCGCGAGCGGAAGTCCGAGGCCAGGCCGAAGGCGTAGACGTCCACGCCGTGCTCGTCCACCAGTTCGGCGAGCTGCTCGATCTGCGTCACCGTGTAGAAGCACGCCTCGTCGCAGATGAGGTAGTCGATGCGGTCGTGGGCGAGCACCAGCCCGACCAGGTCGAGGTCCTCGTCGACCTCGACCGCCGAAAGGCCCAGCCCGATGCGGCTGGTGACGCGCGGGCCGCCCGAGCGGTCGTGCTTGGTCAGCACCAGTCCCCGCCGGCCCTGGCGGCCGTGGTTGTAGTTCATCTGCAACGCGAGCGTGGACTTGCCGCAGTCCATCGGGCCGTGGAAGAACCTCAGCACCGCGTCGCGGTGCGGGGGTGCGGGGACGGCGGACAAGGCGGACGTATCACTCACGGGGCGTCAGCATACAGTTCGCCCGCGCACGAGGGCCGCCTGGCGGGGGTCAGGCGGCCGGCCGACCGGTGGCGTCGGTGGGGGTGGTCAGGTGGTGGCGGGCGCCGCGTGGCGGAGGAGGGTGAGGCCGGGGATGGACAGCCGGGCCGCGGGACCGCCGCCGTTTCCTCCTTTCCCGCCGTCGAAACGCAGGACGCCGTCGGTGACGCCCACGTAGACCCCGTCCCCGCCGGGCGTGACCACGGCGCCGCGCGCGGGCGAGGGCAGGCGCCACTCGCGCCGCACGGCCAGCGAGTGCGGGTCGACGGCCCGCAGGGACGGCCCGGCGGCCAGGTACACGAAGCCCTCGGAGGAGGCGAAGACCGACGCGGCCGTCGTGCCCGCCGAGGCCGACGCCGCCGAGGAGCCCTTGGCGGGGGACGCGCCGATCGTCGCGGTGTCGACGATGGTGAGCGACTCGGTGCTCGCCCGCACGAGCGTTCCTTGGCCGTCCTCGTACACGTACAGCGAGCCCGCGGAAAGGGTGAGGGTGTGTCCGGCGGCCGGGGCCCGGCCGAACGGCTCGGGCAGGTCCAGGCAGTACGCCCACCGCTGGTTGAGGTCGAGCACGTGGACGAACGCGTGCACCCCGGTGCCGCGCCCGGCCAGCAGGTCACGGGTGTGCAGGTGGTCGGGCTGGTGGGTGTAGAGGGTGTAGAGCCGCTGCTGGACGGGGTCGAGCACGGCGGCGCGCCCGTCGCCGCGCATGGTCTCCTCCGCGTCCTCGGGCACCGGCTTCTTGTCGCGGGTGGACAGCGGCCACAGCGCCTTGTGCTCCAGGTCGTAGACCTTCACCTTGTAGCTCTCGGGCGCGGCGGCGGGCAGATACTGCAGGAGGAACAGGCCGTCGCCGACGGCGGTGAACCCGTCGGGCTGGAAATTGCCCTTCAGGCGGACGGTCCTGGGCTTGCGCCCTCCGTCCGGCGCGACGACCACCACGCTGGTCCTGGTGCGCCCCGGCCGGCCGTAGGGGGTGGCCGGGGGAGGGGGCGTCAGGGCCACAGCGTTCTCCAGCGAGGACACCACGCGCGGGATCAGGCCCCGTGGAACGGAGGTACGAGCGGTCGCCTCGCCGGTCAGGGCGTCCAGCGTCACCAGGTCTCCGGCGGGGGAGACGGTGTACAGGCGCCGCCAGTCCGCCGAGGGCACCGGCCGGTCGGCGGTGAACAGCGTCGTCCCGGTCCCGGCGTCGAAGGCCGCCAGGCGCGCCGAGACGTCGGCGTAGACGATGTGCCGCGCGGCCGGCGGCGTGGCCGCGGCCATGGGCCGGGGTGCGGAAACGGGGGAGGCGGGGGTGCCACCGGGGCCGCCGGTGCACGACGTGAGCAGTGCCGTGCCGGTCAGACCGCCCGTGAGCCTCAGGAAGTCGCGTCGCTCCATGCCCTTCCTACCGCCGCCACGTCCCGCGGGTTCCACCATGGTGCCCGCGGGTTTCAAGGCCCGGCGCGCCGCGGGTCCCGACCGGCTCACCACGGGTTCCGGCCGGGTGCGCCGCGAGGTTCGCGGACGACGTTCCGCGGGTTCCGGTCTGGTGGCGTGAGGAGGGCGGCCGGGGCGTATGGACGGCGGAAGCTGCCGATGGATGGGCGATTTCTTGGCGGATCTCGCTGATTCCCGAGGCGGGAACGGTTCAGTAGACACTGAGAGCATGCGCAATGTCCGTATCGGCGTCGACACCGGGGGCACGTTCACCGACGTGGTCATGGTGGACGAGCAGACCGGCGAGATCACCACGACCAAGACCCCTTCCACGCCGGCCGATCCGGCGGAGGGGTTCATGAACGGCGTGCACAAGATCCTCGCCGGACGGCTCCTCGCCGACGTCGCCGGCATCGTGCACGGCACCACCGTCGCGACCAACCAGCTCCTCGAGGACCGCCCGGTCGACCTCGGCTTCGTCACCACCGAGGGCTTCGAGTTCATCCTGGAGATCGCCCGGCAGAGCGTCCCGGACGGGTACGGCAACTCCTACTTCTGGGTCAAGCCGCCCCGCATCGTGCCGGTACACCGGGTCAGGACCGTCGGCGGGCGGCTGGACCATCTCGGCCGGGAGGTGCGGCCGTTCGACGAGGCGCAGGCCGTCGAGGTGGCACGGTGGTTCCGGGCGCGGGGCGTCACCGCCGTCGGCGTCTGCTTCCTGCACTCCTACGCCGACCCCGGGCACGAACGCGCCATGCGGGCCGTGCTGGAGCGCGAGCACCCGGACGCGGTGGTCTCCCTGTCCAGCGACGTCCTGCGCGAGTACCGCGAGTACGAGCGCTCGGTGACGACCCTGGTCGACGCGGCCGTCAAACCCACCATGCGCCGCTACATCGCCAACCTGTCCTCGCGCCTCGGCATGCCGTTCTCGGTGATGAAGAGCAACGGCGGGGTGCTGTCGGCGGCCGAGGTGGTGCACCAGCCGATCACCACGGTGCTGTCCGGGCCGGCCGCGGGCGCGCTGGGCGCCGCCCTCATCGCGGGCACCGCCGGCCGCCGTTCGGCCATCACGCTGGACGGCGGCGGCACCTCCACCGACGTCGCCGTCGTCGTCGACGGCGAGCCGTCCCTCACCACCGAGGGCTCCGTCGGCCGCTACCCGTGCAAGATCCCGATGATCGACATCGTGACCGTCGGCGCGGGCGGCGGCTCGATCGCGTGGATCTCCCCGGAGGGCACGCTGAAGGTCGGGCCGAGGTCCGCCGGGGCCGACCCCGGCCCGGTCTGCTACGGCAAGGGCGGCACCGAGGTGACCGTCACCGACGCCCACGTGTACCTCGGCCGCGTGCCGCCCCACCTGCTCGGCGGCGAGATCCCGCTGGACGCCGCCGCGGCCGGCGCCGCCGTCGAGGCGCTGGCCGGCAAGCTCGGCCTATCCCCGGAGCGCACGGCCGTCGGCATCCTGGAGATCAGCGCGTTCAACCAGTCCAACGCCATCCGGCAGATCACGGTCAAGCGCGGCCTGGACGTGCGCGACTTCCCGATGGTGGCCTTCGGCGGGTCGGGGCCGCTGCTGGTCTGCCGCCTCATCGACATCCTGTCCCTGCCGGCGGTGGTCGTGCCCGTCGACCCCGGCAACGTCTCGGCGTTCGGCCTGCTCACGGTGGACGTCAAGAACGACTACGTGCGCACGCACGTGACGCGCGAGCTGTCGCCGGAGGCGGCGCGGGACGTCTTCGGCGACCTGGAGGCGCAGGCGGCGGACGCGCTGCGGCGCGAGGGTTTCGCCGGCGACCGGCACATCTACGCGCGCAGCGCCGACCTGCGCTACTTCGGGCAGGCGTACGAGGTGCGGGTGCCCGCGCCGTCCGGCCCGCTGGACGAGGCGTGGCGGGCCGAGGTGCTCGGCCGCTTCCACGAGGCCCACCACAAGCTGTACGGGTACGGGTACCGCGACGACCCCCGGCACGCCGTCGAATGGGTCAACCTGCGCGTCTCGGGCATCGGTCCCATCACCCGCCCCGCCCTGCCCGAGCTGCCGATCCCGGCGGACGGCGCGCCACCGCCGCCTCCCGGCCACCGCAGGGTCTACTTCGAGGAGGACCCGGCCCCGCCCGGCCCACGGGGCGGGCGGCGGGACGACAGACCGAACGACAGACCGGACGACCGGCGGGACGACAGACCGGACGACCGGCGGGACGGCTGGTGGACGGCGCCCGTCCACCAGCGGGGCGACCTGCGCCGCGGCGACGTCGTCACCGGCCCCGCGGTGATCGAGGAGTACGGCTCCACCCTGCCGCTGCATCCCGGCTTCACCGCCGAGGTCGACGCCCACGGAAACCTCGTCGTGCGGTCCGCGAGCCGGTCTCAGGACCAGGTGACGGCCGGCGGGCCGGCCGCGGAGCTCGTGAAGGGAGCGGACGCGTGAGCGAGGTCGACCCGGTGCTGGTGGAGATCGTCGAGGGGACCCTCGCCTCGGTCGAGATGGAGGTCGAGACGGCCATCGCCCGCACGGCCCGCTCACCGATGATCCGCGACGCGCACGACTTCCGCGCGGGCATCCACGACGCGCGGCTGCGCAAGCTGACCGGCCGCTCCTACTCGGCGCTCGTCCAGCCGATCGTGCGCGACTTCCCGATCGCCGAGATGAACCCCGGCGACGTGTTCTTCCACAACGACGTCTACCTGTCGGAAGGAGGCATCGGCCACCTGCCCGACCTGTGCGTCACCGTCCCGGTGTTCCACGACGGCGAGGTGGTGGCGTTCGTGCAGGCGTTCGGCCACCACGACGACATCGGCGGCGCCGTGCCCGGGTCGATGCCCTCGCGGGCCCGCAGCGCCTTCGAGGAGGGGCTGATGGTCCCGCCGATCAAGCTGTGGGACCGCGGCGTGCCCAACAGGGCCGCCCTGACCATCATGACCCGCAACTCCCGCATGCCCGACTCGCTGGCCGGTGACCTGGACGCCGAGTGCTCGGCCTGCCTGATGGGGGCCCGCCGGCTGGCCGAGCTGTTCGCCCGGTACGGCCGGGCCGCCGTCGAGGGATGCTTCGACGCGATCATCGCCAAGACCACCGAGACCTTCCGGCGCGAGCTGCTGTCCAAGATCCCCGAAGGTGTGCACGTCTGGGAGGACTACGCCGAGCACGACGGCGTCGAGGAGCCCCGGCTGCACGCCCAGCGCATCACGCTCACCGTCGACCACTCGGCGGAGCGGCCGCTGGTGATCGACTTCACCGGCACCTCGCCGCAGGCCAAGGGCCCGATCAACCATGCCGGCGACTACGCGGGCGGCGTCTTCCTGATCAAGTGGCTGGCTCCCATCCTGCGCAATCTCGCCGACACCCCCGAGCGCATGGCCGAGCTGGACGTCAACGAGGGCGTCGTGCCGCTCATCGAGATGAGGTTCCCCGGCAAGGGCACCCTGCTCACCCCGGTCTTCCCCGCCCCGACCAACGCGCGCACGTTCGTCATCCTGCGCCTGCTCGGCGTGCTCGCGGGCGCGCTGGCCAAGGCCACCGGCGGCCGCATGCCCGCCGACCAGGAGACCATCCGCTACACCGGCGTGTACGGGGAGGACGAGGAGGGCCGGCCGTACCTGATGCGCGAGGTGCTCGGCGGCGGCTCCGGCGGACGCTGGTACGCCGACGGCGAGGACACCATCCACATCGTCCCCGACTCGCGCAACATCCCCGTGGAGTTCGCCGAGGCGCGCTGGCCGTTCAGGGTCGAACGGCTCGGCCTCGCCCGCGACTCCGGCGGCCCCGGCCTGTACCGGGGCGGCCTCGGCTACGACAAGCACATCCGGATGCTGCGCGACGCCTCGTTCATGTCCATCGCCGACCGGTCCATCCTGGCCTGCTGGGGCGTCAACGGCGGCAGGGCGGGCCGCCCCTTCCTGGTCACCGTCGGCGGCCGGGAGATGGAGGGGCTCGTGGACGACTTCCCGGTCAGGGCCGGCGAGATCGTCCGGGTGCGCACCACCGGGGGCGGCGGCTGGGGCTCGCCCTACGACCGCGACCCCGAGGTGGTGGCCGCCGACGTCCGCGACGGCAAGGTGTCGCCCGAGGGCGCCCGCGCCGACTACGGCGTCGTCCTGGACGGCCCGGCGGACCAGCCACGCGTGGACGCCGCCGCCACCGAGGCGCTGCGGGCGGAACTGCGCGCCGCCCCGGCGGTCCCCTTCTTCGACCGCGGCCCCGGCTATCCCACTCTGTCCGGCGGCGAACCCCACGCCGACGTCGACCTCCTCGACCTCGACGACGCGGGCAACGCGGACGGCGTCGGCGGCGTCGGCGGCGCCGGCGGCGCGGACTCCCGGACCGGCTGAGCCCGGGAGGCGGGCGGGGCCTTCGGTCACGGGAGCAGCAGGCCCCAGTAGAGGGCCCAGGGCAGGAACACGACCCCGCCCGCCAGCAGCAGCCCGAGCCGGACCCGCTCGCCCCGGCCGGGACGTCCCCCGAGGTGGGGGAGGTCTCCGGTGGCCTGGTCGCCGGCGCGGGGCGCCCGGCCGTGGAGCAGGCCCGACGCGACCACGGCGGTCGCGGCCGCCGTGGTCACCGCCAGAGCCTGCAGCACGAGCCAGATCAGCGGCCGCCCCGCCGCCACCGGTCCCGTGGTGGCCAGTTTGCCTCCGGTCATGACCAGGTAGAACACGTAGCCGAAGGAGCCGGCGACCGAGGTGAGTCCGCCCGCGCTGAGCAGCCGCGCGGCCCGGCTCGCCGCGGGGCGCGCACGGCCCCGCAGGCGCCGCACCACCGTGGTCGCCGGGTAGGCCGTGAACGCGACCAGCATCAAGGCGAGGGCGGCGGCCTGGGCGTTCGCCGACTCCCACCACGCCGGCGGATCGACGGTCACGGTCGGTGAGGCCTGTACGGGCGTGGGTCCGGAGACGCTCGTGAGCGGCGCCTTTCCCGCGATGGCGGCGGCGGTCCAGGACCCGACCAGGTCGGCGTAGCCGGGGGCGAGCTCGGGCAGGCGGGTGACGCCGCCGTCCGGGGTCCGGTGCGCGGCGTGGTCGGCTTCTCCGAAGAAACGGAAGGTGTAGCGCCGGTTGCCGCCGCTCTCCAGCGCCTTGGCGAGCAGCGGGGGAGTCTCCCGGGGCGGCGTCAGCAGGTCGTAGGTGCCCCAGATGGCCAGGACCGGCTGACGGAGCGAGGCCAGAACGGGGGCCGGGTCGTAGTACGGCTCGGGGAACATGCCGCCGTCGCTGATCGCCCGGTACAGGTTCGGCTCGGTCCGGTCGACGAGCGAGCCCGACACGCCCGCTTTGCGCAGCCCGGCCGCCACCGCCCACGTCTGCTGGCGCAGCGGCTGCAGCGCGTTGGCGCCGACCAGCACGACGAACGCGACGTCCGCGGACCGGGAGGCGGCCAGCGGCGCGACCCAGCCGCCCTCGCTGAGCCCCCAGATGCCGACCTTCGCCGGGTCGACGCCCGGCTGGGAGCGAAGCGCCGCCACCGCGCCGAGCGCGTCGTCGGCCAGCTGGGAGTACGACCGGCGGAACAGCGAGTAGCCCACCGACCGCTTGTCGTATACCAGGACCGACAGGCCCCTGCGGGCGAACTGGACGGCCTCCTCCATGAGCTTCGTGCGCGGCGTTCCGGATCCGGCGCCGTGCACCAGGACGATGCCCCGGCGCCCCGGCCCGGCGGCGGCGGGGGAGAGCACCGTGCCGTGCATCTCAAGGCCCCCGGCGCCCCGGAACGAGACCTCCCGCGCCGCCAGGTCCGGGGGGACCGCGGGCCACGGCTCGACGAGGCCGTGCGGAACGGCACGCGCCCCGGCGAGGGAGGGGCCGGCGACGGCGTGGGCGGTGGCGGGGACCGCGAGGGAGGGGACGGTGACGGCGAGGGAGGGGCCGGCGACGGCGTGGGCGGTGGCGGGGACCGCGAGGGAGGGGACGGTGACGGCGAGGGAGGGGATGGTGACGGCGGGGATGGTGACGGCGGGGATGGCGAGGGAGGGGGCGGCGACGGCGGGGATGGCGAGCAGGCGGAGCGCGGTCGCGGCGGCCGCGAGGATGCTTGATGTCATATCGCCGAACCTACTCTGCAGAGAGTTCTCGGCAAAGGAGCATCTGCAGATATCCTTCTGCGGTATTAGGCTGCTCCTCATGAAGGATGACGAGCCGTTCCTGCTCGACGACCCCGCGCGGCTGAAGGCCCTGGCCCATCCCATGCGGCGCCGCATGCTGCGCCACCTCAACATGTACGGCCCGGCGACCTCCACCACGCTGGGCGAGCTGCTCGGCGCCAAGACCGGCACTACCAGCTACCACCTGCGCCAGCTGGAGAAGTACGGCTTCATCGAGGAGATCCCGGAGCGTTCGACGGGCCGTGAGCGCTGGTGGCGCACCGCCGGAGGCCGGGGGGACATCCGGCTCCCCACACCCGACCGGCTCGCCCCCGAGGACCGTCCCGTCCTGGCCGAGTTCCACCGGCTGGGCATGGAGGAGGACCGCCTGCTGTTCGAGCGCTTCCCCGAGGTCCACGCGCGCGACCCCGAATGGGCCACCGGATCACGAGGCTTCGGATGGATGACCAAAGAGGACTTCGCGCGGTTCTACGAGGCGTACATCACCCTGCTCAAGGCGCACACCCACCGCCCCGAGACCGCGCCGCCGGGCGCCCGGCCGGTCTATGTCCGCCTTTTCACTCTTCCCGCCGACGACCCCGCCGTCGAGTGAGGCCCTGGCGGGAGCACAGTACGGTCAGGAGCGGCAGACGTCCCGGTAGGGGATGCCGGGGAGGTAGCGGGTCCACTCCGCGCGGGTGAGGGTGCGGCCGGCCCGCGCGCACACCGCCGTCGCGGCCGCCCCGGCCCCGGCGGGCAGCCGGTAGAGCGTGCCGCTCTGGTCGGAGATCGTCAGGGCCGAACCGTCCGGGTCGAACGCCATGCTCATGGCGAAGTCGCCGAACAGTTTGACCGGCACGCCGATCCGCCGCTTGGCGTCCACGTCCCACAACTGCACCGTCCTGGACTCGCTCACCGTGGCCAGCAGCCGCCCGTCCGGGGAGAAGGACATGAGCGCGATGGGCTCGGCCACCCCGCGCAGCACCGGCGGCACCGCCGACCTCGTCCGCGTGTCGTACAGCGCCACGCGCCCCGCGCCGCCGCCCGAGGCGAGCAGCCCGCCCGCCGGGCTGACCGCGAGCACGCCCAGCGACGGCGCGCTGTTGAACGGCGGGCCCACCTGTGCGCCGGAGACGGCGTCGAGGAGCCGCCCCGCGGACGTGGCGATCGTGCGCCCATCGGGGGTGAAGGCGATCGCGCCCGGGCCGGTGGCCGGTCGCAGCGTCCTGATCAGCCGCCCCGTGCGGGCGTCCCATTCCGGCAGGGGGAACTCGGCCGACCCGTTGAGGGCGGTGAGGACCGCGGCGTAGGTCGCGCCGTCCTGGCTGAAGACGCCGCCCACCGAGTCGAATCCGGAGGGGAGCCTGTGGCTCCACAGCGGTGTGAGCGACGGGATGTCGAAGGCGCGCAGCGTGCCGCCGGTGACGGTGACCGCCGTCCGGCCTCGGGGGTCGAAATCGGCGGGCACGCCGGAATCGGCCGTGCCGGGAAACACCCCGGCGTACCGGCGCCGCCGCACGTCCCACAGCCGGATCGGGGTGGAGTCGGAGAGCTCGGCGGACATCCACCGGGCGTCCGGGCTCAGGCCCGTCTTGAAGACCTTCCCTCCGGGGCCGGTCGTGGTGACGCGCGGCCGGACGTCGAGGGTGACGACCGTGCCGTCCATCAGGAAGCGCAGGGTGCGGCCGTCGGAGCCCAGGCTCGCGTTGTCGACCTCGCCGTCGGCCCGGTAGGAGAAGATCCGCCGCTGGTCGGCCACCCGCCACACCGTGATGTCGCGGTCGGCGAACCCGAGCAGGAGCCGCCCGTCGGGGCTGAACCGCAGCCCGAGGCTCCCGCCGCCGGCCAGCGCCCCGCCCTCGGGCCAGCGCCAGTCCTCGTCCTCGTGATAGGGGATGCGCTTGCCGGTACCCGTGGTGACCAGCCTGACCGTCCACCCGGCACACGCCAGGGTCGCGCCGTCCGCGCTGAAGGCCGCCACACCGGTGTCGCTCGGGCAGGCCTCGCGGAAGCGCCGGTCCTCCGTGCCGCCCGGCAGCCGGTAGGCCCTCAGGCCGTTCTCCGTGGCGACCAGCGCCGCCAGGTGCGCCTTGGCCGACACGACCGGGCCTGAGCCCCTCCAGTGGTGGCGGCCGTAGGTGCGGTCCGTCGCGAGATCCCAGACATAAGGCTCGCTGTCGTCGTCCACGAGGGTGAGCGTGGACCCGCCGGTCCCGAACGCCACCCGGGTCCACAGTGACCCGCCCGGCAGCCGCAACCGGCCGCGCTCCCTGCCGGCCCGCAGGTCCCACACGATGAGGACGTCCGCTGTGGAGATCGCCACCAGCCGCCCGTCCGAGCTCAGCGCGACCTCCCGCACGTCCAGCCCGCGCGTCGCCGGTGTGGGGACGCGCCTGATCAGAAGGCCCCGCGCCAGGTCGTAGAGGCGGATCTCGCCCGGCGACACGCTGACCATCAGCCGCCCGTCCCCGCTCAGCGCCCTGGACGGAGAGTCACGCACGGGCGGTTCGGTGAATACGGCCGTTTCCGGCTGGTAGAGGGAGGACATCAGGCTGGAACGGGCCTCGGCGCCGCCGTCCAGGCGGTAGGCGGCGACGCTCAGCAGCATCGCGGCGGCCGGGTCGGCGGTGCGCAGGGTACCGGACAGGTAGGCCAGCTCGCGGCCCTTGGCCCGGTCGCGTTGCGCGGTGATCTGGTCGCGCTGCTCGGCGACGCGGGCGCCCTGGTAGACCGCGAGGCCCCCGGCCGCGAGCGACACGACGAGCAGGACGGCCAGCGCCGCGGTGAGCAGGCGGCGGCGGCGCGCGCGCCGGCGGGTCAGCGCGGCCGAGGCGTCCAGGAAGTCGCGTTCGAGCGGGTTGAGGGTGAGCCGGCGGCGCCCGGTGGCGGCCCACCGCACGGCGGCGTCGAGGCGGCCGCCCTGCAGCACGTCGCCGTCGCGGCGGCCGTGCTCGTCCCACTGCCGCGCCTGCGCGAGGATGCCGGCGTGGACCGGCAGGCCCTCGTGCTCGTCCCGCACCCAGGAACGCAGCCTCGGCCACGCGCCCAGCAGCGCCGGGCGGACGAGCCGCACCTCTCCGTCCTGGTGCGAGAGCACGTAGGCGAACACGCGCAGCACGTTCTCGGCGCCCGCCGGCAGTTCGTCGGCCCGCGCCGGGCGGGTGACCGGCTCCCCGTCCGGGCCGATCGCCACCATGCGCAGGAAGACCTCCGGCGCCAGGTCGCGCTCGGCCGGGGAGAGCATGCCGTAGGCGTCCTCGGCGAGCGTGCCGAGGGCGGGGTCGCGCGCCTGCGCCGGGCCGACCCGTCCCGCCGCCGCGCTGCCCCGCTCCAGCAGCCGGGCCGTGCCGGCGCCCTCCCCGCCGCTGATCAGGCCGAGCAGCAGGTCGGTCGCGGTGGGACGGTCCTGGGGCTCCTTGCGCAGGGCCGCTGCGACCAGCGGGCGCAGGGAGGCGGGCAGGACGTCCAGGTCGGGGTCCACCGACAGCACCCGGTGCATGACCCCGCCCAGGCTCTCGGCCTTGAACGGGTCCTCGCCGGTGGCGGCGAACAGCATGACGCCGCCCCAGGCGAACACGTCGGCGGGGGCCCCCGCGCGCTGCCCGGTGAACACCTCGGGGGCCATGTACGTCGGGGTGCCGGCCACCAGCCCGGTCGTGGTCAGCGACATCTCCAGCGTCCGGGCGATGCCGAAGTCGATCACACGCGGCCCGTCCGGGCCGAGCAGCACGTTGTCGGGCTTGAGGTCGCGGTGGACCACTCCGGCCTCGTGGACGGCCGCCAGCGCGGTCGCGACGGCCGTGCCCAGGCGGTGCAGGTCGTCGCCGGTGAAGGCGCGTCCGTCCTGCACCGCGCGGCGCAGGCTCGGCCCCTCCACGTACTCGCTGACGATGAACGGCCGCTCGCCGTCCAGCTCGGCGGCGATCACCCGGGCCGTGCAGAACGAGGCCACTCGCCGCGCCGCCGAGGCCTCCCGGCCGAAACGGTCCCGGAGCTCCGGGTCGCCGGCCGCGCCGCCGTGCACCACCTTGAGCGCGACCCGGCGGCCCTCCTCGTCGTAGGCCTCGTAGACCACGCCCTGGCCGCCGGCGCCCAGCCGTCCCGCCAGCCAGTAGCCGCCCAGGCGCTCCGGATCGTCCGGGCTCAGCCTTCCCGCCATGTGCCGCCCCCCTGTCTCCGCGTCGCCCCGCCGGCACGACACGGCATTAGATGCGCGCGAGCGGCGCGAGGTTCTCCCATCCGGGCTCTGGGCCGCAGACGGGTCTCGCTGTTCATGGCCGAGGTCCGCGTTCTTCCGGCCGGTCCATGGTCACGGAGCCGGTCTACCGGCCGGCGGGACCGGCGAGCACGCGGTCCACCTGGCGCAGCAGGCCGCCGGTCGGCGCGCACGCGTCACAGTTCCACACGCGCACGGTTCCGTCGTCGTGCGTGGTGAGCATCCGCCGGCCGTCCTCGGCGAACGAGACGCTCTCGACGCTCGCGCCGAACCCGGAGAAGGTCAGCGGCTGGCCGGCCGTGTCCGACCGCCACACGCGCACTGTGGCGTCGTGCCCGGCCGAGGCCACCCAGCGGCCGTCGGCGCTGAACGCCACGTACCACACCATGCCCTGGTGGGCCCGGTGCACCAGCGGCGTGCCCCGCCCGTCCGCCGGCCAGACCCGGACGGTGCCGTCGCTGCCGGCGCTCGCCACGCGGCGGCCGTCCGGGCTGAACGCCACCGACCAGACCAGCCCCTGATGGCCGCGCAGCACCACGGGCGGGGCCTCGCCGGTGGTGTCCCACACCCGCACAGTGCCGTCTTGCCCGCCCGTGGCGATGTGGCGCCCGTCCGGGCTGAACGCCGCGAACCGGATCTGGCCCTCGTCGGCCTTGCGGACCAGGGCCGGGCCCGAGCCGTCGGCGGACCAGACGCGCAGAGTGCCGTCGATGCCGGCGGTGGCGACGCGGCGCATGTCCGGGCTGAAGGACACCGTCCACACCACGCCGCTGTGCCCGCGCAGGACGACCGGCGGCGCGGCTCCGTCCAGATCCCATATGCGCACGGTGCCGTCCCGGCCCGCGCTCGCCACGTGCCGGCCGTCGGGAGCGGCGGTGACGCCGAGCACCTCACCGTGGCCGCCGCCGGGCACCTCACCGTGGTGGCCGTTGCCGAGCACCCGCCGCCGCCCGGTCGACAGATCCCAGAGGCCGACCTCGCCGTCCTCGCCCCCGCTGACGATCCGCCGCCCGCCGGGCAGGAAGGCCGCCGACCACACGGCGCCACGGTGACCGCGCAGAATCGTCGAACCGTCGCGCAGCGACCAGACCCGCACCGTGCCGTCCTCGCCGCCGGAGACCAGCCGCGCCCCGTCCGGGCTGAACGCCACGCTCCACACCACCCGCTGGTGGCCGCGCAGCACCAGCGGATGGCCGCCGCCGTCCGAGCTCCACACCCGCACGGTGGAGTCGTCGCTGGTGGTCGCGAGCCAGTGGCCGTCGGGGCTGAAGTCCAGGCCCTCCACCGTGCCGTCATGGCCGCGGAGCACCACCGGGCCGCCGTGCCCGCCGGCCGGCCAGACGCGCGCCGTGCCGTCGACACCGGCGCCGGCGCTGGCCACCCGCGTGCCGTCCGGGCTGAACCGCACGGTCTTGACCGCGCCGTCGTGGCCGCGCAGCACCGCCGTGGCCTTCCCCGTGCCGAGGTCCCACAGGCGCACCGTGCGGTCGTGGCCGCCGGTGGCCAGGCGGTGGCCGTCCGGGCTGAAGGCGACGCCCTCCACCGGACCCTCGTGCCCGCGCAGCACCACCGCCCCGCCCGCGCCGCCGGAGTCCTGGACGCGCACGGTGCCGTCCTCGCCGGTGCTGGCGACCCGCCGCCCGTCCGGGCTGAACGCCACATTCCACACCGTCTTGTGGTGGCCGGTCAGCACGACCGGCGGGGCGGAGCCGTCCAGCGACCACACCCGCACCGTGCCGTCCGAGCCCGCAGTGGCGAGCCGGCGCCCGTCCGGGCTGAAAGCGGGGCTGTGCACGTCGCCCTGGTGCCCGGTCAGCACGAGCGGGACGCCGGACGGCAGCCCGGTGCGGGGGTCGCACGACCACACGCGCACCGTGCCGTCCGAGGCGGTCGCCGCCACGTGGGCGCCCCTGGCGCTCCAGGCCACCCCCATCTGCCGGCCGGTGAGGCCGGGCAGCGACATCAGCATGCGGTCGTCGACCAGCGCCTGGCGCAGCGCGGTCTCCGCCTCGCCGGTGGGACGGACCGCGTACGCCCGCCGCGCCTGCCGCAGCGCCCCCTCCGGGTCGAACTGCGACTGCGTGCGCGACTCGGCCGCGAGCTGCCGCGACACCGCGACGTCGCGCTGGGTGCTGATCTCCCCAGCCTGCATGAGCGCCATGGCCGCCAGCACGCTCACCGCGATGACGGCGCAGGTCAGGCCGCTCAGCGCCAGGACGACCCGCCGCCGGACCGCGCCGCGCTCGCCGGCCTGCTGCCGCCGGCCCGCCGCGAGGAAGTCGCGTTCGAGGTCGTTGAGCCCCTCCAGCGACCGGCCGTCCCAGTGCGCGAGCCGCGCCCCCCGGTACAGGAACGCCGCGTCGCGGCCGTGCTGGTCCCATTCCGCGGCCGCCTCGGTCAGCTTGCGGTGGGCGCGCAGCAGCTCGCGGTCCTCGGCCAGCCAGGAGCGCAGCCGCGGCCAGGTCCGGATCAGCGCCTCGTGGGCGATGGTCACGCTGTCCTGGCCGGCGGTCACCAGCCGCCCCTCGATCAGCCGGTCCAGCACGGCCGCCACCGCGGCGCTGTCCGGGCCGCTCACCAGCTCCGCGCGTCGGGCCCGCCGCCGGGTGTCCTCGGTTCCGTCGCCGGGGGCGATCAGACGCAGCATCACCCGCCGCACCAGGTGCCGCCGCTCGTCCGGCAGCTCGCCGTAGACCCGCTCGGCCGTCATCGCGATCGCCCCGCGCACCCCGCCCGCCGCCCGGTAGCCGGTCACGGTCAGCGAGGAGCCGCGCCGCCGCCGCCAGGTCTCCAGCAGCGTGTGCGAGATCAGGGGCAGCGCGCCGGACTGCTCGCCCACCTCGGTGACCATGATGTCGACCAGCTCGGGGGCCACCTTGCCGCCCACCCGCTCGGCGGGCCCGGTGATGGCCCGCCGCAGGTCCTCCTCCTCCATCGGGCCGACCAGCACCTGACGGTCGCGCATGGCGGCCACCAGGTCGGCGTGGCCGGCGCAGTGGGCGTAGAAGTCGGCGCGCACGCCGAGCACGACCCGCGCCCTGGGCTCGCCGCTCATGGCGACCACCAGCGCGACGAACTCCGCGCGCTCCCGCTCGTCCCGGCAGAGGGTGAAGACCTCCTCGAACTGGTCGACCACCAGCAGCAGGCGGGCCTGCTCCGGCCGCTCGCCGAGCATCCGCGCCACGGCGGACGGCAGGGCGGCGGGGGTGGCGGTCGGGGCCGCCAGGCGCAGGCGGAGCGCCTCCAGCGGGTGCTCGCCGGGCGTCAGCGCGACGACCGGCCAGTGTTCACCGCCGGCCACGCCCCCGGCGGCGACGGCCGGCAGCAGCCCGGCGCGCAGCAGCGAGGACTTCCCCGCCCCCGAAGCCCCGAAGACCGCCAGCAGCGGCGAGGCGGCGAGCCGCGCGCACAGGTCCGCCACCAGCCGTTCGCGCCCGAAGAACAGGTCGGCGTGCTCGGGGCCGAAGGCCGCGAGCCCACGGTAGGGAGCGTCGTCGGCGGGGCGGGCGGGCTGGTCGTCCTCGCGCCGGGCCAGCTCGTCGGCGAGCTTGCGCCAGCGCTCCTCCCACTCCTGGACGTCGCCGCCGCAGGCCCGGACGTAGGCGAGGGTCACCGGCAGGCTCGGCAGGACGTTGCCGCCGGCGGCCTCCGACAGTGCCGTCACCGAGAAGTTCGCCTGGCCGGACAACCGCCGGTAGCTCGGCCGTCCTGCGGCCTCGCGTAATCGCCGCAGTTCGAAGGCGAAGGCGTGCAGCAGATCCTTGTCCGGATCGAGCTCGCGTTCCGGACGTCCCATACCTGCGCTCCCCGTGCGTGTTGTTTGTCCAGTGGGGCAAACCCTCGCTGGACAACCCATGGCCGACTATACCGATAGCGATGCCGCTCGCTGGGAGTAATGGCACGCGGTGCTGGATTGGTGTGAACCGGAATGGAGGGCGAGAAGACCACCATGCGAATGAGGGGAATGATCGCTTTCGTGCCCGGGTTCACCTTGGCGTTCGCGGCGTGCTCCGCCGGGGCCGGCGAGTTCGCCTTCATCCGTCCGTCATGCCGGGCGGGCCGCGCGGCCTGCCCGCCACCCCGGGCGGGACCGAGATGCGCGATCCCGCGACGGTGCCCCCGGCGCCGGCCGCGCCCGTCCGCGGGCACGGCCTGACACGTTCCACTCCAGCTCACGGAGCGAGGGCGCGAGATGTCCCCGGCTCGCCCGCGCGAAAGGGGCCCGTGTGCCGGACGCCGTGCCACCACAAGGGCACGGCGGTGGAACGAGGTGCCGCGCCGGTCGCACCTGAAGCGGGATCATCCACGGTCGCCCTCGCGGCGGGCGACCTACACGAAGCCACCCTGGAAGGCCCCGCACCGCCTCGGGCAACCCCCTCCTGCTCGGCCGGTGCGAGCCCAAGGACGGAAGACAGGCGCCCTCCCCGCCATCCCGGCCAGGCCGGGGGGCTTCCCCGGGGAGGCACGCCTGGCCGTTTCCGTCCTGCCTCACATGGCCTCGCCCCCGGTCTCGATACCTCCCGAGAACCGGAGGCGAGGCCATGTGGCGGTTTATGCTGCTAAATCGATTTGTGGGTGATAAGCGACGGCAAAGAGGGCCAATGGGGGGAAATATCGTATAAATCCACAGGCCCCGCACCGGCCGTTGACAGGCCTCCCCGAAGCGGCGGACCGGCCCCTCCAGCACGGTGCGGACGCCCGATCAGATCACCCGCCGCCGGTCCACCGGATCCACGACAAGGCGGATGTGGTCCACGTCCGAGTCGCCGCACGGGCGTCCGACCAGGTCGAAGATGGTGCGTGAGTCATTCGCCGTGCGCTCCCGGGTGGGCGTGCCCGTGCGGCGTCCGGGGCGGCGCACTGCCAAGATGGCTGGTCATGAGGACGCTCTATCCACCGCTCGAGCCCTACGACTCCGGCATGCTCGACGCCGGCGACGGCGACCAGGTCTACTGGGAGGTCTGCGGCAACCCCGACGGCAGGCCCGTGGTCATGGTGCACGGAGGGCCGGGTGGTGGCTGCACCCCCGACCACCGCCGCCAGTTCGACCCCGAGGCCTACCGCATCGTGCTGTTCGACCAGCGCAACTGCGGGCGCAGCCTGCCGCACGCGAGCGACCCCGCCGTGTCTCTGGAGCACAACACCACATGGAACTTGGTCGCCGACATGGAACGCCTGCGTGAGCATCTCGGCGTCGAGCGCTGGCAGGTCTTCGGCGGCTCGTGGGGCAGCGCCCTCTCCCTCGCCTACGCCCAGACCCACCCCGGCCGGGTGACCGAGCTCGTGCTGCGCGGCATCTTCACGCTCCGGCCCCTGGAACTGCGGTGGTTCTACCAGGAGGGCGCCTCGCTGGTCTACCCCGATCTGTGGGAGAGCTACATCGCGCCGATCCCGCAGGACGAACGCGGCGACCTCATCGGCGCCTTCCACCGCCGGCTCAACGACCCCGACCCGGACGTACGGCTGCCCGCCGCCCGCGCGTGGAGCGTCTGGGAAGGCTCCACGATCACCGTGCGCCCGAACCCGGACATCATCGCCACCCACGGCGAGGACGACTACGCGGTGGCCTTCTCCCGCATCGAGTGCCACTACTTCGTCAACAACGGCTTCCTCGAGGACGAGCAGCTGCTGCGCGACGTCGACAAGATCAGGCACATCCCCTGCGTCATCGTCCAGGGCCGCTACGACATGTGCACCCCGGCCAGGACCGCCTGGGACCTGCACCGCGCCTGGCCCGAAGCCGAGTTCCACATGGTCCCCGAGGCCGGCCACGCCTACTCCGAACCGGCCATCCTCGACCGCCTCATCACCACCACCGACCAGTTCGCCCGCAAACCCGCCTGACCCCGCCGCCCCCCCGCTTCAACGCCCACCGTCGTCCGTCCGTCCGTTCTCCGGCCGTCCGAGGCCTTCGGCGCTCTCCGGGACGCCCCGAAGATCTTCCGAAGCGTTTTCGAAGACCGCCGCGCCACGATGGCCGGGAAGTTCTCACCACCGCACCGGAGGTTCCAATGGCGAACGGGCAGACATCAGGCGAGCGGAACTCCGAGACCCAGGTGCTGCGGGACGCGCTGGTCGTCCCCATCCGCATGAGCATCGTCTGGAATGCTCCCCGCAGCTCCAGGGAACTCGCCGTGACGGGCGCCGAAGGGCGCTGACGCAGACGTTCCCGGCCCTGGGCCCTCCCACGCTCACAGGGCCGGGAACCCTCATCCCCGAAGGCGGACCCCACCGCCGCGGGCCGCCTCCACGCCCCGGCGAAACCGCGACCCCGGCCGCCCTCCCCAGCCGGTCCGAGGCCCACGGTCCCGTCATCACGATCCCGTACCAGGCCCGCCTTCCCCAGCCGGTCCGAGGCGACGGTCTCGTTATCACGATCCCGTACCTGGCCCGCCTTCCCCGGCCGGTCCGAGGCGACGGTCTCGTCCGGCAGAAACCCGCACCACGGCCCGGTTCCCCAGCCGGGCCGTGGACCGCGGTCTCGACCCGCCGGCCGGCCGCCCGGCCGGAGGTTTCCGCCACCCGGACGACCTTCTGAGGAGAAGCCCATGACACACGGTTCCACGAAGTCCACGCGCAGCGCCGAGACCCGGATCCTGCGGGACTCTCTGACGCTCCCCATCCGCATGAGCATCACCTGGAACGCCCCCCGCAGCCCGAAGGAACTCGCCTTCGCGGACGCCGGGCAGCACTGATCCACGGGTCCTCCGGCCCCGGGAACCCCAAGATCCCGAGGCCGGAGGGCCTCCCGTCTCGTGAAGGTCACCCTCCCCATGACGTCCTTCTCGTTCCGCGCCTGCTTCGACGGCGTCGTCCCCCCGACGGCCGCCGACCCGTCGGCGCTCGGAACGCCGCCCTTCCGCGCCGTCTCGTACTGCGAGCCCTTCCGCGCCGCCTCCGGCTACGGCTGGTACCTGTACCCGCCGGTGGACTGCTACATCAAGTGGGACGGCGCCGCGTTCCACTGGCTGATGGAGAACGCGGACGACTGGATGCCGCTGACCAACATCGCCGCGCAGACGCTGATCCGGCTGACCGGCGCGGAGCCCACCGACGACGCCTTCCTCGGGCTGCCGGTCTTCTCCACCCCTCCCGAGCCCGGCCTGCTGCAGATCTGGACCGGTCTGGTGGCCGTCACACCGCCCGAATGGAGCCTCCTGGTGCGCGGCGTGCCCAACCTGCCCGGCAGCATCACCTACGAGGTGCAGGACGGCATCCTGGAGACCGGCTGGTGGCACGGCCCCGTCCTGGGCAACCTGCGCTTCCGTCGCACCGACGAAGTGATCCAGCTCTCGCGCAGGATGCCGCTGTTCGCCGTCCAGCCGGTGCCCTGCGCCGCCTACCAGGGCAAACTGCTCCGGCAGACGGAGTTCGTGCCGGTGAGCGACGAGAGCCGCGCGGAGACCGCCAAGATGATCTCCGACGCGTTCTCCGTCCGCGACGACGACAGCCCCGGAGGCTACCGCCGGGAGGTCTCGCGCCGACGACGCGCATGAGACCAGGTGACCCCAGTAGCCTTGGCGCAGGCCGAAGAAGGGGCTCACCGGGTGCGTTTCCGCTATCAGCTGCTGGGGCCGGTCACGGTGTCCGGCCCGGACGGGCCGCTGCGTCTCGGCGGTCCCAAACAACGGGCGGTGCTGGCCGCCCTGCTGCTGAACGCCAACCGCGTGGTGGCCGAGGAGCGGCTGTTCGACCATGTGTGGGGCGACGACCCCCCGCCCAGCGTCCGCGGGCAGCTCCACGTCCACATCTCCGACCTGCGCAAGATCATCGGCCGTGACGCGATCGTCCGGCGCCGCCCCGGCTACCTCCTGCAGATGCGCCCCGGGGAGCTCGACCTCGACGCCTTCGACGACGCCGTCGCCGGGGCCCACGCCGAGCTGGCCGCCGGCCAGGCCGACTCCGCCGCCCACCGGCTGCGCGCCGCGCTGGCATTGTGGCAGGGCGCCGCGCTCGGCGGCGTCACCGAGCCGCTCCTGGCGCTCGAAGGCCCGGCGTTGCGGGAGCGGCGGCTCAGCGCGCTGGAGGACTATTTCCACGCCCAGCTCGAAGCCGGGTGGCACATCCACGCCGTCGGCGAGTTGCGCCGCGCCGCCGAGGAGAACCCGTTCAGGGAGCGTCTCCAGTCGCTGCTGATGCTGGCGCTGCACCACTGCGGGCGCACTCCCGAAGCGCTGGAGGTGTACGCCGCCGCCCGCGAGCGCCTCACCTCCGAGCTCGGCCTCGAGCCCGGCGCGCTGCTCCGCGACACCCAGCTGCGGCTACTGCGCCACCGCGACCGCGACGCCGACCTGCCCGGCTCGGGCGCCGTACCCGGCTTGGGCGCCGGCCTGCCGGGGGCCGGCGCCGATTCGCCCGGTTCCCGCGGCGCCATCACTCCCAGGCAACTGCCCGCCGACGTCACCTCGTTCGTCGGCCGCGCCGGCCCCATCGCCCGCCTCGACGCGCTGCTGCCGCGTGACGGCGGGCCGTCCACCGCCGTCGTGGCCGCGATCGGCGGCGGCGCCGGCGTGGGGAAGACGTCGCTCGCCGTGCACTGGGGGCACCGCGTCCGCGACCGCTTCCCCGACGGGCAGCTGTATGTGAACCTTCGCGGCTTCGACCCGAAGGGCTCGATGATGAGCCCGGCCGAGGCCGTCTGCGGGTTCCTGGAGGCTTTTGGAGTGTCCGGGCAGCGCATCCCCGCCGGCGAGGCCGCGCGCTTCAGCCTCTACCGCAGCCTGCTCGCCGGCAAGCGCGTGCTCGTCCTGCTCGACAACGCGCGGGACGCCGACCAGGTGCGGCCCCTGCTGCCCGGCGACCCCGGATGCCTCACGGTGGTCACCAGCCGCGACCAGATGGCCGGGCTCGTCGCCGTCGAAGGGGCCCAGCCGATCAGCCTCGACCTGCTGTCCGCCGCCGAGTCCCGCGAGCTGATGGCGCGCCGCCTCGGCGCGGGCCGGGTCGCCGCCGAGGCGCGCGCCGTCGACCGCATCGGTGACCTGTGCGCCCGCCTCCCCCTCGCGCTCGCCATCGTGGCCGCCCGCGCCGCCACCAACCCGACCTTCCCGCTCGCCGCCCTCGCCGACGAGCTGCGCGAGGCCCACGGAGACCTCGACGCCTTCGACGGCGGCGACCCGGCGAGCAACGTGCGCACCACCTTCTCCTGGTCGTACCGCACCCTCAGCCCGGACGCGGCCCGGCTGACCCGGCTGCTCGGCCTGCACCCCGGCCGGTACGTCGCCGGCGGCGTCGCGGTCAGCCTGGCCGGCCTGCCGGTACGGCGCACCCGCGCGCTGCTGGCCGAACTCACGCGCGCGCAACTCGTCACCGAGTACACCCCCGGGCGCTACACCCTGCACGACCTGCTGCGCGTCTACGCCACCGAGCTGGCCCACACCCACGACCCGGAGGCCGAACGGCGCGGCGCGACGCACCGCCTGCTCGACCACTACCTGCACACCGCGCACTCGGCGGGCCACCGCTTCTCCTCGCAGCCGCCGATGCCTCTGGACCCCGCCCTGGACGGCGTCGTCCCCGAGGCACTCACCGAACAGCAGGCCGTCGACTGGTTCGCCGCCGAGTACCCCGTCATCCTCGCGGCCATCGACCAGGCCGTCGACGCCGGGTTCCCCACGCGCGCCTGGCAGCTCGTCTGCACCCTGACCACCACCTTCTTCCACCAGCGCGGCGGCTGGCTCAACGAGGCGATGACGACCTACCGCCGGGTCCTCGACGCCGCCGTGCGCCGCGGCGACCTCACCGGGCAGGCCCATAGCCACCGTGGTCTCGCCCTGGTCCACGCCGGGCTCGGCCACATCGGCCAGGCCGACACCCACCTGCGCCGGGCCGTGGACCTGTTCGGCCGTCTCGGCGACCTCGCCTACGAGGCCGACGCCAACCAGGGCCTCACCTGGGTGAGCGACCAGCAGGGATGCTTCGAGCTGGTGCTCCACCACGCCGAGCGGGCCCTGGAGCTGTTCACGGCCGCCGGCCATCGTCCCGGCCAGGCCGTCGCGCTCAACAACGTCGGCTGGGGCCACGCCCGGCTCGGCGACCACGAACGCGCCCTGTACTACTGCCACAAGTCCCTCGAACTGTGCGAGGAGTTCCCCGACCAGATCGGCAAGGCCACCATCCGCGACAGCCTCGGGTACGCCCATCACCAACTCGGCCACTACGAGGAGGCCGTCACCCGCTACCGGCAGGCCCTGGAGCTGTACCGCCGCTCGGGCAGCATGTACTACGAGACCCGCACTCTCAGCCGACTCGGCGACGCCTACCAGGCCATGGGCGACCCCGCCGCCGCCCAGCACGCCTGGCGCCAGGCCCTGAGCATCCTGGACAACCTCTCCCACCCCGACGCCACCCTGCTCCGCGCCAAACTGTCCCCCACCCCACCACTCCCCGCCGGCGCCCCCACCCCTCCTCTCGTCACCTCGTGACCGCGCGACGAGGCGCCGCGTAGGCCGAAGGCGTACGGCCTATCGGCGTCTCCGCAGGGCGGCGAGCCCGCCGGGGTCGCGGTACAGGTCATGCCTGGTCAGCGTTCGGGTGGGGGTGAAGGGCGAACCAGACGACGCAGCGGGGGCGGTCCTCGATGTAGCCCCATTGGTCGGCGATGGCGCGGACGAGACGCACGCCCCGGCCCGACTCCGCCAACTTTCCCCACTCCGCCGGCGCGGCCGCGTCGACGGAAACGCGGCGGCAGGTGCACGGCAGCGTCTCGGCTCCCTCGGACACCACCTCCACCTGCAGCCGCTGGTCCTCCTCACCGAGCAGGACGACCCCGACCACGGTGGACCGGGTGTGCACGACGGCGTTGGTGAACGTCTCCGACAGCAGCAGGAGAGCGTCGTCGCGGCGCGGATGACCCTCCAGCACCTTCGCCGCCCACTTCCGCGCTTCGGGGACCGAGCCCTCGGCGGCACTGAACGCCGCCCTCTCGAGCAGGCGTACGACGGGAGCGGCGCCGAAGGCGTCCTCGCACATGGGCATTCGCTGGTCCTTCACGAAAGAGGCCGGGTCGATCGCGAGCCGCGTTCCGGCAGCGGCCCAGCGAAAGCCAAGCTCTTTCGCGTGGCCGTCGCCATCTCACCGACGCCGCTCAGATGGCCTCGCTCCCGTCCTCGTTCCCTCACCATCGTGTCGTCCCCGGCCTCGACCCCTCACTGCCGTCTGGTGACCGCCCCCCATATTCCTCGCAAACTTCGGAGTCCTCGCGATGTCCACGCGGTCGGCCCGCCAGACGCACCTCGCCGTCGTGCCCTTCGGCGCTGGACTTCCGTGCCACCGGGGTTGTCCGGATGACGCTGGAGGCGCGCCTCGGGCATGATCACGAGCGCGACCACGGCCATGCTGAGGACGAGGAACACGGCCGTCACCATCGGGCCTGAAAGCCACGTGACCGCCCCGGTACCTCGGACCGGTCCTAGATCGCTCAGCACCCGGCCGAGCCACCACAGCGATCCCGCCGTCAGAGACGCCGACAGCAGAGCCCAGCAGGCGACGAAGCGGTCAGGCTCGCTCGCCACCACCAGGACGAGCAGGAAGGACACCACCAGCAGGGACAGGACGGTCTCGGCGGCCGGAGTCACCGCCGATCCGGCGGAGGAGCCCGCCAGGTCCCACAGGGACAAGTAGGTGACGATTCCTCGACCGTCCTCGCGGTGATGCCGAAGACCCACCCACGGCAGTGCGCTCGCGAAGATCAGCAGCACCGAGACCATGCCGCCGCGTACCGCGTGTCCCAGCCTGCGGCGGATCTCCAGCGACCACGGTGAGCCCGTGAGCCTCTGTCCTGCGGACGCCGTCATCCGGCGCGCGGTGTCTCGCTCGTCGGCACTGTCGACGAGAGTGAGCAGGCCGAGTCCGAGTATCAGAGCCAGCGTTTCGACGAGCGCTGCGGCCACGCCGGGTGCGGTGCCGTCGGGGGCGGCGTCGCCGAGCGCCTAGTGCAGCCACATGGTGTTCAGAAAGCTGAGCGCGTCAGCGAGCAGCGCGCCGAGCACCATCGGACGCGCGGGATGGAAAGCGGCCAGGAGGGTGAGCGCGAGAGCCAGCAACAGCATGCCGAGCGCGCCTCCGCCATACGCGCTCACGGAACCGGCATCGGACCCCGGCAACTCCCACAGGGTCAGCCCCTCGCCCGTCGACCAGGGATGGGTACTAGGCAGCCACGCCACGGTGCTCGTGACAAGCAGGCCGAGGGACAGGCCGGCACACCACACCGAATACCGGATGCGCTGGACGGCCGCGAAAGGCTCGACGGGAGCCGGTGAGCTGGACATGCGAATCAGACCGCACCTTCAAGTTGGATCGGGTCGGGAGAATCTCGCCGGGGACGCTATGAGGCTCGTCCGATCGGCGGCGTCGCTCTCCCGTGTCGCCAACGGGCACCGACCGGTCACCGATGTGGCATGCCTGTGCCTCGACCGCCGTGACACCGAAAACGGCTGGCCCTCACCCGCGACGCCACTTAAAGTCGCGAAGTGATTACCGAACGTTGACCGTATGGTTCGTGAAGGCGGTGTTCCGGATGCCCGGCCGGCAGACGTTGTTGAGAGTGTTGCTGTCCAAGCGTCACCAGGAGACGCATCGGGCGTTCTGCCTGGAGTACGAGAAGGTGGCGCGGGCCATCGACCGGCGCCTCATCGGCTCGGCCCCGAGCCGCGAGGCGTTCGGCCGCTGGCTCAAGGGCCACCTGAAGACCAAGCCGCAGGCCGACCACTGCCGGGTGCTGGAACGGATGTTTCCCGGCCACACCGTTGCGGAACTGCTCGCGCCGTACGACCCTGAAGGGAAAGGCTCCGGCGTCGCACCAACGCGCCCCGACCCCCGGGAGGCGGCCACGAACCGGCGAGAAGTCTTCCACCTAGGCGCCACCACCATGGCCCTCGGCCTCACCGAGACCCTCTCCCGAACCCCCGACCTCTTCGAGCAGGTTCTCGATGCCAGCAGCGTGAGCGAGGCACGGGTGCTCTACCTGGAGAACGAGGCGGATCGGCTTGGACGGAATGTACCGCCTCCCACCGTGCTGCCAGAGGCGCTTCTCCATCTGGCGAGTGTGAGAGAACTGCTGACGCAGAGGCATCCCGCTGAAGCGCAACGCAGGCTGACCAGGGTGGGTGCCAAGCTGGCCATTGTGGTGGGCGAAATCATGTTCTGCGCCAACCACTTCCCACTCGCCCGCAGGTGGTACACGACCGCGACCAGGGCGGCGGACGAGGCCGGCGATCGTTACCTCGCCGATCTC
This sequence comes from Sphaerisporangium sp. NPDC005289, assembly GCF_040607455.1. NCBI lineage: Bacteria > Bacillati > Actinomycetota > Actinomycetes > Streptosporangiales > Streptosporangiaceae > Sphaerisporangium > Sphaerisporangium sp. NPDC005289. The sequence continues at coordinate 163,402 of NZ_JBEXGS010000005.1, forward strand.
GCCCTCTCCAGCACCGCGCTCATACCGACGTATGCGGCAGATCCCCATGCGACTCTCGCCATGGTCGTGCCCCGGCTGGAACGCAGCGTCACCGCCACGCCGGCCATCGCCTGGATGTGGGGCCTCGCCGCCCTCGCCCACGCCTCGCTCGGCGACAGGCCGGCGTTCGAACGCGCCATCAACCGATCCGGGTACACGCTGGACCGTTGCGCGGACGACCTGCTCCAGCCGGGAGTGCTGTCCTTCCAGCGAGAGCGCCAACTCTTCTACGAGGCACGAGGGCGGGCCGACCTAGGAGACCTGGGCGGCACGGCCGAGGCGATGACCCGGGCACTGGCGCGCTACGGGGCCAAGGACTCCAACGATCCCGCTCTCGTCCGGCTTGCCTACGCCTGTGCACTCGCCAAGGCGGGGGAGATCGAAGAAGCGTGCCACTTCGCCACGGCGGCCGTCCGGGACGCGCACACCGGACCGAGCATCACCGTGGTCGTAAGGGCCCACGATTTCGACGATCTTCTCGCGGACTCGGGTTCGGCGACGGCCGACTGGCGAGAAGCCCTCTCCGGTCTTCGAGCACCGGACCCGACATCACTGGTGTCCTAGGCTGCGTGATCGCTCACGGGGAGACCTCGAGGAAGACGGCGGGGGTGAATGCTGCTATGACCAGCCGCTCATGCTGGCCGCCGTCGACCGCGAGACCTTGCTCGGCGTGGATCGCAACTCAGCCTCCAGCTCGGCCAGGATGTGGTGAACGGCTGTCTTCAGACGCGCCCGCCGCCCATTCAACTCCTCCCCGAACGCCCGAGCCGTAGGCCCAACCCACACGACACGCCCCCCGAACGTGGCACAGGCAGGATCAAGGGCGGTCTCCAGCGCCCGCACATACACCCGCACGGCAGCGAGAGCCGCCTCAAGGTCCCGATGCCGGGGGTTCGGCACCAAGTCGTCGTCGATGGGCAACGCCTGGCTCCTCCTGCGATGAAAGTCTGAGTGAGTATGTGGATACTAGGTGGCGCAGCGGCTCTCACTGAGATTATGTGGGAAGCGACTCGGTCTCGAACAGACGTGGAGGCGAAGATGGTGCAGCGGTCTAGTGACTCGACCCTGCGCCGCAAGTTCGCCGCTGTTGCATTGCTCACACCCCTAGTGCTCACAGCCTGCACGATCGACAAAGGCCCCACCGTTGCCCAGGCCGGACAAACATTGAAAGGACACATTCTTCAATTGTTGCAGGAGCGGCATGCAAGGGATGTGACGATCACGGACCCCGGTGGAAAAAATGTTCCTTGTGGGCATGGCAGGGCCAAACAGACCTTCGCTGTTAGAGCGACAGATATCGATGCTCGCTCTAAGTCGCAACTAGTAAAGGACGGATTGGTCGCTACCCTCAAGCGTGTAGCTCCGTATGAAATCGCTAGCGACGATTTCGATAGCAAGCCTATTCGCTTGGAGAACCAGGATGCCGCTACCGTCCTGTATGTTGGTTCGCCACTAGATGGTCAGATTGATCTGCGGGGTGAGACGCATTGCTTGAAGGTGTCTTAGCCTCCGTCATCCAACTTTAGGGCCCGCTCTGCAACGCGGGTTTTCCGTCCTTCAAGTGTGGTTGCAAACTGGTCGGAAATTTCGCCGAATGACTTCAAGTCTCCACTGCCCATGCCATTATCAATGAACCAGCTGTCGAGGGCGTTCAGTCCATTTTCGCCGGTCGTCAGGATCTCTGAAAATGGTCGAAGCAGTCCTGATTGATTTGCTATTCCTGGATAGCGTGCAGGTGGAATCCGTGGCGCCATTCCGCCTTCCGTAAGCCAGTTCGCTATTGTGTGCTGACGGCCTAGGGTTTCGTCGCGATTCCTTTGCTCGACCTTCTCTCCTTCTTCATTCTCTTCTTTGTAGGTGTCGAATGCAGACCAGCCGCCGCTGAGTAAGGTCCATGCCGTAGCGCCTATCTTCTCGCCGGGGACGAAGATGCCTATGACGCCCAGCATGTTGCCCGATATCGTGCTGAATGTTTTCCCGGCCGCGTCGTCGGCGTCGTCCTTAACTTGGCTGAGCTTCTTCTCGGCGGCGAGTTGCATGCCAGCCGTATTGCCTAGGGCTGCGAAAATCTCATTCACCCGTGCGGGATCCTTGCTTTCCAGCATGGCCGGGACTTCTGCGTGGATCAGCCTACGGGCGAGATTTCCCATACCTTCCCGGAAGGGTGTCTGCGTCTCTGGACTGTCCGCGAAGGTCTTGATGAACTTGTAGGTGTCCTCTGGGCTCAGTCGGAACGTAGGCTTCAGCCCGGGAGTGCGAGAAACTACGTCTACGAATGCGCTGGGAAGCAAGTGGTTCTTGTCGGTTATATCAGACCCTTCAGCTATCTCGGTCACGTACCTACCGGCGATCTCTGCCAGGTGTATGCGAGCGGCCTGGCCGATGCGGAGGTCTCCCATTGTTGTCATGACGGTGAAGGCGAATAGGGCTGCGTCTTTGCTGTGGGTGCCGTCTTTTTCGTCGTGGGCGCCGGAGGCGGCGGCGAGCATGCGGCCGAAGGCGTCTGCCTCGATGTCGGTGGCGTACGGTCCGCTCGTGCGGTCACTCATGCCCTTGAGCCACTTCTTAAGCGCTGACTGGTCGGCGCTGTCGCCTAGAGCCGTTTTGATCGCCAAGCGGGCGGCGGCGGGATTGTTTCCGAGAGCGTACAGATAACCGGTGTGTACGTCGCGCGGTGTCGCCAGTCCTCGCGCTGCCACCACCTGCGCCAGCCACTCGGCAGGGAAGGCTCCCGCTGCCAGGATGAGGCTGGCGCCGAATGTGTCCCTCGGGTCGAGATCCGGACTCCGGAGAGCGTTACTGATCTGCGTCATTCCAGGGAGGCGAGAGCCCGACGAGACCGCGGTGGCGAAAGCTTGGCTTATTGCGCGAATGAGCTCGTCGTCGGGGCGAGGCGGTGCGAGCGTGGCTTCGCCGGGGTCGCCGAGGTGCTCGCGGAGGACTACTGGGAGTTGCAGGGTTTCGTGCACGCCCAGGGCTGCGAAGAACGCGGCGGTGTAGGCGGGGTCGTGGACGTGCTGGGCGAGCGTGTCGAGGACCTTCTGGTATTCCGCCTGGCGGTCCAGGTTGATAAGGCCCTCGCTGGCCTTCTTGTACTGCGTGGCGAGTTCCTGGCCGAGGCGTTGGGCTTCTGCCGTGGGGAGAGCAGGCTTCTCTTCGTAGGGGATGAGGTGCGTCGCCTGGGGAGACCAGTTGGGAAGCTGTGCCGTGTTTCTTGCTGTCTGCACTCGGCGGCGGAGGTCGGGGAGGTGGGTGTCTATCCAGTGTTCTACTTCGGCTATGGGGGTGAGGGAGGTGGCGGGGAGGTCGTTGGCGGCGAATACGCGGCGGATGGCTTCGGTGTGTTCGGCGATGGTGCCTCGGGCGTGGTCGATCTCGGTGATGAAGCCGGTCATCCGATCGGGGTCGATGCCGGTGAAATCGGGTGACAGGGGGCCGGTTCCGGGGGGCACGGGTCCTGTTTCCTGTGTCACGGTCTCGGCCTTTCGACGCCCCGGCAACCTCCGTAACCAACGTAACGCAGCCGGATGTCACGGATGCGTGATCGACGGGAACCGTTCACATGTCGGGCCGGGGCGCACAGTGGGTCAGGCCGAAGCGCGCGGTGGGTCAGGCAGGGGCGCTCGTGGATCGGGCAGGGTCTCGCGAGTCGGGGGAGGTGCTCGTGGGTTGGGGGAGGTGCGTGGTGGGTCAGGGCGGGGGGTTCGGCGAGCCGGGGCGGAGGGGGTTGGGGTGGCTTGCGGGGAGCTGAAGGGTCTGGTTGCGTAGCGCGGTGTGGAGAAGCTCGTCGGGAGGTAGGGGCGTGGCGCACTACAGCAGGGTTTCCAAAGTCGTGATCGACGTCTCCGAGGACGTCCACGACGCCGAACTGAGGTTCTGGGAGGGCGCGGCGGGGGTGACGATGCATGCATTCGAGTCCGAACCTGCGTATCACGGAGCGGATCTGCCGGGGCAGGATGCCTGGCTGCTGATCCAGCGACTGGGGGAGGGGCCGAGCCGGGTGCATCTGGACGTCCACACCGACGACCTGGAGGCGGAGGTCGCGCGGCTGGAGAAGCTCGGGGCGCGGCGGGTCCGCCAGGTCGACGGCAGATGGTGGATCATGGAGGATCCGGCCGGTCTGCCGTTCTGCGTCATCCCCGACGAGCGGACGGACTTCAACGAGGGCAATGCCCGGCGCTGGGACTGACCCCTTTCGTTCGTTCGAGGTGGGACCGCGCCCTTCATCATTCGTTCCTGGTTTCTCCGGAACTTCTCGTGCCGGGCCGCGGCGCCCCGGTTTCAGTGGGGGAGGCGGCCGAGGGGGAGGTCGGGGAGGGCTCGGTCGCTGAGGTCGGCGGTGCGGCCGGCTTGCCGGCCGGTGTGGTAGCCGTCGGCGTCGAGCGTGGTGGCGCGGGCTCGCTTGAGGCCGGGGAAGCGGCGCTGGAACTCGGCCTGGACGAGCGCCGACCGGTCGAGGAGCACGAGTTCGGCGCCGGTGCCCTTCACCTGGTCGGCTATCTCGGCGACCCGGTCGCGGAGTTTGGCCGAGACGCCGGAGCCGAAGCCGACGTAGAAGGCGCGCCGGTAGTCGGACGTCGCGCGGGCGCGTCGGTCCTTGCCCTCGACGCCCGTCAGGTCGCGGGCGGTGAAATGCCGCAGAGCGGGTCTCACCTGGTTCTCCATCTGGAGGGTGATGGACGGGAGCAGTACGCGCAGGCTGTCGAGGACGGGGTCGGGTCCGACGACGGTCATGGTGACGTGCCGCGCGCCACGGATGCCGCGCCCGTGCACACCCGTCCAGTGCTGGGCGCCTTTGCAGCCGAGCGCGTCGCAGATGAGGTGGAGCGCCCAGCAACGCTCCCGCGCGTGGCCGCCTCGGTTGGAGACCTCGAACTCGATGCCGTCGATCTTCTCGGAACGCCCGGTGGCGCCGCGCCGTACCGCGCTGGCGTCCAGCCCGTGCCGTAGCATCAGGGCGGCCGCGTGAGCGGAGGCGAGCGCCGCTTCGTCCTCGCCGGTGTTGGGATGCTCGGCGAGGTCCAGCAGCCGCCGGACCCGCTCCATGATCTTCGCTCTGGACGTCGCGTCAGTGCTGGTCAGCGGGCTCTCCTTCGGTCGTGCGCGACCGTCTCTCGTCGTCGGGCGGCATAGGGCCGTCGCCCCTGCGGGAGCCGTCGCCCCTGCGGAGTCGGCGCTCCTGCGAGCTGGTCCTCCTATGAGAGCCGCGCTCCGCGGTGCCTGTCTGGGCGATGCCAGTGCCCTGCGACGTCGCGACCCGAGTGACCCAGCGACGGTGGCGACCCCGGCGACCTACCAACCTAATGCACGAGCTGGTGGCGGGGCGCGTGGACTCGGCCACCGCCGGGCCGGTGACCACGCGCCGCGCGGCGCGTCGTCCCGGTCGTGATCACCGATGGAGCGACCCCTCGCTCCGAATTGTCGGCGTAAATCCCCAATTGGTCACGCGGGCATCGCCGGATGGTCGTGGCTGTATCCCACAATCGTCATCGCTTGTCCTGTTTTATCGGCTTGCGAGCACAATGCGTGATTGGCGGGGGATGTCGAGGGTAGCCGTTCGAGGGAAACGGCGATCGACAGGCGGTGGTGACACGATGGCATCCATGATGGACCGCATCAAGGAGTACCTGCGCGGCCCGAAGGGGCATGAGCACGTCGAGAAGGTCAAGACGATGGCCAGGGACCCGCAGAACCAGCGCAAACTCCGCGAACTCGTGGACCGCTGGCGTACGCGCAGGACCCACCACTAGGCAGACAAGGCTCGCGAAGCGCCCCCGCGCGGTCGCGAGCTCCTCTTCGGGCGAACCGGGACGATTCTCGGACGAGCCAGACGGTTCTCCCGGGCGGGCCCAGATGTCCTCCCGAACGGGCTGAGACGGTTCCTCCCGAACGGCCTGAGACGGTTCCCCCGGATGGACGGCGGCCGACGCGACGCGACCGGTCGGGACGGGTTCTCCCGGCCGGCGCGCGTAGATCGTCCCGAATGGGACGGTCCAGAGGGATGGCGGGGGTAACCGGCGTGTTTCGGGGCGGCACCTGGGTGTCGGGACGGCGGTGTCACCTGGCAGGCTTGCCTGTGGACGAGAACACGTTCTCCTCACACCCCCGTGGAGGCTGACCTTGCAGGGACCGCTCAGCGACATCGTGGTCCTCGACCTGTCCCGGGCGCTGGCCGGGCCGCACGGAGCGCAGATGCTCGGCGACCTCGGCGCCATGGTGATCAAAGTCGAGCATCCCGACGGCGGCGACGAGTCGCGTGGCTGGGGGCCGCCCTTCGTCGGGCCCGAGGGGGACATCTCCACCTATTTCCTGGCGGCCAACCGCAACAAACGGTCCATCACCCTGGACCTGAAGTCCGAGGAGGGCGCCGCCCTGCTCACCCGGCTCGTGCGGCAGAGCGACGTCCTGGTCGAGAACTTCCGCACCGGCGTGCTGGACCGGCTCGGCTTCTCCGTGGAGCGCCTGCACGAGCTGAGCCCCCGCCTGGTCATCCTGTCGATCACCGGTTTCGGCCACGACGGCCCCGAGGGCGGGCGGCCCGGGTACGACCAGATCGCGCAGGGCGAGGCGGGCCTGATGAGCCTCACCGGCCCTTCGCCCGACGAGCCGTACCGCGTGGGCTCCTCGATCGCCGACCTGCTCGCCGGCATCCACGGCGCGTACGGCGTGCTGGCGGCGCTGTACGAACGCCAGCGGACGGGCGTGGGGAAGGTCGTGCGCACCTCGCTGCTGGCCTCGGTGGTCGGCGTGCACTCCTACCACGGGACGGCGTGGACGGTCGGCGGCAAGGTGCCAGGGGCGAGCGGCAACCACCACGCCTCGATCGCGCCGTACGGGGCGTTCCGCTGCGCCGACGGGGTGATCCAGATCGCGGTCGCCAACGACGCCCAGTGGGGCAGGCTCGCCCCGCTGCTGGGCATCGACCCGGCGACACCGAAATACGCGGTCAACCGGGAGCGGCGTGCCCACCGTGACGAGCTGGTCGCCGACATGGAGGAGGCGCTGGGCGCCCACGACCGGGCGCACTGGCTCGCCGTGCTGAGCGAGGCGGGCGTCCCCGCCGGGGCGGTCCGCACGCTGGACGAGGTCTACGCCTGGAAGCAGACGCGGTCGCAGGAGCTGGTGGTCACCGTGGACCACCCGGTGCTCGGCACCATCGAGCTGCCGGGGTCGCCGCTGCGGTTCGACGGCGCGCCACCCGCCGAGCATCTGCCGCCGCCTTCGCTCGGCCAGGACGACCGGTCGGTCCGCGACTGGCTGGCCGGGCGCGAGGCGCAGGGCGCGACCGCGACCGTCGCGGGGCGACCTGAGAACGGATCGGACCCGGAACAGGGCCTGACTGGGACGGACGTGGTACCGGGCTTGACCGGGACGGACGCGGTACCGAGCGGTCCGAGAGTGGCAGGGGTACCGGACGCGCCGGAGACGTCCGGGAGGCCGGTCCACCTCGCGGATGCGGACAAGCGGGAAGGGTGAGCGGTCCGGTGAGCGGCGTCGCACGCCCCGACGCGTACACGTTGATCCGTATCGTCCTGGACCCCGGGTCGTGGAAGTCGTGGGACGAGCCGACCGTGGATCCCGCGCCCCCCGGCTCGCCGTACGCCGAGGAACTGGCGGCGGCGCGGGCCCGGACGCCCTACGACGAGTCGGTGGTCACCGGGGAGGGGCTGCTGGGCGGCCGCCGCGTGGCCGTCATGGCCTGCGAGTTCTCGTTCCTGGCCGGTTCGATCGGGGTCGCCGCCGCCGAGCGGCTCGTGCGCGCGGTGGAGCGGGCGACGGCGGAGCGGCTGCCGTTGCTGGCCGCGCCGGCGTCGGGCGGCACCCGGATGCAGGAGGGCGCGCTCGCCTTCGTCCAGATGATCAAGATCAGCGCCGCGGTGTCGGCCCACCGCGCCGCCGGTTTGCCCTACATCGTGTATCTCCGCCATCCCACCACGGGCGGGGTGTTCGCCTCGTGGGGATCGCTCGGGCACGTCACCGCCGCCGAGCCGGGCGCGCTCATCGGCTTTCTCGGCCCGCGGGTGTTCGAGTCCCTGCACGGATACCCGTTCCCCGAGGGCGTGCAGGTCGCCGAGAACCTCTTCAAGCACGGCCTGGTCGACGCCGTCGTCTCGGCCGCGAGCGCCCGCGAGGTGGCGATCCGCGCCCTCGCCGTCCTGTGCTCCTTGATGGACACGCGGGACGCGGCCCCCGGCGAACAGCAGCGGAGCCTGCCCCGGCCGCCTCACCACAACGCCACCGCCACCGAGGAAGAAGCTGGCGAGGAAGAACGCGGTGAGGCCGGACGTGGCGAGGACGGACGTGAAGAGGGCGGACGTGGCGAGGGCGGACGTGAAGAGGGCGGACATGGCGAGGGCGGGCCGGCCTGGCGGGTGGAGCCGGAGGACCGGGTCGCCGAGGTCGGCGCCTGGGAGGCGATCAGCCGCTCCCGGCGTGACGACCGTCCCGGCGTGAAGGCCCTGCTCAAGCTCGGCGCCTCGGACGTGACCCCCCTGAACGGCACCGGCGCCGGCGAGAACGATCCCGGCCTGCTGCTCGCCCTGGCCAGGTTCGGCCGGGCGCCCGCCGTGGTGCTCGGCCAGGACCGCCGGCAGAGCGCCGGCCGTCACCTCGGCCCCGCCGGGCTGCGGGTGGCCCGCCGGGGCATGCACCTGGCCGCCGAGCTGGGGCTGCCGCTCGTCACGGTGATCGACACGGCGGGGGCGGCGCTGTCCAGGACGGCTGAGGAGGGCGGCCTGGCAGCCGAGATCGCCCGCGCGCTGACCACCCTGGTGTCGCTGAACACGCCGACCGTGTGCCTGATCCTCGGGGAGGGGGCGGGCGGCGGCGCCCTGGCCTTGCTGCCGACCGACCGCGTCTTGTGCGCCCAGCACGGCTGGCTGTCGCCGCTGTCCCCCGAGGGCGCGTCGGCGATCCTGTACCGGACCATCGACTTCGCGCCCGAGATCGCCAAAGCTCAAGGGGTGCAAGCCCGCGACCTGCGGCGGGACGGCATCGTCGACCGCGTCATCCCGGAGTTCCCGGACGCGGCCTACGAGCCGCAGGCCTTCTGCGAGCGGGTCGGCGCGACGATCGAGCACGAGATCCTCGGCCTGATGGGGAGCCCGCCCGAGGACCGCCTGGCGACCCGCCTGGCCCGCTACCGCTACCTCGGCACTCCAACCTGACCGCCCGCCTCCCTCACCCGCTGTCCGGGCCCGGTCGTCTGGCCGTCACCGCACTCCCCGGGCCGATCGTCGGCCCGTCGGCGCGGTGAACGGCGGCACTGGCGGCCGCCGTTCACCGCGCCGGTGTGGACAGCGGGACACCGGTCCACAGAGGCGGATGGGGAGGCACCTTCTCCCGCCAGATCTCCTTGCCGCGGGCGTCGAAGCCGACGATCGTGTACCCCCCGGTGTAGAGGTCGCTCTCGCGCCCGCTGGGGGCGGAGAACAGGGCAAGACCGCGTCTCCAGGGGTCGCGGGCCGTGGCGGCCCAGATCGGGGCGCCCGTCCCGGCGGTCAGTTCGACCTTGGCCGTCCCCGCGGTGGCCAGGCCGAACCACCGGCCGTGCCCGAAGTGCCAGGAGATGATCCTCGCGGGCGCGCCCGCCGTCGCGCCGGTCCACAGGATCTCCGTCGCGGCGACCATGACCCCGTCGCGCAGCCAGGTGAACGTCCCGTCCGTGTGCAGCCGCGCGGTGAGCCCGCCGGGCAGGTCGACAGGGGGCGTCACGGGGGCCGCGCTCGTCGGGGAGAGCAGGAACGGATCGGGCGTCGTGCGGCCGAGGACCTCGCCGTCGGCGTCGCTGAACTCGAAGGCGCGCACCCGTGCCCGCGCCGGGTAGGTCACCGCCCACACGGCCGCGGGGGCGCCCTTCGGCCGGTAGATCACGCCGGGCAGCCGGGTCCCGTCCGCGGCGATGGCCGACACCTTCCTCACCTTGGAGCGGGCGACGCCGTAGGAGATCACCGTCTCCCCGCGCGACCAGTCGTCCGCCGTGCCGCCGACGTACCAGGCGTACTGGCCGGCGTGGCTAGGGTCGGCGTCCACAGGGCAGCCCGCGTACGTCCTACCGTGCAGAGCTGACTGCATGGCCCAGCAGAGGACGTCGTATCTTGGCGCATTGGACGGCACCGGCTGGTCGAGGCCCTGCTGTTGCGGCTTCCTGCTGAACCAGAGGCGCAGGTACCGGCCGTCGGCGGGGTTGACCAGGATCACCGGGTCGCCGACGGGAGGACTTTGCCGTGACTCGAGGTCGAAGGCGTCCTCGTGCCCCTTGGACGGGACCGCGGTGGTGGTCGCGCGGGTGGTGGGGTCGGACCCGGTGCCTGAGAGCACCAGCGGCACGCCGGCGGCCAGCGCGGCCACCGACAGCGAAGCGGCCGCCAGCGCGGCGAACCTTCTGCGCCGGGCCGTACGCAGGCGCCGCTGGACGCCGATCCACGCGTGCGGACTGGTCTGATAGGTCGAGGCACGGGCGCGCAGGGCCTCGCGGAGGTCGTCGTCAATCATCGTTGCTCTCCCTGAGGGCACGACCGAGGGCCGCGATGGCGCGGCTGGTGTGGCTCTTGACCGAGCCGGGGGACACGCCCATGGCATCGGCGATCTCGCGTTCCGACAGATCGAGCCAGTACCGCAGGACCAGGGCCTCGCGCTGGCGGCGCGGCAGCCGGTCCACGGCGGCGAGCAGGTCGCGGTGGCGTTCGGCGGTCAGGTACGCCTCTTCGCCGCCGCCCTGGGCGGGCGGAGGCTCGAGCCTGCGCAGGCGTACCAGCCGGAGATGGCGTATCCGGTTGCGGGTGAGGTTGCAGACGATCGCGCGGAGGTACGGCAGCGCCGCCGCGTCATCGCGCAGGCGCGCCAGCCGCGGGTGCAGGCGCGCGAAGGCCTCCTGCGCGATGTCCTCGGGATCGTCGGCGCCGAGCAGGCCCGCCAGCCGTACCATCGCCGGATAGTGCGCGGCGAAGATCTCGGCGAATGACGGCCTGCCCGGCGACAGCACGGGCGTTTCTGTCACACTCCAGAGACACTCAAGCCCTGGGCCGGTTGACAGGGGATCGGGACGCGCTCGACGCGGATGGAGTGGACCTCCTCGTGCGGCACGACCACCTCGTAGGCTCCGTGGTCGACCATCCAGTAGCCCAGCGCCTCGGCCTTGAGCCCGCTGTGACCGGTGTAGGCGATGTGCAGGCCGTCGTCGTCCTCGTCGAGGACCACGCACGGCTCGCCGCCGAACGCGCCGACCGTGCGCAGCAGCACCAGCCACTGCAGGTCTTCGCGCCGGACCTGCCGCCGCCAGTACGCGCCGGCGCGCTCGAAGCCCTCGCGCGGCTCCTCGCTGAACAGGATCACGTCGTCGGGGCCGGGGCCGAGGGCGGCCGCGTAGGTCTGGTCGTGCTGGTGGGCGATGAAGCCGAGACCGACGGGTTCGATGTCGGTCATGCGGCCGGCCGCCAGGTCAGGCCGTCGTAGTCGGCGAAGCGCCGCTCGCCGCGGGTGGTCAGGTGACGGATCTCGGCCCCCGCCGGGATGGGCATGGGCGGGGTGTGGAACTGGGGTACCACGTGCTGGCGGGAGGTGGTGAACCCGTTGCCCGCGAAGGGGGGCGAATCGTTCCAATCTCCGCCCATGTGCGGCCCGTAGGGGACGTCGTAGGTGTCGGTGTCGCGTACCAGCCACCGCAGGATGTACAGCTCGGGAACCGAGGGTTCGAGCTCGGACCCTTCGAAGGTCAGGTCGAGCGCGGACACGAGCTGCTCGGGGGAGGTCAGCCGCGAGCAGTCTTGGACGCGGTAGACGTAGCCCGAGATGATCGTGCGCTGGCCCGCGAGGTAGGGCACCAGCAGCCGAGGGGGAATGACCTTTTGCATCTGGGTGCTTGGTGCGGGCTCGCTCACATCCCGCATTTTACGATCTGCCGACCTCGGCGTTCCGCACGGAGCGATAAATATCTGGGCGCCGATGGGAAAGACAGGGCAGCGTGGCCCGCACCCGGTCGGTCTCGGCCGGGTCGATCTCGACCACCTGGACGGCGCCGCGGGGCCCCAGATCGGCGCGGACCACGCCCAGAGGGTCGACGAGCATGCTGCGGCCCACGCCGAAGCCGTCCCTGGCCTCCGGGTCGGGGGCCTGGCCGACGGCGATCGTCCACATGGTGTTCTCGATGGCCCGCGCCCTGACCAGGGTCGCCCAGTGCTCCTCCTTCATCGGGCCCGCGCTCCAGGCGGCGATGACGACGAACGCGTCGGCGCCCTGGTCGACCAGGGCGCGCGCCAGCTCGGGGAAGCGCACGTCGTAGCAGGTGATCAGGCCGAGGCGCAGACCCTCCAGCTCCACGACCACCGGCGTCTCGCCGGGGGCGACCAGGTCGGACTCGCGGGCGCCGAAGGAGTCGAACAGGTGGATCTTGCGGTAGGCGGCCCGCAGCCGCCCGCACCGGTCGAGCGCGACGGTCGTGTTGTGCACGCGCCCGTCGCCGTCGGGGTCCCCGGACTCGAACGTGCCGAGGACGACCGCGATCTCGTGGGCCCGCGCGGCGTCGGCCACGGCGGTCACGAACGGGCCGTCGACCGGCTCGGCGGACTCGGCGATCTCTTTGCCGAACCGGGTCAGCATCGCCTCGGGGAACACCGCGAGCGTCGCGCCGCGCGAGGCGGCCCGGCCGAGAGCGTCGCGGACGCGTTCGAGGTTGGTCTTGGGGTCGACGGACACCGGAAGCTGGCACAGGGCGATGCGGGTCACCCCACAAGCCTAAAGGTCCGGACCCCCGGCTGCCGAGGAGCGCGGGCGGCGGTTGGGGAGCGGCTCCCACCAGGTGACGCACCGCCACGCCCACTCCAGCGGCCCGTACCTGTACCGGGCGGTCCACCAGCGGGCGAAGGCCACCAGCGCCAGGATGGCGACCGCGGACACCACGAGCACGCCCGCGCGGCTGCCGTCCCTGGTGAGCAGCGGGAGCGCCGCCAAAGTGATCAGCGTGCCGGCCACGTACGCGGTGAGCGCGATGCGGCCGAGCGGCTCCAGCGCGGCCGTGAGCCAGGGCAGGCGCCTGGCGGCCAGCAGTAACCCGGTGCAGTACGCCGTGGCCGCGGCCAGACCGGCCAGCGGGTAGACGCTCACGGTGAAGGGGAAGCGGAACGTCGCGGGGTGCGCCCAGAGGTACAGCCACGCCCCGGTGAGCGCGACGGCCAGCGGCACGCTCACCAGGAAGGCCGCGCGCAGCGCGCGGCGCCCGGGGGCGTACGCGATCACGGCCATGCCCAGCAGGAACAGTCCAGGGATCAGCCACACGCCGCCCGCGTGGAACAGGACCGCCCACGACGTGGCGGCGGTCCCGGCGGTGAGCACCGCCCACCTGGGCAGGTAGGAGGCCGGCAGCAGGATGAGCGCGCCGGTCAGGGCGTAGGGGAGCAGCACTTCGCCCGGGCTCAGCGTCCGGTGGAGCAGCCCGAGGACGGCGAGCGCCGACAGCCGGCGGAGCAGCACGAGCCGGGGGTGGGACGTCCGGCGGGCGGCCGAGCGCAGGAACAGGACGAAACTGACGCCGAACAGCAACGAGAAGATCGGGAAGAAGCGGCTCTGCAGGAGGTTCTCGACCAGCCAGTCCGTGGGCGTGGTGGTGGTCCGGTGGACGGCGTCGGAGGTGTGCTGCCAGGTGTTGACCAGCGTGATCCCGCAGACGGCGAGGCCGCGCAGCACGTCCAGCTCCCGGATCCGGGCGGGGGCCGGTTCCCGGCGCTCTTCGGCATAGCGGACAAACCTGGCGACCACCTCAGCAGGCTAACGCCGCTGCGTCACCCGCGTCTTTCGGTGTGTGCGGATTTTCCGCCTGACATTACTTATTTCGGTATTTGTCCGCCTTTGACGGCGAAGCGGTGGGGTGTGGGGGTCGTGAAGTGGTTGGTCGCTGGCCGGTGGCCGGTGGCCGGTGGTCGATTCGGTCGATGGGGTTCGCGAACGCCTCCGGTGGGTGGGGGCGGAGGGTTCGGTGCGGGGAAGGGCGGCTGGGTAGGCTTGCCGGCGTGAACGAGCCACTGGTCGCCCGCATGCGCGAGTTCGGCACGACGATCTTCTCGGAGATGACGGCGCTCGCCGTGCGCACCGGGTCGATCAACCTGGGACAGGGCTTCCCCGACACCGACGGTCCCTCCTCCATGCTCGAACACGCCGTGACGGCGATCAGGGGAGGGCTGAACCAGTACCCGCCCGGCCCCGGGATGCCCGAGTTGCGGCAGGCCGTCGCCGAGCACCGCAAGCAGCACTACGGCCTGCTGTACGAGCCGGACGGCGAGATCCTGGTCACCGTCGGCGCCACCGAGGCGCTCGCGGCGTCGGTCCTCGCGCTGTGCGAGGCGGGTGACGAGGTCATCCTGTTCGAGCCGTACTACGACTCCTACGCCGCGGCCGTCGCGCTCGCCGGCGCGGTGCGCCGGACGGTGGCCCTGCGCCCTGCGGGGGACAGGTTCACCTTCGACCCCGACGAACTGCGCGCGGCCGTGGGCCCGCGCACCCGGGCGATCCTCGTCAACTCCCCGCACAACCCCACCGGCACCGTCTTCACCCGCGACGAGCTGGCGCTGGTCGCCGCCGTCTGCCAGGAGCACGACCTCATCGCGATCACCGACGAGGTCTACGAGCACCTGACCTTCGACGGCGTGGAACACGTGCCGATGGCCACGCTCCCGGGCATGCGCGAGCGCACCGTCATGATCTCCTCGGCCGGAAAGACGTTCTCGGCGACCGGATGGAAGATCGGCTGGGTGTGCGGTCCCCCGGAGCTGGTCGCGGCCGTCCAGTCGGTCAAGCAGTTCCTCACCTTCACCTCCGGCGCTCCGTGGCAGGTCGCGGTCGCCCACGCCCTGCGCGAGGAGCTCGGCTGGGTCGCCGGAGCGCGCGACGCGCTCGCCGCCAAGCGCGACCGGCTCATGGCGGGGTTGTCGGCGGCGGGCTTCGGCGTCTACCGGCCGGCGGGGACGTACTTCGTGCAGACCGACATCCGGCCGCTCGGCTTCACCGACGGGGCCGAGCTGGCCAGGCGGCTGCCCGAGCTGGCGGGCGTCGTCGCCGTCCCGACCCAGGTGTTCTACGACCACCCCGAGCTCGGCAGGCATTTCCTGCGCTTCGCCTTCTGCAAGAAGGACGAGATCATCGACGAGGCCGTCATGCGGCTGGCCCGCCTGGGACGGGCCGAGTAAAAAGCACTGACACCCGGTGTAAATGGTCATACACTCACCGTGTCCAAGCGTGACGCCGACACCGGATGCGTACCGTGGAGGTATTGGCCATGACGCTCAGCCTCAGTGAGGAGCAGACCGAGGCCCTGCGCCGGCGCGCGGAGAAGGAGGGGCGCAGCCTCCAGCAGGTCGTGCAGTCGGCCGTCGAGGAGTACATCGCCCGGCACGATGCCGACGAGGAGGTCCGCCGCCTGGGCCTCGCGGCGGCGAGCCGCTGGCGTTCGGTCCTCGACCGGCTCGCCGAATGACCGGCCACACCCCACCGGCGCGCGGGTGACGCGCTACCTGACCATGGAGCAGGTGGTGGATCTGGCACGGGTGACGCTCGGTGCTCCGCCTCGCCTGCGTGACATCGGGCTGCTCGACTCGGCCGTGCACCGGCCGCAGGCGTCCATGTTCGGCCACGAGGCCTACTCGCACGTGCTGGTCAAGGCGGCGGCACTGCTGCACTCGCTGGCCGTCCACCATCCCTTCGAGCGTGGCGCGCGGCAGGTCGCCTGGGTCTGCACCGTGGTCTTCCTCGCCTGCAACGGCGTCGAGGTTTACAGCGATGACGACGCGGTCCACGACCTGGTCACCTCCGTGGCCTCCGGCGCGTTCACCGAGGTGGACGAGATCGCCCAGGTCCTGTGGGGGTTCGCCGTACCGTTGTGAGGCGGCGCGCCCGGCCCAGTGGTCAGCCTCGCCGGCGGTTGGTGATCTTGCTCAGCGCGTAGGCCACGTTCACCGCGGCGATGAGCGCGAACAATAGGAGAAGGGCGGGGCCGGGCGACGGGATGCGGGCCACGATCGCGGCCAGCGGGATCGACATGGCCAGCGACCCGAGGCCCAGGGCCATCTGTGCCCAGTCGGGCCTCTGACGCTTGGCCGGGGTCGCGGCGAGCCGCGCGTCGATCACCGCGTTGACGCGGTCGACGAGCGACTCGGCGAGCTCGAGTTCGTACTGTGGGCCGAGCTCGCGGCGGGCGGCCATGGCGGCGGCGACTTCATCGCGCTCTAATCCCTGAGACTCCACGGCCCGATTCTGCCCTGTACGTCGGCCTCGTGGTGATATCCGGCGCAACGAATGTTCCCGGATGCTCGCCCCCGGTGCCCGGATCAGATCGGTGCCTCGCCGTCAGGCGACGGGGCGCACCCACCGGGAGGCGCTCACCTCCATCCTCACCTGCATCCTCACTGTCGGCCGAGGTCGGCGATGGCGGCGACGGGGCCGCCGCCAGAGGGGCCCTGGTGGACGGCGGCGACGGACACGAAGACGGCCGGGTCGCCGGTGACACTGGCCGCGACGCCGCCGACGGTGGCCTTGATCTGCCGGTGCCAGTGCACGTCGGAGTCGTCGAGCATGATGTTCCTGCGTCCGCGCACCCGGCCACTGGGGTCGGCCTCGCACTTCATGAACACGTTGACGAGCCGGTCGCCGAGGTCGCTCGGGTGCGGCCGGTCGGGCAGGTCGATGCCGCTGCCACGGATCGCCTCCCAGATCCCGTCGGCGTCGAGCGCGTCCTTCATCACGCTGTGCCCGATGCGGTAACGCCCGCCGATCCCGCGCACGTTGCCGACGACGACGATCTGGGCGCGGTCGAGTTCGACGCCGGAGGAGCACGAGGCGACGCTGGAGTACAGCGAGAGGTCCTTGTGGATCTGCCCGGCCGTGGGCATCTCGATCTCGCCGAGGGCGACGGCGATGCCCAGGGCGGTCGTGGAGTTGGAGATGTCCATGGAGGGGCCGGTGTCCTCGATCACGACCTCCTGGCCGCGCGACTTGGCCTCGGTGATCGTGGCGAGGGTGAGCAGCGGGGTCTTGGTCTGCACGTAGTGGACGTCGGCCGGATCCTCGATGCCCGCGATCTTCATGGCCTCGCGCACGCCGGCGGCGACCTTCTCCACCATCGCCGGGCGGCCGATGTCCTCGGGGAGGATGACCTCGCTCATGGCCACGCCGACGGAGACGCGCGGCTCGTCCGACGGCTCCACCGTGGACGGGTCGAGCGACGCGAAGATCGTGGCGTGCGGGCTGAGCACCCCGTCGGTGCCGCCGGACCACACCAGGGGCACCTGCGCGACCTCCTCCGGAGTCCGGGTGCCCTTGGCGATCAGCACCTCGCGGAACGCGCGGTCGGCCAGGATTCGGGTGTAGTCGTTGACACCGCCGTTCCCCTCGGTCTTGCCGATCACGGCGAGCACCCGGTCGGCGTCGATCACCCCGTCGTCGATGAGCCTCTCCAGCCCGGAGGCGTCGGTGACGCTCTCGATGGTGACCTTGCGCACCTCGATCGGATCCGGCATATCTCCTACCCTTCGGTCGTTCGCTCCGCTACGTCGGTCCATCTTCCCCACCGGCCGCGGCGTCGACCGGTCCGGCTCACCGGCCGACCACCGTGCCGGCGGCACCAATCAGCGCCTCGCCGAGGTGCTCCAGGGAGGTGATCACGGACCGGCCGCCGGCCTCGGCGAACCGTAGCGCGGCCTCCACCTTGGGTCCCATGCTGCCGCTCGCGAAGTGCCCCGCCGCCTGCAACTCGCGCAGCTCGGCGACGGTGGTGCGGCCGATGGGGCGGGCTTGGCCGGTTCCGTACCCCACGACGGCGGCGGGCACGTCGGTGGCCACGACCAGCACGGTCGCCCGTACGGCGCCCGCGAGCACCACCGCGGCCGCGTCCTTGTCGACGACGGCCTCGACGCCTTTGAGCGAGCCGTCGGCCTGACGGGCGACGGGCACCCCGCCGCCTCCGGCGACCACGACGGTGTACCCGGCGTCCATCAGGGCCAGGGCGGCGGGCGCGTCGAGGATCTCCAGCGGTTCCGGCGAGGCCACGACGCGCCGGAAGCCCCTGCCGGGGAACGCGCGCCAGGTCTGCCCGAACTGCTCGAACCTGCGCGCCTCGGCCTCGGTGAAGTACCTGCCGATCGGCTTGACGGGCGCGGCGAACGCGGGGTCGGCGAGGTCGACCAGGGTCCGGGACACCACGACGGCCGCCGGGTGGCCCAGGGCGTTGAGGATGAGCACCCCGATCGTGGCCTGGGTCTGCGCGCCGCACCAGTCGAGCGGGACGGGGGGCACGACCTCGGCGGCGAGCTGGTTCTTCAGCAGCAGGTTGCCGACCTGGGGACCGTTGCCGTGGGTCAGGACGACCTGGTGGCCGCCGGCGATGAGCGCGGACACCTGCGCCATGGCCCGCTCGATGGCCCGGCGCTGGTCGAGCGGGGAGGCGCTGCCGTCGGGCGCGGTCATCGCGTTGCCGCCGAGAGCGATCAGGACGCGTTCACCCACAGCCCGAAGCTATCGAGAGCAGTACGTCCCCCTCATTGGCGACATCTGCCCACGAAGAGCCGTCCCTTCGGATACATCCGCCGATTCAGCCGCCCTGTGGCCGCGTACCGGGGAGGGGAGAGGGGGTGGGTAGGCTCGTGAGTCGTGCCGAGCATTCCGCAGCCCCTGGTCCCCGACGACGACGGCGGCGCAGACGCGTCCGTGACGGCGGCGCTGGCCGCCTTCGCCGCGGGTACGGGGGACGCGGCCGCGGTGGCGTCCGCGCTGAGCACCGCGCGCCTGCTGGTCCCGGTGGTCGCGCTTCTGACGCGGGCCGAGGTCGGCGAGCACGGGCTCAAGCAGGAGAAAGAGAGCGAGATGGCGCTGCCGGTGCTGGTCGGCGCCGACGGCAGGAAGGCCGTCCCCGCCTTCACCGGCGTCGCGTCGCTCCAGTTGTGGCGCGCCGACGCCCGGCCCATCCAGGCGGCGACGCCCCAGGTCTGCCGGGCCGCGCTGAGCGAGGACGCCGCCGCCGTGATGGTCGACGTCGCGGGGCCGGTGCCGTTCGCGATCGAGGGCGGCCTGCTGCACGCCCTGGCGTCCATCGGCCGGATGCCGGCGGGGGACGACGCTTTGGAACCGATGCTGCGGGAGCTGTCCCGGCACGCCGAGGTGACGGTGGCCCGCGTCCCCGAGCGCAGACGCGGCCTGCTGCCCCGCCTGCGCCGACACGCGAGATGACCGCCGTTTCGCGGGAGAGGCGACCGCCGGGGCACTAAGGTCGGCGGGTGAGCCTCATCGTCGCCGAGGCCGCGCTCGCGGGTCTGCTCGCCGGAGCCTACGTCCGCGTCCTGGCCGGCGCTTTCACCCCTGCCGCCACCCGACCTGACGACGAGTCCCGCTTGCACGACGAGTTCGGACCTGACGACCAGGCCGGACCTGACGACGAGTCCCGACCTGACGCCCAGGCCGGACCTGACGACCGAACCGGGCCTCACGATCAGGCCGGGTACCAGGGGCCGGGGCGTGGGGCGTATTGGGCGGAGGGGCGGGAGGCGTTCCGGCGGGTGGTGCGGGCCGCGCCCGTGCCCGCGTGGCCGCCGGTGGTCGAGGCGGCGGTGGCGGCCGTGGTCGGGCTGGTCGTGTGGCGGCTGGAGGGCGATGGCCTGGTCGCCGCCTGGTTGTACATGGCCCTGGTGGGCTGCGCGCTCGCGGTGATCGACTGGCGGACCCAGCGGCTGCCCGACGTGCTGACCCTGCCCTCGTACCCGATCGTCGCCGCCCTGCTGGTCCCCACGGGACGGCTGGGGGACGCGCTGCTGGGCGGTCTCGCCCTGGCCGGCGCCTACGCCGTGCTGTGGTTCGCCCGCCCGGCCTCGCTCGGGCTGGGCGATGTGAAGCTCGCGGGCCTCGCCGGGATGCTCACCGGCGCCCTCGGCTGGGACGCCTGGCTCGCGGGCGCGATCGCCGGGCAGTTCCTCGGAGCCCTGTACGCCGTCGGCCTGCTCGCGACCCGCCGCGGCACGCTGAAGAGCCAGTTCCCCCTGGGGCCGTTCATCCTGCTCGGCACCCTCACCGCCCTGCTGGTCTCACCGTCCCCCTGACCGGCGCGTGGCCATGGCGGGCGGTGGGCTGTGGCGGCGCCTGGTCTCGCGTCCCTCTGACCGGTACGTGGTCCATGGTGGAGGGTGGGTGCGGCGTGCCTGGTCCCGCCGGTCCGTGAGCGGCGCGTGATCACATGGTGGACGGCGGGGTGAGGGCAGTGGGCCGTGCATGGAAGACTTGTCATCATGTTGCGCTGGTTGACCGCAGGTGAGTCCCACGGCCCTGAACTCGTCGCGATTCTGGAAGGGATGCCCGCCGGAGTGGCGGTCACGACCGCCGACGTCGAGCAGGCCCTGGCGCGGCGCCGCCTCGGGTACGGCCGCGGCGCGCGCATGAAGTTCGAGCAGGACGAGGTGACCATCGTCGGCGGCCTGCGCCACGGCCGCACGCTCGGCAGCCCCGTGGCGATCAGGGTCGGCAACAGCGAGTGGCCCAAGTGGGAGACGGTGATGGCGGCCGATCCGGTCGATCCCGACCTGCTGGCCGCCCAGGCCCGCAACGCGCCGCTGTCGCGTCCGCGTCCCGGGCACGCCGATCTGTCGGGCATGCAGAAGTACGGCTTCGACGACGCCCGTCCCATCCTCGACCGGGCCAGCGCCCGCGAGACGGCCGCCCGGGTGGCCCTCGGCCAGGTCGCCCGCAACTTCCTCAAGCAGGCGCTCGGCGTCGACATCGTCAGCCACGTGGTGTCCATCGGCACGGCCGACGCGCCGGACGGCATGATCCCCATGCCCGGCGATCTGGCCGCCGTGGACGAAAGTCCGGTGCGCTGCCTGGACGCCGAGGCGGGCGCGGCGATGATCGCAGAGATCGACACGGCCAAGAGGGACGGCGACACGCTCGGCGGGGTCGTCGAGGTGATCGCGTACGGGCTGCCGCCCGGGCTCGGCAGCTACGTCCACTGGGACCGCCGCCTGGACTCGCGCCTGGCCGGGGCGCTCATGGGCATCCAGGCGATCAAGGGGGTGGCGGTCGGGGACGGCTTCGCGACCGCGCGCCGCCGGGGCTCGCAGGCCCACGACGAGATCGAGAACACCGCCGAGGGTGTGCGCCGCATCACCAACCGGGCGGGCGGCGTCGAGGGCGGCATGACCAACGGCGAGCCGCTGCGGGTGCGCGCCGCCATGAAGCCGATCTCCACGGTGCCCCGCGCGCTGTCGACGGTGGACGTGCGCACCGGCGAGGCCGCCAAGGCCATCAACCAGCGGTCCGACGTGTGCGCGGTCCCCGCCGCCGGTATCGTCGCTGAGGCGATGGTCGCGCTGGTGCTCGCCGACGCGGCCGTCGAGAAGTTCGGTGGCGACTCCGTGGAGGAGGTCGCCCGCAACCTTTCCGGCTACCTGTCGTCGATGGTGATCAAGTGACCTCTCCCAGAGCTGTGCTCATCGGCCCGCCCGGGTCGGGCAAGTCCACCATCGGCCGCCTGCTGGCCGGCCGCCTGGGCGCCGGCTTCCGCGACACCGACGAGGACGTCGAGGCCGTGGCCGGCAAGCCCGTCTCCGACGTCTTCGTCGAGGACGGCGAGGAGCGGTTCCGCGAGCTGGAGGCCGAGGCCGTGCGCCGGGCGCTCGCCGAGCACGACGGCGTGCTGTCGCTCGGCGGCGGCGCCATCCTGCGCGAGGCGACCCGGGAGCTCCTGGCGGGGCACCCCGTGGTCTACCTGCAGGTCGGCCTGGCCGACGCCGTCCAGCGCGTCGGCCTGGCGCAGGCCCGCCCGCTGCTGGTGCTCAACCCGCGCAGTCAGCTCAAGCGGCTGATGGAGGAACGCCGCCCGGTCTACGAGCGGCTCGCCTCGCTCATCGTGGCCACCGACGGCCGCACGCCCGAAGAGATCACCGACGAGATCGTCAAGGGGCTGCCGGCATGACGAGCACCCGCATCACGGTCAAGGGCGAGCGCCCTTACGAGGTGGTCGTCGGCACGGGGGTGCTCGCCGAGCTGCCCGGCCTGCTGGGCGACGGCGTCGGCACGGTCGCGGTGGTGCATCCGGCCGGCCTTCCCGAGATCGCCCGCCCGGTCTGCGGCGCCCTGTCCACGGCCGGGCACACGGTCGTGCCGCTGCCCGTCCCCGACGGCGAGCGCGCCAAGTCGGTCGACGTGGCCGCCGAGCTGTGGTCGGCGTTCGGCCGGCACGGGATCACCCGCACGGACGCCGTCGTCGGCGTCGGCGGAGGGGCGACCACCGACCTGGCCGGGTTCGTCGCGGCCACCTGGCTGCGCGGCGTCAAGGTCGTGCAGGTGCCCACCACCCTGCTCGGCATGGTGGACGCCGCGGTGGGCGGCAAGACCGGCATCAACACCCCCGAGGGCAAGAACCTCGTCGGCTCCTTCCACCCGCCGGCCGGGGTGCTGTGCGATCTGGCGACGCTGGTGTCGGTGCCCCGGGAGGACTACGTCGCCGGTCTCGCCGAGATCATCAAGGGCGGCTTCATCGCCGACCCGGAGATCCTGCTGCTGGTCGAGGACGACCCCGAGGGCGCGCGGACGCCCGAGGGCCGGCACACCCGCGAGCTGATCGAGCGCAAGGTGCAGGTCAAGGCGGACGTCGTGGGGGCCGACCTGCGCGAGTCGGGCGTGCGCGAGATCCTCAACTACGGCCACACGCTGGCCCACGCCATCGAACGCGTCGAGGACTACCGCATGCGGCACGGCGAGGCCGTGTCCATCGGCATGGTCTACGCCGCCGAGCTGTCGCGGCTGGCCGGGCACGCGCCTGTGGGGCTGGTCGAGCGCACCCGCTCGATCCTCGCCTCGGTGGGGCTGCCGACGGCCTACCGCTCAGAGGTGTGGTCCCAGCTGCGCGACCACATGCGGGTCGACAAGAAGAACCGCGGGGCCCGGCAGCGCTTCGTGATCCTGGACGAGGTGGCCGAGGTCACCCGCCTGGAGGATCCTTCGGAGGAGCTGCTGGAGGCCGCGTTCCGCGAGATCGCGCGATGACGGCGGGCACGCGGACGACACGCTCGGAGCGTCGCTCGGCCCAGGACGGCGGGGTCCGCGCCGAATGTCACTCCGCCGTGGACGGCGGGGTCCGCGTTGAGCGTCGCTCGACGGGGGACGGCGGCGTCCGCGCGGAGGGTCGCTCGGCCGGGGTTCGCGGGGAGCGTGCCGATCTCGGCGGCGGCGTTGACGGGTACGAGCAGGCGGCGAAGGTGAGATGAGAACGGTCTTCGTGTTCAACGGTCCCAATCTGTCGCGTCTCGGCACGCGCGAGCCGGAGGTGTACGGGGCGGACACCTTCGCCGACCTCGAGGCGCTGTGCCGCCAGACCGGCAGGGAGCTCGGGCTGTCGGTCGACGTCCGGCAGACCAACGACGAGGCCGAGCTGGTCTCCTGGCTGCACGAGGCCGCCGACGGCGCGATCCCCGTGGTGCTGAACCCCGCCGCCTTCACCCACTACTCCTACGCTCTGCGCGACGCCATCGCCCAGCGCACCGCCCCGCTGGTCGAGGTGCACATCACCAACCCGGCCACCCGCGAGGAGTTCCGGCACACCTCGGTCGTCGCCGGGGTGGCCACGGGCACGATCGCCGGGTTCGGGCTTCGCTCCTACGAGCTGGCCCTGCGCGCCATCGCGGAGGACGCACGGTGACGACGGAACCGCACTCGTCCGGCAGCCCGTACACCTCGTACGCGGCGATCGGCGACAGCTTCACCGAAGGGCTCAACGACCCCGGCGCCGACGGGCACTTCCGGGGCTGGGCCGACCGCGTGGCCGAGCGGCTCGCCGCGCTGCGGCCCGACTTCCGGTACGCCAACCTCGCCGTGCGGGGCAGGCTGCTGGACCAGATCGTCGAGCAGCAGGTGCCGGCCGCCATCGAGCTGAAGCCCGACCTGGTCAGCCTGTGCGCGGGCGGCAACGACCTGCTGCGGCCGGGCGCCGACCCCGACCGCATGGCCAAGACCCTCGCGCGGGCCGTCCGCGACCTGCGCGGCGCCGGCGCCGACGTCGTGCTGTTCACCGGTGTGGACCCGCGCGACACGCCGCTGATGCGCCAGGTGCGCGGCCGGTGCGCGGTGTTCTACCTGCACGTCCGGTCCATCGCCGACCTGTACGGCTGTCACCTGGTCGACCAGTGGTCGATGCAGGCGCTGCGCGACTGGCGGGCCTGGAGCGAGGACCGCCTGCACATGAACGCCGAGGGCCACCGCTTCGTCGCCGCGAAGGTCTGCGAGGTTCTGGGGGTGCCCTCTCAGGACGACTGGCGCCACATCTGGCCGCCCCGCGAGCAGGTCGACCGCAGGGCCAAGCTGCGCGAGGACCGGCTCTGGGTCCGCGAGCACCTGCTCCCATGGGTAGGCCGCCGCCTGCGCGGCACCTCCTCGGGCGACACCGTCACCCCCAAGCGTCCAGGCCTCGAACCGTACGCCTGACGGCGAAAGGCGCGCATCCCGCCCGTTCCCACGTCGGGCGCCGCAGGAGGTCGCCGGTGCCGCCGTCCTGCTTCTCGCCGCCGCGGCGCCCCGGGTGGGGGCGGGGCGGCGGCGAAGGGAGACGGGCCGATCGGGCGCGTCTTTTCGCTTCTGTGCTCTGAAACGGCGGAACGGTGCATCTGACGGCGGAGCGGTGCGTGTGCCGTGTGGTCCGGGTTCGCGGCGGGCGGCGTGGGAGGGCGCCGGGGTCGTCGTTGGGTGGGTGGGGGCGGGGTCTATGACGGGGTGGTGGTGAGGCGGCGGAGGGCGGCGCGGACCTTCTGGGGGTCGGTGGTGGCCCAGAACGGCGGCAGCGAGTCGCGCAGGAAGCCGGCGTAGCGGGCGGTCGCGAGGCGGGGGTCGAGCACGGCCACCACGCCCTTGTCGTCCTGGCCGCGCAGCAGCCGCCCCGCCCCCTGGGCCAGCAGCAGGGCCGCGTGGGTGGCGGCGACGGCCATGAACCCGTTGCCGCCGCGTGCGGCCACGTGCCGCTGGCGGGCCGAGGCCAGCGGGTCGTCCGGCCGGGGGAACGGGATGCGGTCGATGATCACCAGGCTCAGCGAGGGGCCGGGCACGTCGACCCCCTGCCACAGTGACAGGGTGCCGAACAGGCAGGTGGCCGGGTCCTCGGCGAACTGCTTGACCAGCAGGGAGGTCGAGTCGTCGCCCTGGCACAGCAGCGGCACGCCGAGCCGTTCGCGCAGCGCCTCGGTGGCGGCCTTGGCGGCCCGCATGGAGGAGAAAAGGCCGAGCGTGCGCCCGCCTGCGGCCTCGATCAGCTCGGCGATCTCGTCGAGGTACTCCTTGGGCAGACCGTCACGGCCCGGCTGGGGAAGGTGCCGGGCGATGTAGAGGATGCCGCTGCGGGCGTGGTCGAACGGCGACCCGACGTCCAGGCCGGTCCACGCCTTGCGCTTCGGCCCTTCGCCCTGGCCTGGCGCGCCCTCCTGGCCGGGCCCTCGGCCCTGCCCTGTGGCGCCTTGCCGGCCGGGCTCTCGGCCCTGGCCAGGGGCGTCCTCCTGGCCTAGCTCTCGGCTCTGCCCTGGGGCGCCCTGCCGGTCGGGACCTCGCTCCGCCGTCTCGGAGGACTGCTGCCGCTCGGCGGCCGATCGCGCCGGACCGCTCTCGGCCGTGGGCGCCGGCCGCAGATCTTCCTCGCCGGCGGGACGGTCGGGGGCGGCGGCCGGGCGGGCAGGGCCGAGGCCCCATTGGCGGGCCATGCCGTCGAAGGTGCCGCCGAGGGCGAGCGTGGCGCTGGTGAGGATGACGGTGCGGTCGGCGAACAGCTTGTCGCGGAGCATCCCGCCGACGCTGAGCGGCGCGACCTTGAGCACGGCGGGACGGCGCTCGGTGGCGCCCTCCAGCCACACGACCTCGGCGCGGTCGACCTCGGAGTCGCCGCCGAAGGCGTCCAGGATGCGCACGGCCGTGTCGTGCACGTCGTCCAGCGCGGTGAAGGCCGCCTTGCGCTGCCCGGCCGTCTCGGGATCGTCCTTGTCGCGCCCGCCGCCCCAGCCGTCTCCGCCGCGCGACCCCATGGCGGTGAGGCACGCGAACGCGGCGTCCCGCAGGACCGACAGCGTCACGCCGAGGACCTGCGGGAGCTGGTCCAGCCGTCCCGGCGGCGCGGCGGCGAGCAGCGCCTTGAGATCTTCACCCGCCTCCTGGAGGCGGTCGGCGATGCCCTGCTCGATGAGCCGCCCGACGCGGCGCACGGTCGCCGAGACCGTGACGTCGGACAGCTCGTCGGTGACGACGCTCGTGACCCGGTCGACCAGCTCGTGGGCCTCGTCCACCACGACGACGTCGTGGTCGGGCAGGACGGCGAACTCCTCCATGGCGTCGATGGCCAGCAGGGCGTGGTTGGTGACCACGACGTCGACCTGGCCCGCGCGCTCTCTGGCCTGCTCGGCGAAGCACTCGGCGCCGCTCGGGCAGCGCTGCGCGCCCAGGCACTCCTTGGCGCTGACGGAGAACTGCCGCCACGCCTGCTCGTTGACCCCGGGCACCAGCTCGTCGCGGTCGCCGGTCTCGGTCTCCTCGGCCCACTCCTGGATGCGCTGGACCATGCGGCCGGTGGCGCTGACCTCGCGCGGGTCGAAGAGCTGGTCGCCCTCGTCGTCCGGCCAGGCGGCGGTCAGCTTGTAGCGGCAGAGATAGTTTCTTCTGCCCTTCAGGATGGCGAACTGTGGCTCATGGGGCAGATGGTCGGCGAGTGAGGCGGCGAGCCGGGGCAGGTCGCGGTCCACGAGCTGGCGCTGGAGGGCGATGGTGGCGGTGGAGACGACGACGGCGCTGTCGGACTCGATGGCGTGCCTGACCGCCGGCACGAGGTAGGCGAGGGACTTGCCCGTACCGGTGCCCGCCTGCACCGCGACGTGCTCGTCGTGCTCGATGGCGTGCCGGACGGCCTCCGCCATGGCGACCTGGCCAGGCCGTTCGGCGCCTCCGACGCCCGTGACCGCGGCCCGCAGGAGCTCGCCCACGGGCGGCAGGTCTTCCTCCTCCTCGAAGTCCTCGAGGTCCTCGAAGTCCTCCTCCGAGTCATCGGAGTCCTCGGAGTTCCCGAACTCCTCCCCGGAGTCGCCCGCGCGGGACGCCGGGTGCCCGCCGTACCCGGCGTCGTGTCCGTCCAGGTCGTCCCCGCCTGAGCCGTTCTCCCCGGGGGCGGCGGCGTCGCGGGCGTGGCCGGTCGTGCGGCCGGGGGCGTGGCCGGTGACGTCGTCGGGGACGCCTTCGAGGGCGCTGAGGGAGTCGTCGAGCACGGCATGCAACGCTACCGGCCCCACGGGGGTCGCCGTGCCCGGAGCGCCCAGCCGACCCGCGGCGCGTTCCGGGTCCATCTCGGCATTCCGGAACCCCGGTCGCGGACGGCGTGGCAGACTGGCGGGGCCGGGTCTCGGGGGGTCAAGGGCGATCCGCCGTTCGCCTGCCCGCTTCTGGGGCCAGTGTGCGAGCTGTGACCAACGGGGTCTGCCATGACGGCGACATGTACGGTTCGGTAGGGTTTCTTGAGGTTGAGTGGACGAATAAAGGCTGGTTAAAGCACGATGTCTGCCATGTCGGAAGTTGTCCCACTGCCGTCGTTCGGTGAGGTGTTCTTCGACGCCCGAGGCCAGGAGCGCGTGCTCCGGGTCACCTGGCACGACGGCACGCTCGTCCTCAGTCTCTGGCGGGGCGAGATGTGCACCGCCAGTTTCCGCATGCCGATGGAGGACGTCGGGCGTCTGCTGGACACGCTCGACGAGGGGTACGCGGAGGCGGGCGGCGAGTACGCCGAGGGGGAGGAGGACTACGGCGACGAGGCCGAGGACGCCGAGTACCCCCAGTACCCGGGCACCGGGCAGTATGCCAGGCCCGCAGGTGTGCCGGCCGAGGACGGCTACCCCGACGAGGACCACTACGCCGACGACCAGGCCTACCCCGACGAGCACGGCTACGCCGACCCCCACTCCTATCCGGACGGGCAGCCCGACCATGCCCAGGGCTACCCGCGTGAGGACGTCGCCGGCCCCGTGGGTTCCCTGAGCCCGAGCGACGTGCTCGTGGCGCGCGGCGCGGCGCCCGTCCCGGACAAGCTCGTCGCCCCCCGTCCCCGCCGGGGCGCGGACGACGCGCACGGCGGCCGCCGTCCCTCGAGGCCCGCGCCCCGGGCGGCCCGGCAGGCCGAGCACACAGAGCACGCAGAGCACGCGCCGTACGCCCAGCAGGCGCCGCAGGCGGAGTACCCGACCCAGGGCCTGGACTACCCCGCCCAGGTCCCGCAGGGCGACTACCCGGCCCGCGGCGACCATCCGGACCGTCTGGCGGCCTCCGGCCACCCCGAGCACCCCGCTTACTCCCCGAGCCCTGAGTACCCCGCCGATCCCGGTCACTCCGCGGGCCCCGGGTACCCGGCGAGCGCCGGTCACCCCGCCCGCCCCGAGTTCCCCGCCGGCCCTGATCTCCCGGCGGGTTCCGAGTACGCGGTGGGCCCCGAGTACGCCGCGCCGGACCTGGGGGCGCGGGCCGGCTACCGTCCCGAGGCCGGCCATCCGGCCTCCGCCGACCATCCCGTCCCCACCGGTCTCGCGCCGGGCGAGCTCCCGGGGCGGGGAGGCGGCCTGTCCGCGCGCCCTGAGCAGCCTTTCGGGACGGTCCTGCCCCAGGTGCCCCACCAGGCCGTGCCGTCCGTCCATCACCTCCCCGGGCCAGGGCCGAGCACGGGCCCCCAACCGGCCGCCGCGGAGTACGCCGCGCACCCCGACTACACCCCTCCCTCCGGCTTCCCGCCCTACCAGGCCGACTACGTCCCGCCCGCGGGCGGCGCCCCGCGCGCCGAGTACGGCGCGCCCGCCGACCCGGCGGCGCGTGGCGACTTCGGCGCGCGCGGCGAGCACTCCGGCCCGCACGAGCACGCCGGCGGCGCCGGCCCGGCCGGCCCGGCCGTCCAGGGCGGCGGCCCCGCCCGCCGCGGCGCCGCGGCGGAGTACGGCGCGGGAACCGAGTACGGCGCCGGGACCGAGTACGGCACGCGAACCGATTACGGCGCGGGAGCCCAGTACGGCGCGGCGACCGAGTACGGGGCCGGCGCCGAGTACGGCGCGGGAACCGAGTACGGGGCCGGCACCCAGTACGGACGCGGCGCCGAGTACGGGCGGGGGACTGACTACGCCCGCGGCTCCGATCCCGCGGGCGCGGCGGAGTACGGTGCGGCGCCCTCGTCCGGCTACGCCGCCTCCTCCGACTACCCCTCGGGGGCCGCTTCGCCCGACTACACCCCCGGTGCCACCTATGGGGCCGCGCCCGAGTACGGCGTGACGGCCGAGTACGGCCGCCCGGGCGGGTACGCCACTCCGCCGCTGGACTACTCCGCGCCGCCGGCCGGCTACGGCTCCACGGGCGAGTACCCGCCGCCCGCCGAGTACGGCGGGGCCCGTTACGGCGCGGGCGACCTGGACGCGGTGCCGCCGGAGAACCTCATCGTCAACGACTCCCTGCCGTTCGGCCAGGCGCCCGGCGGACGGCCGGAGGGGTCCTACCGGGCCGAGGCGCCGGGCGGCGGCTACGGCGACAACCCGCACCTGCCCTCGCAGGCCGCCGTGGACCCCTCGGATCCGCTGGGTCTCGGGGCCATGGGGCAGCGCCCGGCCGACTCCACCGACCCGGAGCTGCCGCGCCCGTACGTGCAGGACAACATGTTCACCACCGGTGAGCGGGTGCGGCCCGACGGCCGGCCGCGCACCGACGAGCACGGCCGCCCCTACCCGCAGGAGACCGGCCGCGACTGGTAGGGATCCCGCGCGGCATATCCTTTGGGACGATGAACATTACGACGGCGCTTCAGCTCGTGCTGCTCCCCGCCGGCGCGCTGGGGGTCGCCGCCGTGGCCCGCTGGCGCGGCTGGCCCACGCCGCTGCTGCTGGTGCTCGCGGGGCTCATCGCCAGCCTGGTCACCTCCCAGTTCCGCGGCGTCCCCGAGTACCGTCTCGACCCCGACATCGTGCTGCTGGTCTTCCTGCCGCCGCTGCTGTACTCGGCCGCGCTGGACAGCTCCTACCTGCGCCTTCGCGCCGTCCGGCGGCCGGTCGGGCTGCTGTCGGTGGGCCTGGTGCTGTTCACGGCGGCCGTGGTGGGCCTGCTCGTGCACGCCCTGATCCCCGGGATCCCTCTGGCGGCGGCGTTCGCGCTCGGGGCCATCGTCGCCCCGCCGGACGCCGTGGCGGCCGTCGCCGTGGGGCGCAGGCTCGGCCTGCCCCGCAAGGTCATCACCATCCTCGTCGGCGAGAGCCTGTTCAACGACGCCACCGCGCTGACGGCCTACCGCGTGGCGGTGGCCGCGGCGGTCGGCGTGGGCGTCAGCCCGCTCGCGGCCTTCGGGCAGTTCGCGTACGCGGCGGGCGTCGGGCTGGCCATCGGCCTGGTGCTGGCGTTCCTGGTCGGCAGGGTGTTCGGCCGGCTGCGCGACCCGCTGATCAGCAACACGATCTCGCTGCTGGTGCCGTTCGTGGCCTACCTCACCGCCGAGGCGGTGCACGCCTCGGGCGTGCTGTCGGTCGTGGTGGTCGGCATCCTGCTCGGCCACCGCATGAACCGCACCAGCTACGGCACGCGGCTGGTCTCGCACTCGATGTGGAAGGTGCTCGACTTCTTCCTGGAGATCGTGGTCTTCCTGCTCATCGGGCTGCAGCTCCCGCTCATTCTGCAGGGGCTGCGCGGGGAGAACCCCTGGCACGTCGCCGGGTACGCGGTCGCCGTCTTCGCCGCGGTGGTCGTCGCCCGCGTCGTCTGGGTCGTCCCCAGCACCTACCTGCCACGCGTGCTGTTCCGCAAGATCCGCGAACGGGAGCAGCGGCCGCCCGCCTCGTCGGTGGCGGTGATCGGCTGGGCGGGCATGCGCGGCGTGGTGTCGCTGGCCGCGGCCTTCGCCCTGCCGGCCGACTTCCCGGCCCGCGACATGGTGCTGTTCCTGACGTTCGTCGTCGTCATCGCCACCCTGCTGGTGCAGGGCCTGTCGTTCCCCCTGCTGATCAGGAAGCTCGGCGTCTCCAGCGAGCAGGAGGTCTACCGGGACAACCTGACCGAGGCCGCGGCCCAGCAGGCGGCGGCGGGCGCGGCGCTGGCGCGGCTGGACGAGCTGACCAAGGAAGGCGTGCTGGAGACCCACGCGGACGTCGTCGACCGCCTGCGCGTGCAGGCCGAGCGCCGGGCGATGGGCGCCTGGGAACGCCTGGGCGGCGGCGTCGGCCCCGAGGGCGAGGAGACGCCGAGCTCCCTGTACCGCCGGCTGCGCCGCGAGATGCTGGAGGCGGAGCGGTCGGTGCTGGTGCGCATGCGCGACGAGCGCCGCATCGACGACGAGGTGCTGCGCCGGGTCACCATGGAGCTCGACTACGAGGAGGCCACCCTGGCGCGCGACTGACCGCGCCCCCCGACGCCCGCGGGCGGCTCACCCCGCCCGTCCGCGCCCGGCCCTCGCCGGGTCTGCCGCGGTGCGCGGCTATCGGGCCAGGTGTGACATGCCCACCGTCTCGTGGACGAAGCACCACAGCCATTCCTCGCCGTCCTGGAAGGACCGCATCACCGGGTGACCGGTCTGCTCGAAATGCCGGGTCGCGTGGCGGCCGGGCGAGGAGTCGCAGCAGCCGACGTGGCCGCATTCGACGCATTTGCGCAGGTGGACGTAGCGCCGGCCCTCCGCCAGGCACTCCTCGCACCCGTCGGGCGTGCGCGGCTCCGCCTCAGCCCTGATCGTCATGTCTTCACAGTGACCCATTCGACCCCCCTATGGGTAGCGATGTTAGTGCAGGTGGCCGGGCGCGGCGGTCCGCGGCGGGCGCCACATGCCGATGCGCGTCGCGACGCCCGCGGAGGCGTGCACCAGCGGTGCCTCGCCCGAGTCGGGGAGCCCCGCGGCGCGCACGAGGTCCTGGCGCAGGTGGCGGAGCCGCGCGTGGCGCAGCGGCCAGGGAGGGTGCTCGACCTCCGCGTGGACCAGCCGGCCGGCGACGACGCTGAACAGCCGGTAGCGGTCGGTGAGGAAGCTCACCCGCTCGTCCCGCTCGTCCGGGGTCAGGGGCGCGCCGAGTTCGACGTCCGCGTCGCCCCGGGCGGCGGCGGGGCCGGGCCAGCGGCGGCGGCAGCGGTACCGGTAGAGGCCGTCCTCCACGCGCACGGCCATGCGCGACCAGTAGTAGGGGAGCCAGAACCCGGCCCGGGCGGCGAGCACGGCCGGCAGCCTCCCGGCGTCCAGCGAGAGGAACCACAGCCCCCGGCGCCCGTCGCCGTCCCGGACGTAGGTGCGGACGTTGGTCTCGGGGAAGCGCGACAGCCACGGCAGCGCCGGCACGGCGGGGGGCCGCACGCCCTCCATGAGGAAGGGCACCAGGCCGACGTAGGCCGCCTCGTCGAAGGTCTCGACGGTGAGGCCCGCGGGGAGCAGGCGCTGCACCGTGGCGGGCGGGTAGCGCCAGTGGATGAACGTCAGGGCGGTCCACCGCTGGTGCATCACCGGCAGGGAGACCTTCGGTGACCAGGTCGTGCGCATGGCCTGCTCCTACCCGGTGCGGCGGTTCCATGCTCGGGACCGGGGCTGGTGCTCTGACCGCCGATGGGCGTGCCGCCGGTGGCTCCCGAGCCGGCCGCCTTCTTCACGGCGGGCCGGATCCGACCTTTCCGAAAAGCGCGCGCGTCCGGTTCCGGGGAGTTGGATAGGGTCGAATTCATGCGACTCATCCCCCTCGCCGCAGCGACCGCGACCGGATTCCTCCTGCTCACGACGGGATGCAGCACCGTCGACAAGGCACAGGCGTGCATCGAGGCCAACAAGGTCATCGCCGAGACCGGCTCGAAGATCACCAGCCTGGCCAACGACCCGAAGGCGATGGACAAGGCTCTGGAGGACGGGGCCGCGAAGTTGCAGGACGTGGCCGACAAGGCCGGGAACACCACGCTGAACCAGGCGCTGGGCGACCTGGCCGACCGGTTCAAGGACCTCAACATCAAGGACGCCAACGACGCGGTGGACGCCGCCCAGAAGGTGGCGACCGACACCGCCTCGACGCTCAAGGCGATCGCCGAGGAATGCACCTGACGAGCGGCCAAAACCCGAGATCTCTAGGGGGAATGGCGCTGAATTAGCCTTTCCTCATGTCTGTCGAGGGGAAGGAGCCGGACCCCCGGTTCACGCTGGCCAACGAGCGGACGTTCCTCACCTGGCTCAGCACGTCGCTGGCGCTGAGCGCCGGCGGCGTGGCCATGGCGGCCCTGCCGCGGGACGTCTTCGTGCCGTGGGTCCGCACGTCGCTCGCCGTCGTGCTGGTGCTGCTGTCGGCGCTCGCGGCGGTCCTGTCCTACCCCCGGTGGCGCAACGTGCAGCGGGCGCTGCGCCATGAGCAGCCGCTCCCGCCGCTCGCCCTGGCCCCGCTGTTCGGCTACGGCGTCGCGGCGGTGGCCGTCCTCGCGCTGATCCTCATCCTGCTCGCCGGATGACCGATGCCAGGTGACCGATGCCGGGTGACCGATGATGACGACCCGGGCGACCGGGGTGATCCCGAGGACCGGGAGGGCCCCGACGACAGAGGGAACCCGGACGATAGAGGGAACCCGGTGACCCGGCCAGGACCGCGGGAGCGGCCCGGCCTGCACAGCGAGCGGACGCTGCTGGCGTGGATCCGCACGGGCACCGCGCTGGCGGCGGGCGGGCTCGGCGCGGCGGGCGTCGCCGGCCGGCACACCGGGGACGGACGGGCCGCTGTCCCCTTCGTGCTGGCGGCGCTGTGCGGGGCTTTGCTGCTGGCCAGGACCCGCGTGCGCTACCGGCGCGTCGAGCGGGCCGCCACCGAGGGGCTGCCGCTCGACGCGGGCGCGGACGCCCTGCTGGCCTGGCTCGGCGTGCTCGCCGTGGTCTCCGGCGCCGTCGCCTTCGTCCTGGTCTCCGCCTGAGGACGGCGCCGGGCGGCGGTCAGTCGCCGGAGCCGAGGGTGATGGTCTCGGCGATCTCCTCGGCGCGCTCGGCCTCCTCGGCGGCGAAGCGCTCGGCGTCCAGGCGCTCGGCGATGTCCTCGTCCTGCTTCATCAGCGCGTCGAGGTTCTGCCCGGCCATCTCCAGCACGCCCATGTCGGCGTAGGCCTTCTGCAGGCGCTCGCTCCACAGCCCGATGTCCTTGACGCAGGGGACGATGCGGCTGAACAGCAGCGAGCGGAACAGCTGGAGGTACTGCGACTCGTCGGTGGCCCGCATGGCCTCCTCGACCTCGGCGGGGGACAGGCCCAGATTCTCCCACTGCTCGACCCCGCGCAGGCGGTCGCGCATGAGGTAGCAGCCCTCGATGACGAAGTCCTCGCGCTCGCGCAGCTCGGCCTGCGACAGCTCCTTGTAGTAGTCGCGCAGGGCCATCCGGCCGAAGGCGACGTGCCGGGCCTCGTCCTGCATGACGTAGGCGAGGATCTGCTTGGGCAGCGGCTTGGTGGTCATGTCGCGCATCACGCCGAACGCGGCCAGCGCCAGCCCCTCGATGAGCACCTGCATGCCGAGGTAGGGCATGTCCCAGCGCGAGTCGCTGAGGGTGTCGTCCAGCAGGGACTTGAGGTACTTGTTGATCGGGTAGGCGATGCCGACCTTCTCCTGCAGGAACCGGGCGTAGGTCTCGGCGTGGCGGGCCTCGTCCATGGTCTGCGTGGCGGCGTAGAACTTGGAGTCCAGGTCGGGCACCGACTCGACGATGCGGGCCGAGCAGATCATCGCGCCCTGCTCGCCGTGCAGGAACTGGGAGAACTGCCAGGCGGCGCCGTGGCGGCGCACCTCTTTGCGCGTCTTGTCGTCCATGCGGTGCCACAGCGGGGTGTCGTAGATGGCGATGGACTGGTCGGGGATCCCCAGCACGTTGTAGGGGTCGACCTCAAGGCCCCAGTCGATGCGCCTGACCGAGTCCCACTGCTTGTCCTTGCCCTTCTGGTACAGGGCGAGCATGCGGTCGCGGCCCTCGTCGTACTCCCAGGTGAACCGGGTGGACCCCTTCATCTCCACGTCCCAGGTGGAGAGTTCGGCGGGGATGGTGTAGAGCTCGTGGGTCGACACAGGGGCCTCCAGGGGGGCGTACACCGTACGTCTCTGGAGCGTGGCACGTACGCTGTACGTACGTCAATCGCCCCGGTAAGAATGCTCACATGCCGCCTCTCACCCGTCCCCGCATCGTCGCCGCCGCCATCGACCTGATCGAGCGGGAGGGCGCCGACGCCGTCTCGATGCGGCGCATCGCGGCCGATCTGGGCGTCGGCGCCATGTCCCTGTACAACCACGTCAGCAGCAAGGCGGCGCTCCTGGACGCCGTCGCCGAGTTCGTGCTGTCGCAGATCTCCTTCACCGACGATCCCGGGGACGCGTGGACCGAGCGGGTGCGGGTGCAAGCGCGCGCGGTCCGGCAGATCGCCCACGACTACCCGCGCTCAACCATGCTGGTGATGAGCCGCCCGGTCCGCTCGCCCGCCGGGCTGTTCCCCCTGGAGCGGGCGCTGGCGACGTTGCGCGAGGCCGGCTTCTCCGGCGAGGACGCCGTCAGGGTCGTGCGCACGTTCATCGCCTACCTCGTCGGCTCGCTGATGCGCGAGGTCGGCGTCACCCCGGCCTTCGCCCCGGTGCACGACTCTGAGGACGGGCACCTGGCCGAGGTGGACGCCACGCTGTTCCCCCAGGTGGGCGCCCTGGCGCCTCTGCTGGTCGCGCGCGACCACGAGGAGGCGTTCGAGTACGGGCTGGACCTGCTGATCAGGGCGATCGCCCTGCAGCTCCAGGACTCGGCGCGACTCCAGGACCCGGCCGCCACGCGGCCGAAGGAGTCCACGGCCGCCAAGGAGGGAAGCGCCCGGGGGTGAGCCTCCCCGGGCGCGGAGTGCGCCCTTCCCCTGGGCACTCCCCGTCGGCTCAGTACCAGTTGTGCGAGCGGAAATGACCCCAGGCGCCGCACGGTGAGCCGTACCGGCCCTTGATGTAGTTCAGGCCCCACCTGATCTGGGTGGCGGGGTTGACCCGCCAGTCGTGCCCGATGCCGACCATCTTGCGCCCCGGCAGCGCCTGCGGGATTCCGTAGGCCCCCGACGAGGGGTTCTGCGCCCGGTGGTTCCAGTTGCTCTCTCTGGTCCACAGGCTGTCCAGGCAGCGGAACTGGGTCACCGGCCAGGCCCGCTGGGTGAGCAGCCGGTAGGCGATCGCCTTGTTCCTGCCCTTGGGCGTCGTGGGCGCCCACGCGCGGATCTGTGGTCGCGCGGAGGTCCGCCAGGTCCCGCGGTGCACGACGGCGGCCTTGCGCGCCGTCCCGCTCGCGGCCCTCGCCCTGGCCGTCGTGGCGGCTCGCGCCGCTCCGGCCTTCTTGACCGCTCCCGCCTTCTTGGCGGCGCCGGCCGTCGTGGCGGCTGTGGCCGCCCGGCCCGCCATGGCCGTCCTGGCGGCTGTGGCCGTCCTGCCCGCCTTGGCGGGCCGGGCCGCCTCGACGAGGCCGGTGGTGAGGCCCGCCCGGGTCCAGACCGGCACCCGGGGCCGGCTCAGGGACCAGGCCGAGATCCCCGGCCAGGCGGTGGTGGTGTGCGACCGGGCGCCGTCCGGCGCCGCCGAGACCGGCTCGGCCGGTCCGGTGTCAGGAACGGCCCGCTCCGCCGCTCCGACGGTGGTGGAGCCGGGGGTCGCCTCCGACTCCGCGATGGCCTGGGCCGCTCCGGCCGTCCCGTTCAGGACGGTGGCGGCGATGACGGCCGCGACTGCGCCACGAAAAGCGCGGTTACTGTCCAACTCGGTCCTATTCGTCGGGTCGCGTGCGGCAGGCGGCCGCACGCGGCGGCCGCCGTCGTCCCCCGCCCATGGCTCGGGCGGCAGGACGTCCGCGTGGCCGTTCCGGAATCGGTTGAGACACACCTGGTGTCCCCGGAAGGCGCCGCGACGGGTTCTAGGGCGGTTTCTAGTAGCCGCCGCGCCCGCCGCCGGCGATCCGCGACACGCCTCGGACGGTTGTTTGCGATCGGCGCGGCACATCTCTGCCGTCTCGCGGGGCCCGGTTGCCCCGTGAGGCGCCCGCCGTGATCCGCGGATGACGCAGAAATGCCGCACAGTTGAGGTTTCGGGCGACACCACCCGCGAATACCGGACTACCGCGACATCCCGCCCGGCGAGCCGCGTCCGCGGTGCATGCCGTTTTCCGGAAGGTTTCGTGGGATTGGCGGTGGTACGTGAGGGGGCGATGCCCGGAACATGACCCGGACGCCCGGCGGGTCAGCGGCGAGGGCCGCAGCTCGCGCGGACGATCAGCTCGGTGGGCAGGGTCACCGTGCGCGCGCGCCGGCCCTCGCGCAGGACCAGCTCGGCGGCGCGGTAGCCCATGTCCTGCGCGGGCTGGGAGATGACGGTGAGCGGGGGATGGCACAGCTCGGCCCACGGCACGTCGTCGAACATGATCAGCGACACGTCGCGCGGCACGCGCACGTCCAGCTCGCGCGCCGCCAGGACGGCCGCCTCGCCGAGCAGGTTGCCGCCCGCCACCAGGGCGGTGATGTCGGAGCGGTGCTGCAGCAGCCCGGCGGCGGCGGCGTAGGCGGAGTCGCGCGTCGCGTGGGCGTGCACGATCAGCTCTTCGTCGACGGGCACGGCCCGCGCGGCCAGCGCCTCGCGGAACGCGCGCACGCGCTGCGCCTGGCCGTGCCGGGCCAGCAGGGCGATGCGCCGGTGCCCGAGCCCGGCCAGGTACTCCACCGCCGTGCGCACGCCGGTGCGGTCGTCGGTGACCACCGAGGGGACGTGCTCGGCGCCCCGCACCGGGCGTTCGGCGAAGACCACGCCGAGCCCGGAGCGCAGGGCCGGCACCCACATCTCGCCGTCGCCGGAGGGAACGGCGATCACCCGGTCCAGGCCCTCCTCGATGAGCGTGCCGATGAGGTGGGCCTCGCGCTCGGGGTCGTCGCCGGTGGTGCCGATCATCACCGGCTCGCCCGCCGACCGGGCGCAGGACAGGACGCCGTCGGCCAGCCGTCCGTAGAAGACGTCGGTGATGTCCGGGACGAGCAGGCCGATGCCGCCCGTGCGGCGCCGGCGCAGGTTGCGCCCGAGCGCGCTCGGCCGGTAGTCGAGCCGTGCCGCGGCGGCCAGGACCTTCTCCCTGGTCTCGGCACTGGCCGACCCCGTGCCCGACAGCACCCGCGACACGGTGGCGACGCCCACCTCGGCCGCCTCGGCCACGTCCTTGATGGTCGTGCGACGCTGCCCGATCGGTCTCATGGAAACGATTCCATCATGAGTTCCACCGGCAAGCCAAGCCGGGGGACCCATCCGAAGAGTGTGAGAAGCCACTATTCCGGAAGGGCTTGACAGAGATGTCCGGTTCCGGTGAGATTCATGAAAACGTATCCACATCCGGCGGCACCCCGGACGCACGAAGGACGGCCATGGCAAATATCGTTCTGCGCAACGTCGACAAGATCTACGCCGGCGGTGTCAAGGCCGTGAACGGCCTCAACCTGGAGATCCGCGACGGCGAGTTCATGGTCCTCGTCGGCCCGTCCGGTTGCGGCAAGTCCACGGCCCTGCGCATGATCGCGGGTCTTGAGGACATCAGCGGCGGCGAGATCGCCATCGGCGACCGGGTGGTCAACCACCTGCCGCCGAAGGACCGCGACATCGCGATGGTCTTCCAGAACTACGCCCTCTACCCGCACATGACGGTCGAGGAGAACCTCGCCTTCGGCCTCAAGCTTCGCAAGATGCCCAAGGCGGACATCTCCAAGCGGGTGCAGGAAGCCGCCAAGATGCTCGGCCTGGAGCAGTACCTCAAGCGCAAGCCGGCCGCCCTGTCCGGTGGTCAGCGCCAGCGTGTCGCCATGGGCCGCGCCATCGTCCGCGAGCCGCAGGCGTTCCTCATGGACGAGCCGCTGTCCAACCTGGACGCCAAGCTCCGCGTCTCCATGCGCGCCTCCCTCAACACCCTGCACGAGCGCCTCGGCGTCACCACCGTCTACGTCACCCACGACCAGGTCGAGGCCATGACGCTGGGCGACCGGGTCTGCGTGCTGCGCGACGGCATCCTCCAGCAGGTGGACACCCCGCAGAACCTATTCGAGGCCCCGGTCAACCTGTTCGTCGCCGGCTTCATGGGCTCCCCGTCCATGAACTTCGTCAACGCCGAGCTGGCGCGCGACGACAGCGGCGCCGCCGTCGTCTTCGGCGGGTACAAGCTCCCGGTCCCCGACTCGACCTTCGCCGAGAAGCCGGGCCTGGACCAGTACCTGGGCAAGAAGCTGATCCTCGGCATCCGTCCCTCCGACTTCGAGGACGCCGCCTCCGCCTCGGGCCACTCCAACGGCTGGGCGCACATCCCGACCCGCGTCGAGGTCACCGAGGAACTGGGCAGCGAGATCAACGTGCTGTTCCTCATCGACGCGCCGCCGGTGGAGCACCGCGACACCGTGGCCGCCCAGGACACCGGTGACGACGACGACGCGGCCCTGCCCCTGGTCGGCGACAAGTCGCTGTGGACGGCCCGCGTCAACTCCCGCAGCCACGCCCGCTCCGGCCAGAACATCGAGCTCGTGGTGGACACCCACAACTTCCACTTCTTCGACACCGACAGCGGCCTGTCCATCGGGCACGCCGCCAACGTCGGCCGCTGAGCCCGCCGGTCCGGCCTCCGGGCCGGACCGCCGGACCGGTCCGTCCTCCGGGGCGGCCCGGCCCGGAAACGGGAAGAACCGGACACCTTCCCCGACAGGAAAGCCCCCGCCGTGCACCCCTCCCACGGCGGGGGCTTTTCCTGTCCGGCAAAGGGGGGGAATACCGGGACTGATCTTTGCGTAATAGGCGTGCGGCGGCGCACGGCCATTCGGCCCACGTGGATACAACGGGATGCATCGACATGTCGCCCTGCTGATGGGCGATGTCTCTATGGCCCGAATCATTGTCCATCGGGGAGTCCTGAATGGCCCGGAAACATGCGGTACCTATTCTTCTGGCAGCGGTGCTCACGGGTGGCGCCGCGACGGGATCGGTCGCGATGGCGGCCGTGGAGACCCACTCGTCCGCACTGAAACTCGCCGCGTACGCGCAGCCCGACACCCAGCCGCCGAGCCCGCCGAGAAACCTGCGGCTGACCGTGGTCCATTACTGGATCAACATCCTGAAATGGGATCCCTCCCACGACAAGCCCTTCTATCCGCCGCCGGGCCGCGTGGTGGCCTACGACATCTATGCCAGCACCTCGCCGTTCCGGCTCATCGGCAGCGTCCCGGGCAACGTGACCACCTTCATCGACCGGCGTCCGCCATGTGTAAAGGTGTCCTATTTCGTGCGGGCGAGGGACGCCGCCGGAAACGTCTCGGGGCCGAGCAACGTCGTCACCCGCCACCCGAGTCCGCATTGCCACGAGCATGACGAGGAAATCGAGACGCCGGCGAATTCCGTCGACGACATCGACCGGAATGTGGACGACCAGCAGCACCACTCCGACGACCACAACGAGATCATCAAGGCCGACAAGCTCTTCCACGTCGAGGGCGCCGACGACCACGGCGGCGGCCACCGTGACTGGTCGGGCCACGACGGCTACGGCGGCCACGAGTTCGGCGGGCCCGGCCACGAGGGCGCCGAGTCCGAGGCCGGCGGTGACCACGGCGGCGGCGACCACGGCGGCGGGCAGGGCGGCGGCGGCCAGGAGCACGCCGCGGCGCAGCCGGCCGGCCGGAGCCTGCCCTTCACCGGCGCGCCCGTGGCCGCGGTGGCCGGGGCGGGCGTGGTCCTGCTCGTGGCGGGCGCGGCCGGTGTGGTGATCTCCAAGCGGCGCCGCCGAACCGCTGGTGCGCGCTAGCCGGCGACGCCGGCTCATCCTCGCCGGCTCGGTGTTCTCCGCACTGGCCCTGGTCTCGTCCGCGGGATGGTCGGCGCACCTGGGACTCGGCGTCCGCGACCACCTGCAGGCGACCAGGGACTCCCTGGTGCACCTCCGCGCGGTGATGAGCGCCCGCGACCTCGACCGGATCGCCGTGACGCTGGCGCAGGCCAGCCGTCACGCGGCCGAGGCGCGGCGCCTCACCAGCGGGCCCGACTGGACGCTGCTCACCCACCTGCCCGTGGTGGGTGAGGGCGCCACGACGGTGCGGGGGCTGGCCGAGAGCGCCGCCGAGATCACCGAGGCGCTGACCGGGGTGCAGCGGACCGGCACGTCGTTCTTCACGGCCGCGCCTGGCTCCACCGACGACATGCGCCAGTTGCTGGACGGGCTCACGGCGGCGGCGCCGGTTCTCGACGGCGCCGCCGCCCGGCTCGCCCGGGCGCACGCCCGGCTGGCCGCCACCCCGGCGCGCACCGGCGCGGCTTCGGTGGACCAGGCGCGCGGCACCGCTCTGTACGAGCTGGACCGCCTGCGCCGCTGGATCGGCGGCGCGGCCACGGCGGCCGCGCTGATCCCGCCGATGCTCGGCAACGACGGGCCGCGCCGCTACTTCCTGGCCTTTCAGACCAACGCCGAGTCGCGGGGGACCGGCGGGCTGGTCGGCGCCTTCGGCATCCTGTCCGCCGACCGCGGCCGGACCCGCGTCACACGCTTGGCCGCCAACACCGGCATGGGCCCCGGTCCTGGCCCCGTGGCCGACCACGGCCGCGCCTTCCGCGCCCGCTACGGCCCGGGCGCGCTGGAGATGCTGTCCATTTCCAACCTCTCCCCGCACTTCCCCTACGCCGCCAGGACCTGGACCGCGCTGTGGGAGCGCCGGACCGGCCGGCGGCTGGACGGCGCGATCGCCATCGACCCGGTCGGCCTGTCCTACATCCTCGGTCTCATCGGGCCGGTCACGCTGCCGGGCGGCGAGAAGGTGACCGCGGCCAACGTCGTCGACCTGACCGAGCGCGCGGCCTACGCCCGCTACCCCGACCCCCTGGAGCGCAAGCGCTACCTCATCTCGATCGCCAGGGCCGTCGGCCAGGCGCTGCCCCGCTCGTTCGCCGAGCCGGCCCAGGTGCTGCCCGTGCTGAAGCCCATGGTCGAGGACCGCAGGATCCAGGTCTGGAGCCGGCACGACGCCGAGCAGCGACGCCTGTCCTCCTCCGCGATCGGCGGCGTGCTGCCCCGGCGGCCCGGACCGTACGCGGGGCTGGTGGTCAACAACTCGGCCGGCGGCAAGCTCGACTACTACCTCGACCGCTCGCTCTCGTACGAGCTCGGCCCGTGCCGGGACGGGCGGCGGACGAGCAGCGTGCAGGTCCGGCTGACCAACAACGTTCCGGCCGTGACGCTGCCCTCCTACGTGACCGGCAGGCTGGACTCCGGCCCGGACACGCACCCGGCGGGGTCCAACCTGCTGTGGGTGTCGCTGTACGCGGGGGTCGGCGCCGAGCTGAGCGGCGCGTCGGTCGACGGCGTGCCCGTGCAGGTGTCCACCGACGTCGAACGCTCGCATCCGGTCTACTCGACGCTGCTGGAACTCGGGCCTCGCCAGACCCGCACCGTGCGACTGGACCTGGTCGAGCCGGCCTCCGCCGAGCCGCCGCTGACCCCGGTGCAGCCGCTGGCCCGCCCGCAGCGGACCAGCGTCACGACCGCCCCGGGCGGCTGCGCCTCCTAGAGCCGGCTCCGGCCGCGCCTCCTTGAACCGGCTCCGGGCGGACGCGTCTCCTATGGCCGCCATCGCGCCGCGCGCGGCCCGCCGCGTGCGGCGCCCGGCCGCCGGCGCGAGGCCCCGCGGCAGGAAAGAGCCAAGGACGGCGCGTCGGCTCCGGCCGCCGCGCGGGGCCGATCTAGCGTCGCCTCATGGGGCATTCGGCGGCGGTGAGCGGCGGCAGCGGCGGCGGGGCGGCGGGTGTCGTGCCGCCCGGGCATGAGGGGTGCGGGCGGCGGTGCTGGAGGGACCTCGGCGCTCCGCCGGACCCGGCCGGCCTGCCGCGGTTCCGCATCCTGTTCGTGTGCACGGGGAACATCTGCCGCTCCCCGCTCGCCGAGCGGCTCACCCGGTCGGCCCTCGGCCCCTGTCCGGCGCTGGAGGTCGCCAGCGCGGGCACCCATGCCCTGGCGGGGGAGCCGATGACCGGGCACGCCGCGCGGGTTCTGGCCGAGCT
The DNA here is from genome assembly GCF_040607455.1 of Sphaerisporangium sp. NPDC005289. Lineage (NCBI taxonomy): Bacteria > Bacillati > Actinomycetota > Actinomycetes > Streptosporangiales > Streptosporangiaceae > Sphaerisporangium > Sphaerisporangium sp. NPDC005289. The sequence continues at coordinate 206,483 of NZ_JBEXGS010000005.1, forward strand.
CGGCGGCGACCACGCGGGATTCCGCGCCCGGCGACTGACGGCCGGGATGGTGGAGGCGGCGGACCTGGTGCTGGCCGCCGCGCGCGAGCACCGGGCGGCGGCGGTGGCGATGTGCCCGGCCGCCGCGGGACGGGCCTTCACGATCGCCGAGTTCGGCGTGCTGACGGGGGCCGTGCCCGCCGGGGCGGTGGACCGCCATGGGGATCTCGGGCCAAGGGCCCGCGCGCTGGTCGCCGAGGCCCGGACGCGGCGCGGGCTGGTCCGGGTGGACCAGCCCGACATCGGCGACCCCTACGGCCGCTCTCTGCGCGCCTACCGGGCGGCGGGACGGCTGATCGCCGGAGCGCTCACCGTCCCGTTCTGGCTGCTCACACCTTGACCGGCGTCCTGATCTCGCGCGGCGCGGTCTCGGCCCCGTAGCCGTATCCGTAGCCGTAGTACCCGCCGCGCCTGCCCGGAGCGAAGTTCAGCACCGTGCCGACCAGGCGGGCGTTGACCGACGCCAGCGTCTCCACGGCGCGGGCGATGTGCTCGCGGCGGGTCTTGCCGTAGCGCGCGATCAGCAGCGTGCCGTCGCAGACGGCGGCCAGCGCCGCGGCGTCGGTGATCGGCAGCAGCGGCGGCGCGTCGACGATGACCAGGTCGTAGTCCGCGACGAGCTCGGCGAGCACCGCGCGCATCCCGTTGGAGCCGAGCAGCTCGCTCGGGTTGGGCGGGATCTGGCCGCCCGGGAGCACCGACAGGCCGCTCGGGCCCCACGGCTGGATGACGTCCTTGAGGGCCGCCTTGTCGATCAGCACGTCGGTGAGCCCGGCCGAGCCCTCGATGCCCAGGTAGTGGGGGATGCGCGGGCTGCGCAGGTCGCCCTCCACCAGGATCACCCGCCAGCCCGCCTGGGCGAGGGTGATCGCCAGGTTGGCCGAGGTGGAGGACTTGCCCTCGTTCGGCAGGCAACTGGTGACGACCAGCGACTTCGGTCGCCGGTCGACGCCGATGAACTGCAGGTTGGTGCGCAGCGAGCGGAAGGCCTCCGAGCGCGTGGACCGGCCGTTCTCCCGGACGATCAGCGGGTGGTGCCGCGCGTCCTTCTCGTAGCCGATCACGCCCAGCACCGAGCTCCCGGCGCTCTCCTGCAGCGCCTCGGAGGACTTCACCGTGGTGTCCAGCCGGTCGCGCAGCACGAGCGTGCTGAAGGCGACCAGCAGCCCGATGATCAGGGCGAGGCCGAGGTTGACCAGCGGCCGGGGGGTGACCGGCACCTTCGGGACGTCGGCGGTGTCCACCACCGTGACCCGCACGGCCGGGCGGCTGCCGCGGGTGGGCCGCTCGATCTGGTCGATCACCCGGGTGAACCTGACCCCCAGGGTGTTGGCCAGGCGCGCGGCCCGCACGGGGTCGGCGTCGGTGACGGTGGCGCGCAGCAGCATGGTGGCCGGGATGGCCTCCGCCTTGATGGCGTCCTGCAGCCGCGGGATGTCCTCGCCGGTGGCGAGCTGACCGACCACGCGGCGGCTGGTGAGCAGGTTGGCGTAGGACTGGACGCGCTGCGTCGACAGCATCCCGGCCTGGTAGGCGGTGGTCAGGCTGCCCACCTTGTCGTAGCCGGAGACCATCATGGTGATCGTCGCGACGTACTTCGGCGGTGTCCGCGCGGTCAGGACGAGCGCGGCGGTCACCGACAGGACCAGCGACAGCACGAGCACCATCCAGCCCTTGCGCGCAAGTCGTACGAAGTAGAGCAGATCCACCTGGTCATCGCCGCCTTTCGGTGATTTTTGCGAGGTTGTCGACAGGACCGGCCGGCGCGTAGGCGGGCACGCCCTGCAGCAGGCCGATCAGGAGGGTGGCGACGCCGCCGGTGACGATGGCCGCGGCGAGCGCGGGCACCCATCCCACGGCGATCGCCAGGCACAGCGCGCCGGGCACCGCCGCGACCGCGCCGAGGGCCGCGGGCACGGCACGGGAGCCGAGCCCCATGCGGCGCAGCCGGTGGGACAGGTGGTCGGTGCCGCCCGACAGCGGGGAGCGCCCCGCGCGGATCCGCGACACCAGCACCACGCCGGTGTCGACCACGGCGACGAAGGTCCACAGCAGCAGCCCGGCGGCGGTCGTGCCGGCCGCCCGGCCGGTCTCGACGGCGACTGAGGAGCACGTGAGGGTGAAGCCGATGAACAGCGACCCCGAGTCGCCCATGAAGATCCTCGCGGGCGGCCAGTTGTGCGCCAGGAAGCCCAGGCACGACAGCGCCAGCGCGCCGAGGAGCACCGCGAACGCCGGCCGGTCGCTCATGAGGGCGGCCGCGGCCAGGAAGGCCGCGGTGACCGCGGTGACCGTCCCGAGGGCGCCGTCCATGTTGTCCAGCAGGTTGAAGGAGTTGGTCATCACGACGATCCACATCACCGTGATCAGCCCGTCCACCCATTGCCCGGTCACGGTGACGTGCACGCCGGACAGCACGACGCCGCCCGCGGCGACCGACTCCACCGTCAGGCGGGTCACGACGGGCAGCGAGGCGATGTCGTCGATCAGGCCGAGCGCGGCGATCGCCGTCGCGGCCAGGACGATCGCGGTGATCCGCAGGTCGGCCAGGCCGAGCGCGGCGGCCGTCGGCACGACGGTGCCGAGGACGATCGCCGGGCCGCCCAGGTAGGGGGTCGGGTGGTCGTGGGCCTTGTGGCCGCCGGGACGGTCGCTGAGGTTCCAGCGCAGCGCGAGCCGCCTCAGCGCCGGGGTGGCCGCCGCGCTCAGCACGCAGGCGCTCGCCATGGAGGCCAGGCCGATCGCCGCGTTCACCGCGCGGACACCGCGAGGTCCTCGCGGGCCTCGGCGATGATCTCGGAGAGGATCTCGTCCAGGTCGCGGCGCGGCGTCCAGCCGGTGAGCGCGCGGAGCTTGCCGGTGTCGGGCACGCGGCGCGTCATGTCCTCGAAGCCCTGCTCGTAGGCCTCGTGGTAGGGGATCAGGTCGATCCCCGACGTGGAGCCGACGTGCTCGATGATCAGCTTGGCCAGCTCCAGCATGCTGATCTCGTCGGCGGAGCCGACGTTGAATGTCTGCCCGATCGCCGCCTCGTGGTCCAGCAGCCGCAGCAGCGCGTCGACCGCGTCGGCCACGTGGGCGAAGCAGCGCGTCTGGGTGCCGTCGCCGTAGACGGTGAGCGGATCGCCGCTGAGCGCCTGGCGGACCAGGCGCGGGATGACCATGCCGTAGGCCGGGCTCTGCCGGGGTCCCACGGTGTTGAACAGCCGCACGATGATCGTCGGCAGGCCGCGCTCCTTGTGGTAGGCGTTGGCGAGGATCTCGTCGACGGCCTTGGCGGTGCTGTAGGCCCACCGGACCACGGCCGGACTGCCCAGGATGCGGTCGGAGTCCTCCCGCAGCGGGCCGTAGGAGTTCTTGCCGTAGATCTCGCTGGTGCTGGTGACCAGGATCTTGCGGCGGTACCGGTGCGCGGCCTCGATGACGATCTCCGAGCCGCGGATGTTGGTGGTCAGCGACCGCAACGGCTGCTCGACGATCAGTTTGACGCCGACCGCGGCCGCCAGGTGCACCACGATGTCGCACTGGTGGACCAGCTCGTCGACCACGAGCTCGTCCAGGACCGAGCCCTGGACGAAGCGCAGATCGGGGTGCGGGCGCAGGTTCGCCAGCCGCCCGGTGGACAGGTTATCCAAGATCACGACACGGTCGCCGCGGGCGAGCAGCGCGTCGGCCAGATGCGAGCCGACGAAGCCGCTCCCTCCGGTGATCAAGTAGGTGTTCCTTGACAGGGTGCTCACCGACTTCTCCCATTACATGTGAGACGCAGATTGGGATCTCATGGCTTGTTCGAACCAGCTCACGGTCATGCGGAGCCCGTCGGCCAGCGACATGGGACGCACGCCCGGGAACAGGTCGCGAAGCAGGCGGGGAGAGGCCTGTGACTCGCGGATGTCGCCCGTCCTCGCCGGGAGGAAGGCCGTCTCGACGGGCTCGCCGAGCACCGCGGACAGGATGTCGCGCAGCTCCAGCAGCGACACCCGGGTGCCGAAGGCGAGGTTCACCGGCGTCGCGCTGGTGACGCGGCGCTGGGTCGCCTGCACGATGACGTCGGTCACCGACCCCACGTAGGTGAAGTCCCGCGCCTGGCGGCCGTCGCCGTGCACGGGCACCGCCCTGCCGTCCAGGGCGGCCGACACGAACGTGGGGATGACCGCCGCGTAGGCGTGGTCGGCCGCCTGCAGCGGGCCGTACACGTTGAAGAAGCGGAACGGCAGCACCGGCAGGCCGAAGCTGCGCCCGTAGGCCAGCGCGTACGCCTCGGTGGCCAGCTTGCTCGCGCCGTACGGGCTGAGCGGGCGGGCCGGCAGGTCCTCGTGCTTGCGCGGTTCCAGGCAGTCGCCGTAGACCGAGGAGGACGAGGCGACGATCACGTGCGGCCTGGCCGCGCGGCACGCCTCCAGCACCTGCAGCGTCCCGGTGGCGTTGACGTTGTGCGAGGCCAGCGGGTCCTCCAGGGAGCGCGGCACCGAGGGCCGCGCGGCCAGGTGGACCACGGTCGTGGCCTCGCCCGCCAGCGGGGCCAGCAGGCCGGCGTCCAGGATGCTGCCCTGGACGAAGTCGACGTCCAGGCCCGCGAGGTTGCTCAGGCGGCCGGTGCTCAGGTCGTCCAGCACCGTCACGCGCCGCACCTCGGGCAGGGCGGTGAGCGCGCGGCACAGATTGGCGCCGACGAAGCCGGCGCCTCCGGTCACAAGGATTCTCATGGGGTGCTCGTCTCCGGGGTCGAGCGGCGGTGGTCGGACGCGCCGTGCAGCGATCGGTACAGGGTCTCGGTGTCGGCGACCAGCCGCTCCACGGCGAACGCGGAGGTCGTCCACGCCTGGGCCGCCCGGCCCATGCGGCGGGCCAGCTCCTGGTCCGACAGCAGCCGCACGGTGTGCGCCGCCAGCTCCCCGGCGTCCGGGGCGGCGAGCAGGCCGGTGCGCCCGTCGCGGACGACCTCGGCGACGCTGCCGACCCGCGTCGCGACGACGGGCGTGCCGGTCATGCCCGCCTCGATCAGGCTCAGCGGGGTGCCCTCGCTGTCGGAGGTCAGCAGCACCACGTCGGCGGCGGCGTACACCGTCTCCACGTCGCGGCGCCAGCCCAGCAGGTCCACCGGGCCGGGCAGGGAGCGGGCGTCGCGTTCCACCTGCTCGCGCAGCTCGCCGCCTCCGCAGACGAGGAACCGGCAGCCGGGCACGCGGGCGAGCACCTCGCGGGCGACCTCGAGGAGCCGGTCGGGACGCTTGATCCTGGTCAGCCGGCCGACGTAGGCGACGACGGGCGCGCCGGGCGGCAGCCCGAGCGCCGTGCGCGCCGCGGCGCGGTCGGGCACCGGGCCGAGGCGCACGCCGGGCGGGATCACCACGTACTGCTCCGGGCGGCCGATGCGGTTGCGCAGCAGGTCGTCGCGGACGCGCGCCCCGACGGTCACCAGCCGGTCCGACAGGGTGGCGAGGAAGCGCTCGGCGTTGACGTAGACGGCCCGCTTCGGCGGCGAGAAGTAGCCCTCGAGCAGGTGGCCGTGGAAGACGTGCACCCGCGCGGCGCCGACCCCCGACAGCGAGACCGCGAGCCGTCCGAGCGCGCCGGCCTTGGCGGTGCGGGTGTGGACGATGTGCGGGCGGAAGGTCCGCATCGTGCCGGCCAGCCGGTACAGGGCGCGCAGGTCGCCGGCCGGGTTGACCGACCTGCCGAGGCCGGGCACGCGGTGCACGGCGAGGCCGGCGTCGCCGAAGACCAGGCGGTCGCCCTCGCCGTCGTCGACGTGGCCGGTGTACAGGCGGTGGTCGAACTCCTCGGCGTCCAGCAGCTTGCACAGCCCCGACACCTGGGTGGCCGGGCCGCCCACGTTCATCCGGGCGATTATCTCCATGACACGTATCCGACTGGTCACCTCCGAGAAGCTAGCTGGCCGTTTGCTCTGTTCGCCGACACCGTCATGGTGGTGGCGAAATGTTTTCCCTATCCCTACCTGCGCATGATCGATCGGCATTCCCGGCGCCTGACGCGCGTGGCGCGTGGCGGTGAATGCTGCTCCTCCGGGACATCGTGGCTGGTGAGAGCGGTGCGGTGGCTGTTCGGGCCGGCGCGGGAAATGCGCTGAATCACCGTGAAAGCGGGGCGCGGCGCCGGAAACCCCATGGGTCGCCGCCGAAACTCGCGCGGTCCCGATTCCCTTTCACGCAGGTGAGCGAAAAGAGTCCGCAAACCAAGGTAATGGTCGGACCGCCGGCGTTCGCGGAAAGCGGCGCCCCGTATTCGCGGCGGCTAGCGTCGCCTCGCGGAGTCCGTGCCCGGCGGCCCGTCGCGGGCGACCGGACGGCCGCGGGGTGATCTCGAACTGAGGGTGCCCTTCCATGGAATATCTCATCGTCGCCGCCGCGGCGTTCCTGCTCGTCGGGACGATCCACACGACCGTCGAGCCCGAGGCGGTCCGGCGGGTGCTGCCGGTGCTGCTCGCGGCCTTCGCCGTCCGGCTGGCGGTGCAGATCCTGGTGATGCAGAACCACGTCATCCCCTACGGCGGTGACAACATCACCTACGAGTCCAGGGCGCTGGAGGTGGTGGCGTTCTGGAAGCGCGAGGGCTTCCAGTTCGTCACCTCCGAGGACATCCCGTCCCTGTACGCGGCGGCCATCCCGTGCAACGCCTTCGCCCTGGTGCTGTACGTGTGCGGCGGCCCGGCCCCGCTGGCCTGCACGGCGCTGGTCGCGTTCCTGGCCTGCGCCCTGTGCCTGGTCATGTACCGCTTCGCCCTGCTGGTGGGCGCCGACCGCCGCGCCGCCTTCCGGCTCATGCTGCTGACCGCCTTCATGCCGGCGTTCGTCCTGCACACCTCCGACATGTTCAAGGACGGCTTCAACGCCTTCCTCGTGGTCGCCTGCCTGGGCCTTGGCGCCTCGAACCTGCGGCGGTTCGACATGCGCAAGGTGGCGCTGCTGGCCGTGGCGCTGTGGGCCCTGTGGTACGTGCGCCCGTACATGGTGTTCATGTGCGCGATGCCGGTCGCCCTGGGCTTCGCGGGCCTGCGCAGGGTGCTGTCGGTGCGCACCCTGCTCATCCTCGCCGCGCTGCTGATGGTGCTGCCGTTCGCCGACCTCACCGAGAGCCCGCCGGTCGAGGCGATGCAGTCGCAGCTCGACTACGGGCAGTCGGAGCTGGTGCGCCGCGGCAACGCCGGCGGCGGCTCGGGCGTGATGTTCGACGACGGCGGCAACCCGTGGAACCGGCTCGGGCCCAAGCTGATGTACACGCTGCTGTCGCCCTTCCCCTGGACCGAGGGCAGCCTCACCCTGCAGCTCGGCAAGATCGAGGTGCTCGTGTGGTACTTCCTGCTGTTCTGGGCGGTGCGCGGGGCCGTGTGGCTGTGGCGCGAGGACCGGGCGACCGCCTGCTTCCTGCTGCTGTTCATCGTGCCCGGCACGATCGTGTACGCGACCACGATGGCCAACGTCGGCCTGATCTTCCGCCAGCGCATCCCGATCGTCATGGTCACCAGCCTGCTGGCCGCGGTCGCCTGGTCCCGGCACGTGCGGGACGCGCGCAGGGCCGCGCGGACGCGGCCGTCCCCGGGCGCCCGCCGGCCGCTGCCCGAAGGGACGCCGCGATGAGCGGGCGGCCCGCCCGGGGCGCCCTGCGCGTGTGCGAGGTGGTCAAGACGCTGGACGTGGGCGGCGTCGAGACGCTGCTGGTCGAACGGCTCCGCAGCGCGGCGGGCGGCGGCACCGCCTACACGGTGGTGTGCCTGCGCGCCTCGACCGCCGAGCTGATCGACCGGCTGCGCGACGCCGGCGTGACGGTGGTGAACCTCGGGAACGGCCCCCGCCCGCTGGCCGCGGCGCGCCTGGTCACCACGGTGCGCCGCCTGGCCCCCGACGTGCTGAACGTCCACTCGCCGATGCCCGCCGTCGTCCTGCGGCCGTTCGTCCGGCTCAGCCGCCGCCGGCCGATCCTGGTGTCCACTGTGCACTACAGCCGCCGGACCGGCACGGTGTTCGCCGAGCGCGTCACCTCGGGGGTCAGCACCGCGCTGGACCGCCTGACCCGGTGGCTGGACGACGGGACGGTCGCGGTCTCCTCGCAGGTGGCGCGCTCGCCGTCCACGCGGGGCGCCAGGCGCGTGCTGACCCGCCTGCACGGGGTGGACGTGGAGGAGCTGCGGCACTGGGCGGCGCGGCGGGAGGACACCCGCCGGGAGTTCGCCGTGCCGCCGGGGGCGTTCCTCATCGCCTGCGTCGCCAACTTCCGCCCGGAGAAGGACCACGCCCTGCTGGTCCGCGCCGCCGCCGAGGTGCTGCGGGCCCGGCCGGACGCGCTGTTCCTGCTGGCCGGCGAGGGCCCTTTGCGCGACCAGGTCGCCCGCGCCGTCGAACGGCACGGGGTGGCGGGCGGCGTGCGCATCCTCGGCCGGGTGCCGGGGGCCAGGAGGCTGGCCGCCGCCGCCGACCTGGTGGTGCTCAGCTCCGCCCACGAGGCGCTGCCCGTCGTGGTCATGGAGGCGCTCGCGGCCGGGGTCCCGGTGGTCTCCACCGAGGTGGGCGGCATCGCCGAACTGGTCCACACCGGGCGGAACGGCATCTTGACCAGGCCTGGATCTGCCCGCGACCTGGCGCGCGGGCTGCTGCGGGCCATGGATCCGGTGGTGCACCGCCGCCTGCGCGACGGCGCGTCGGCGAGCGCGCACAGCGTCGACATGGCGGGCACCGCCGAGTGGTTCGAAGACCTCTACCAGAGCCTCACCCCGGCCACCCGGCGCGGCTAGTGCGGTGACCACATACGTTCACCGGGCACGGCTCTCCACCCCCGGCCACGGGCTGCAGTGATCGGCGCCGGGTCGGCGGGTCGTGGTACGGCGATGCCGGCGCCTGCCACGGCGCCCGAGCCGGTGAACATTCATGGACAGCGCACTAGCTTAGCTAGCCCGCCTCGGCGCAGATGCGGCGTAGCAGCGCCGCCCACACGGCCGCCCCGGCGACGGCGGCGGCGAGCGTGCCCCATGCGAAGCACAGCGCGGTGCCGAGCGGGGCGGGGGAGAGCCACCGGGCGAGCAGCAGGACGGCGAGCAGCGCGGCGCCCTCGCCGGCGAGGTAGGCCAGCCGCCAGCCGGGACGCCCCAGAGCAAGCGGCAGGACGTTCGACCAGCACACCAGCCCCTTGACGCACGCCGCGGCCACGAGCACGGCGGCGACCGGGCCGATGGCCGCGTACTGCCGCCCGTAGACCAGGCGCAGCACGTCGTCCAGCAGCGGGAGCGCGACGGCGATCGCCGTCAGGCCGGCGGCGGCGAGCGGGACGCTGGCGCGCGCGATGTCCCGGCGGGCGTGCGTCCGCTCCCGCCCCGCCGCGGCGGCGCGGGCGAGCCGGGGGTACAGCATCGAGGCGACCGGCATGACCAGCGTCGCGTACAGCCGCCCCGGCGCCGAGGCGATCTTCAGGATCGTCACCAGCGCCGACCCGCCGAGCAGCCCGGCCACGGTGAGGACGCCGGACTCGGCGACCTCCGCCAGCGCCGTCCCGCCGGTGGCCTTGGCGGTGAAGGACACCAGGCCGTCCGGCAGCGGCGCCCCCGCCCGCGACGGACCGAGCCTCGCCAGCAGCGCCCGGGTGCCGAGCGCGCCGACCACCAGCCCGGCCAGCATCGCGGCCACCGCCTGCCCGGCCAGGTAGGCCAGCGGTCCCGCGGCCAGCAGTCCGCCGACCGGCAGAGCGAAGGAGACGACCGCGCACCCGAGGCGCAGAAGCCCCAGCTCGTGCAGCCGGTCGGACAGGGCGAACGACGCGCGCACCGCGCCGTTGGCCGCCAGCGCCGCCCGGCCGATGAGGGCCAGCGCCAGCATGCGGGCCAGGTCGTCCCCGGCCAGGCCGAGCAGCCAGGCCGCCGCCACGCCCGCGCAGCACAGGGCGGCCGCGAGGGCGCGGATCCCGACGTCCCAGCGGACCAGCCGCCGGTACAGCGCGAACCCCCGCCCGTCGCGCCGCTGCTCGATGGGCACGTAGCGCTGGACGGTGTTGTCCAGGCGCGGATCGAGGAACAGGAAGCACAGACCGGCCACCGACTGGGCGAAGATGACGCCGCCGGAGGTCTCGGCGCCGGTCACCCGCACCAGCGCCACCAGGCTGAGCGAGGACAGGACGGCCTCGGCCAGCCCGGCGGCGGCCAGCGTGGAGAAGGTCCGCAGGTGCCGCCCGCCGGCGGGGGCGCGGCCCGCGACCCGTTCACGCACGCTCACCATGACCGTGCGCGCATCCCGTCCGCGCGGGGCCGCCGGGGCCGCCGGGGCCGCGCGGTCATGAGGCGGTCGCCGGCAGCAGGGGGCCGCCGGGGAGCAGGGCGGTGTACCGCTCCTCGACGCGGGCGGCCACCGACGACCAGTCCAGCGTCGCGGCCGCCCGCAGCCCGCGTTCGATGATCTCGGGGAGGGCGCGGTCGCCCTCCAGCACCTCGCGCAGCCGTCTCACCAGGTCGGGGACCGAACCGCTGAGGAACGTCCGGTAGGCGCCGGCCTCGACGATGGGCTCCAGCGAGGTCTCCGAGGACAGGATGACGGGGGTGCCGAGCGCGAGGGCCTCCAGCGCGGCGGTGGGGATGCCCTCGCCGATGGTCGGGAGCCGGCGCGAGGCCAGCACGAACGCCTGCGCCCTCGCCACCAGCGCGTACACCTCGCTCTCCGGCAGGTGCCCGGCCAGGTGGACTCCGCGCCCGGTTCCGGCGAGCCGTTGGAGGGCGGCCCGCTCACTGCCCTCCCCGGCGATGACCAGCCGCGCGCCGGGGTGGAGGGCGCGCAGCGCGTGGAAGGCCTCGATGGTCGCCGCGTGGTTCTTGACCTTCTCCAGCGAGCCGACGCTCACGATCAACCCAGGTTCGACCGGCTCCCCGTGGTGGCGGGCGATGTGGCGCAGGTCCAGCCCGCTGGACATCGTGGCGATCCGCGACGCGGGGATGCCGGCCCCGCGCAGGTCCTGCGCCGGCCGCGCGCCGATGGCGATGAAGTCGTCGACGTGGCGGAAGGCGAACGGCATGATCGGCAGGTGGCGCATGGTCATGGCCCCGTGCACGGTCACCACCAGCGGAACGCCGAGGCGGCGCGCCGCCGGGCCGAGCGCCAGCGTCTCCCGGTGGTCGCCGTGCACGTGCACGACGTCCACCTCGCCCGCGTCGCGCAGCGCGCGGGCGCATTCGAGCCCGAAGGCCAGCACGTCCGACCTGCGGGCGAGCAGGCGGCTGCGCCGCGTCCGGCGCAGCGTGAGGGTTTGCGTGCCTTCCGGCGCCCGGCCGCGCCGGTGGGCGACCACCACCCGGTGCCCGCGGGCGAGCTGTTCGCGGGCCAGCCGCTCGATGTGACGCTCCAGGCCCCCCGGCTCGGGCGGCAGCCGGTATCCGACGTGGACGATGCGCATGTGACCTCTCCCGTAGGTGTGCGTGGGTCCCCTGTGCCCGCGCCGGGGACGGCACGGGCCTCGTCTCCTCCGAAGGCGCTCAGAGCGCCCGGGCGGCGAGCGCGGCCAGGTCGTAGACCGCGTAGTCGCCCGAGCGGTACACCGGCCGCGCGAACCCGCCGATGCCGAGGCCGTCGCCCGCCAGGTGCTCGTCCGCGAACAGCCAGCGGACGCCGTGGCGGTCGCGCATCTCCCGCAGGATCTCCCGCGAGGGGGCGGTGAACGCCGCGTCGTTCAGCCGGATCAGCCGCGCGTCCCAGAAGGGCAGGTACTCCAGCGGGACGCGCCCGTCCCAGCGGCGCAGGTTCGCCGCGGTGTAGGCCCACCCTTCGACCAGCACTCGCCGCTCGCTCAGCGCGGCCACCCAGAAGTGGTAGGAGGCGCACGGGCTCTCCTTCCCCCACTGGCAGTGGGCGTTGGTGGCCACCACGTCGTCCGGTCCGGAGTGGGCGCGCAGCCAGCGCGCGGCGGGGAGGATCCCATCGGGGACCGCCGCGGGGGCCGGTGCGGCCGTGGCGACGTCCGCGCCTCCGGCGAGCCGGCCCGCGGACGCCAGCACCCGCGCGTGCAGGTCCGCCGGCAGGCCGATGGCCGCGAGCATCACGGTCACCAGCGCCCAGGCGCGCAGCGCTCCGGCGCGGACGGTGAGCACCACGCCCGCGACCACGGCGAGGGCCGCCAGCGCGACGTAGGGCAGGTACAGCGACGCGACCGGCCGCCCCTCGGGCAGGGGCACGCGCACCCCGCACGACAGGGCGATCGCGTACACGGCGGCGGTGCCCGTCGCGGCGGCCAGCAGCGTCGCCCGCAGCGAGACCCCCGAGCGGCGCAGCAGCAGCAGGATGCCGTGCACCGTGACGATCACCATGTACGGGTAGGCGCCCCACAGGAAGAACAGCTGGCTGCGGCACGGGTGCCCGAACAGGGTCATCGTGCCGAGCCCCGCGGCGCCCATGCCGAGCATGAGCACCACGCCCGGCCGGGCCAGGGCCCCGGCCCGGCTGAGCAGGCCGAGCGTCCCGCCCCACACGACCAGCCAGCCCAGCAGGTAGACCAGGGCGATGCCGGCCGCCGCCCCGGCCGAGGGCAGCTCGGGCGCTGCGGGCCCGGTCACCTCACCCGTCCCGGTCAGCTCGGCGAGCGTCGTGCGCATCGTGAACAGCGGAGAGACGATCAGGCCCTGGCGCGCGCCGCCGAACAGCATGGTCTGGGCGTACAGGCACAGGGCGCCGGTCACGCCGAGCGCCGCGAGCGCCGGCCAGGGCGGGCGGCGGCGCCTGATCACACCCGCCGCGGCCACGGTCACCAGGCCCGCGCCGAGCAGAGGCAGGTAGGAGGCCTTGCCGCCCATGACGGCCACCAGCAGCACGCACGCCAGGACCCACCCGCCCGCGCTCCGCCGCCCCTCCAGCAGATCGGCCAGGATGACGACGAGCGGGGCGAACAGCATGGCGCCGAAGGTCTGGGTGGGGCTGGCCCAGGCCAGGTCGGTGACGCCGCCCCAGGTGAACGACCCGTTGGTCCCCAGGTACAGGCTCGGCACCGCGACGAACAGCGTGCCCGCCGCGGCGAGCGGCCCCCCGGCCCACGAGCCCGTGACGCGGCGCCCGGTCATGCAGATCAGCACGAGCAGCACCGCCAGCATGGGCAGCGCGCCCAGGCGGAACAGCAGCACCAGCGGCTCCACGCCGGTGACCCAGCTCGCGGCGGCGTAGTGCGCGTACACGAACCAGTGGTAGAGCAGCGGCTCGCCGGCGACCATGGGCACCGTGGGCGGCATGTGGTGCCGAAGCTCGCCGACCAGCGCCAGGTGGAACGGCATGTCGACGGAGGCGACGCCGAGCCCCGGCCAGGTGAGGGCGTGGGTGCGGAAGAAGCCGGCCGCGCCCCAGGCGACCAGGAACGCCATCAGCAGCGCCAGCGACCACGACGCCCACAGCGGCGTCCGTTCCAGCCCCGCCGGCGACCGCCAGTGCCGGCGCAGCCGGGGGACGGCGAGGAAGGCCGCCACGACGGTGACCGGCCAGGCGAGCACCAGCAGCGGCGCCCCGGCGGTGCGGGCGGCCATGTAGCACAGGACCTCGACGGCGTAGCCGATCGCCAGCCCGAGGGCGACCTCCTCGGCGCGGGTGCGCGCCCCGGCGTACAGGGCCCGCACCAGCAGCGTTCCGGGAAGCGCGAGGCCCGCGGCGACGTAGGCGGCGAACCGCGCCATGTCCGCGGCGGACACCCCGTAGTGGCTCAGCGTCGCCGCGGTGAGGGCCGTCACGGTCAGTCCCGGCAGCCACGGCGACCGGTGCGGCCGCCACCGGGGCGCGCGGTCCGCCTCGACGGCGGGGACGGCCTCCAGCGGGCCCGCGGGGCGGTCCTCGACGGACGGAGTGTGGGTCATGCGTGCAAGCTTGGCGAGACGAAGATCGATCGCAGGGCGTGGACGCCCACGCCGTGCGATGTCCTTGTCACTCCTTTATGTGCGCCAAACGGGACGCCGGGCAGGCGTTCGCCTCGACGGCGGCGCCGCCCGGCACGCCGTGGGCGCGGTGCCACAGCTCGAACTGCAGCAGCGTCCACAGCCGGGGCCCGTGGTCGCCGCCGTCCATGTGCCGCTGCAGCAGCTCGCGCACGGCCGCCGGCCGGAACAGGCCCCGCACCCGGGCGGTGTGGTCGGTGAGCACGTCGAAGGCCAGCTCGCGCAGCTCGCCCCGCAGCCAGGCGGCCAGCGGCACGCCGAACCCCTGCTTGGGCAGGTGCGCCAGCCCCGGGGGCAGCCACGGCGCCACGGCCCGTTTGAGCAGCACCTTGGTGTGGCCGCCCCGCACCTTGCACGAGTCGGGCAGCCGGGCCGCCCACTCCATCAGGTGGTGGTCCAGGAACGGCGAACGGGCCTCCAGCGAGTTGGCCATCGTCGTGATGTCCACCTTCACCAGCAGGTCGTCCGGCAGGTAGGTGAGGGTGTCCACGTCGAGCACCCGGCCGAGGTCGGAACCCGCCGCCGAGGAGTCGAAGGCGTCCCGCAGCAGCGCGTGGCTGTCCACGCCCGCGAGCCGCTCGCGCAGCACGTCGCCGTAGATTTGCCACTTCTGCTCGGGGGTGAAGCACGACATCAGCCGCGGATACCGCTCGGCGGGGGGCGCCGCGGCGAACTGCATGAGCCGGCCCAGCCGCCGGGGGAGCCCGCCGAACTCGCTGCGCTCGGCCACCAGCGCCCCGGCCCGCCCGCACGGGCCGGCGAACGCGCGCGGCAGCGACGGCATGCGCCCCGCCCGGGCCATCAGCGCGTGGCGCCGGTACCCGCCGAAGCACTCGTCCCCGCCGTCGCCGTTGAGCGCGACGGTGACGTGCCGCCGGCTCATCTGGGCGACGTAGAAGCTCGGGATGGCCGAGGAGTCGGCGAACGGCTCGTCGAAATGCCAGGCGAGCCGGGGCAGCACCTCCAGCAGGTCGGGCGTCACGACCAGCTCGTGGTGGTCGGTGGCATAACGCTCGGCGACCATGCGGGCCTTGTGCCGCTCGTCGTAGCGGTCGTCCTCGAAGCCGACGCAGAAGGTCTTGACCGGCTCGGCGCTCTGCATGGCCATCGCGGCCACCACCGCCGAGGAGTCGACGCCGCCGGACAGGAACGCCCCGATGGGGCGCTCGCTCACCATGCGCAGCCGGGTCGCCTCCAGCAGCAGTTCGCGCAGCCGCTCCTCCGCCTCGCGCTCGTCCACCGGTGGCCCGGGCGTGCGGTCGGGCCGCCAGTAGCGGCGCACGCTCGCCCGGCCGTCCTCCCACACCAGAAGGTGCGCGGGCGGCAGCTTGTGCACGCCCTGGAAGATCGACCACGGCGCCGGGACATACTGGTAGCTCAGGTAGTGGTGCAGCGCGACCGGGTCGATCTCCCGGCGCAGCGCCGGGTCCTGGGCCAGGGACTTCAGCTCGGAGGCGAACCTGATCGCGCCGGCGTCCGCCCACCAGTACAGCGGCTTCTTGCCGGCGCGGTCGCGGGCCAGCAGCAGCCGCCGCCGGTCGCGGTCCCACACCGCGAAGGCGAACATGCCGCGCAGCCGGTGCACCATCTCGTCCCCGTACTGCTCATAAAGGTGCACCAGGCACTCGGAGTCCCCGGCGCCGCGCAGCCGGTGCCCCTGGCGCGCGAGCTCCTCGCGCAACTCGGCGAAGTTGTAGATCTCGCCGTTGAACACCGCGGCGACCCGGCCGTTCTCGTTGTAGACCGGCTGGTCGCCGTGCGCGACGTCGATGATCGCCAGCCTGCGCATGCCCAGCGACGCGTGCTCGTCGTCGTGGAAGCCCTCGCCGTCGGGGCCCCGGTGGGAGATCACGTCGCACATGCGGCGCACCAGCGCCGGGTCGGGGCGGGACAGGGACGCCGTGCCGGCGATGCCGCACATCTACTTGACGCCGCCGATCACGTACAGTCCCCGGTCGCGCCGGATCGAGAACTCCCGCAGGCCGAGCTCCCGCGCCCACCGCGCGAGGCGGCGGCGCGGCTGTGGCCGCTCGTAGCGCGGCGCGAGCCAGTCGAAGGTGTCCAGCACCGACCAGTTGCGGATCATCTCGGGGTCGGTCAGGCCGAGGTGGCGGTGGTTGGCCACCGGGACCAGGCGCGCCAGGTACGGGCCGGCCTTCGGCACCGCGCTCAGCGCCGTCGACAGCGGCAGCAGGCGCGGCACGACCTGGTCCACCAGGGAGTACAGGCGGGCGGGCGGGATGCGCTTGGTGACCGGGCGCAGCAACTGGCGCGGGTGAGGATAGGCGACCATCGCCGCGTAGACGTCGACGCAGAAACGGCCCCCGGGGCGCAGGTACCGGAACAGCGTCTTGAAGGTGCGCTCGACGTCGGGCGTGTGCTGGATGACCCCGAAGCAGAACAGGTAGTCGAAGGACTCCTCCGGGAACGGCGCCTCGTACACGCTGGCCTGCACCAGCCGCAGGTTGGGGAAGCGGCCGTTGGAGGCGGCGTTGGCCTGGACGGCACTGGAGATGTCGAAGGAGGTCACCTGGGCGCCGGTCTGGCACAGCACCTCGGTGAAGCGCCCGGCGCCGCTGCCGCACTCGAGCAGCGTCCGGCCGTGCAGGTCCTCCGAGGACCAGCCGGTCGCGCGCAGCAGCCGGTCGCGGGTGATCGGCAGACCGGAGTGGGAGTCGAGCTGGGTGAGCCTGTGGCGGTTCCACTGGTATCCGAAGCCCTCCGCGTAGGTGTCAGGGGGGACGAAGCGCGGAATCCCGTTCTCGACGGGGTAGGTGACCGCGCAGGCGTCGCAGCGCAGCCCTTCCTCGTCGCGGAGCCGGCCCCGGCACCGGGGGCAGCGCAGCGCGTGGCACCAGGAGATCCCGGCGCCCGCGCCGTCGGACACGTAGTTGGGAAGCGTCATCAGACTGCCAATCCAGCGAGACATGGAGGATGGCCGGAGCCGGCCGGGTCGTGCGACTACCAGGGTCATATTACGGAGAGTGACCATCCGGGCGCGTTCATGGCCCGGGCGTGTCTCTCCCGATGCCGTCACCAGGCCCGCGCGGAGGGTCGCAGGCTCCCGGCCTGGGCAAAGGGCGGCAAGGATAGGGCTGGGCGGGTGCGTCCGGAGGTACGGCCGGGCGCGCGTGTTGTAACGCTTGCGCGCATGAGCATGACGTGGCCTTTTCACGGCCGTTCGCTGGACTCCGACGTACTCGTCACGGGCGGCCGGGTGGCCGGGCCGTCGTGGTGGACCTGGACGCGCCGGATCACCTTGGGCACCTGTGTGGCGGTCGTGCTGACGACCGCGGGTCCCTGCGGCCTGGCGTCGGCGGCGGGATCGCCGTCCGGCGCCTTCCGCCGGGCGGCGGAGTTCCCGACCGCCTCCGTCCAGCCCATCACCGCTACCGGACCCGCCGCGCGCGACGAGCGGGGAACGCCCGCCCCGGCCCCGGGCGAGGGGGCGGCGAAGCCGGGCGCCGGCGACCCCGGCGATCCGCCTTCGGGTGACCCGCCCGAAGGCGGCCCGCCCGAGGGCGGCTCCGGGAGTTCCCACGATCCGCCCCCGGCGGACCAGGCGGCCCCTCCGGTCACGGCGCCTCCTGGTACGGCGCCTTCGGGTACGGCGCTTCCTGGTACGGCGCCTCAGGGCGCGGCCGTTCCGGACACGGCCGCCCCGGACGCCGGCGTGCCGGGCCGGCGGACTCCCGGTGACACCGCCCAGGGGCGGGCCGTTCCCGGTCAGGACGGCCCCGCACCGGCCTCCAACGGCACGCGAGCGGAGCCCGGGGCGGCGGAGCAGGACGGCACCGGGCTGGAGGAGGCGGCGGCGCGGCTGCGCGCGGCGCGCGGACCCAGAGCGGGCGACACCGGGTGGCGCGCCGTCCAGAAGGCATGGGAGAAGCGGCAGCGGCGCGAGGCGCTGAAGGCGAAGGCCCGCCGCGCCGCCTGCCCGCCCACCTCGATCATCTGCATCGAGAACAGCCTGCCCGGCAGCCCGCCCAGCGAATGGGCCATCCCCGGCGCCGGTGACAGCAACATCCAGGGCTACGCCACCCAGATGAGCGTCAACGTCGGCGAGACGGCCCTGTTCAAGATCGACACCGCGGCGACGTCCTACCGGCTGGACATCTACCGCTACGGCTACTACGGCGGTCTGGGGGCCCGGCTGATCACGACGGTCAACCCGACCGCGACGCTGCCGCAGACGCAGCCCGCCTGCCTGACCGACCCGTCCGTCGGCCTGGTCGACTGCGGCAACTGGGCGGTGTCCGCCTCCTGGAACGTCCCGGCGAGCGCCGTCTCGGGGGTGTACTTCGCCAAGCTGGTGCGCACCGACGGCACGCCCGGCGCCAGCCACATCACCTTCGTGGTCCGCGACGACGGACGGCACTCGGAGCTGCTGTTCAAGACCTCCGACACCGCCTGGCAGGCCTACAACGCCTACGGCGGCAACAGCCTCTACACCGGCAGCCCCGCCGGCCGGGCGTACAAGGTGAGCTACAACCGCCCCTTCACCACCGCCTGCTGCTCGTGCTGCCTGGGCGGCAACGAGACATGGTTCTCCCTCGCCGAGTACCCGATGGTGCGGTGGCTGGAGGCCAACGCCTACGACGTCAGCTACTTCTCCAGCGTCGACACCGCGGCCCGCGGCGCCGAACTGCTGGAGCACAAGGTCTTCCTGTCGGTCGGCCACGACGAGTACTGGTCGGAAGACATGCGGACGAACGTGGAGAACGCCCGCGACAGCGGGGTCAATCTCACCTTCTTCTCCGGCAACGAGGTCTTCTGGAAGACCCGGTGGGAACCCAGCATCGACGGCGGCGCCACGCCGTTCCGCACGCTGGTCTGCTACAAGGAGACCCACGCCAACCAGAAGATCGACCCGAGCCCGCAGTGGACAGGGTCATGGCGCGACCCGCGCTTCTCGCCGCCGTCCAACGGCGGCCGCCCGGAGAACGGGCTGACCGGCACGCTGTTCATGGTCAACGGCGTGGTGAACGACGCCATCACCGTGCCGGCGGACTTCTCCTCGATGCGCATCTGGCGCAACACCGCGGTCGCGAACCTGCAGCCCGGCCAGGTGGTGACCTTCCCGGCCGGGACGCTCGGGTCCGAGTGGGACGTGGTGCCCGACAACGGGTTCGAGCCGCCGGGCCCGGTGAAGTACTCGCGCACGACCATCGCCACCCCGAACAAGTACCTGCTCGACTTCGGCAGCAACTTCGGGGCGGGCGTCGCCACGCACAACCTGTCGCTGTACAGGGCGGCGAGCGGCGCGCTGGTCTTCGGCGCGGGGACCATCCAGTGGTCGTGGGGGCTGGACGCCACCCACTCCAAGCCGGGCACGCCGACCGACATCACGATGCAGCAGGCGACCGTCAACCTGTTCGCCGACATGAACTGCCAGCCGGCCAGCCTGCAACCGGGCCTGGTCCCGGCCACCCCGTCCACCGACACCGCCCCGCCCACCTCGACGATCGACAGCCCTTCCACGGGCGCGTCGGTGGAGAGCGGCATCCCGGTCACGGTGCAGGGGACCGCGGCCGACACCGGGGGCGGCGTCGTGGCCGGCGTCGAGATCTCCTTCGACGGCGTGCGATGGTTCCAGGCGACCGGCCGCACCGACTGGCAGTTCAGCTGGCTGCCGAGCGGTTCGCAGCAGAGCGTCACCATCAGGGTGCGGGCGGTCGACGACATCGGCAACCTGCAGGTCCTGCCCACGACCGTCACCGTCACGGTGACCACGCAGTGCCCCTGCACCATCTGGCCGACGACGACCGTGCCGGCGACCCAGAGCAGCACCGACACCAAGTCCGTCGAGCTCGGCGTGAAGTTCCGGGCCACGGCCGCGGGCTACATCAACGGCATCCGGTTCTACAAGGGGTCGCTGAACACCGGCACGCACACCGGCAGCCTGTGGACCTCGTCGGGGCAACTCCTGGCCACCGCGACGTTCACCAACGAGACGGACTCGGGCTGGCAGCAGGTGAACTTCTCGGTGCCCGTCCCGGTCGACATCAACACCACCTACGTCGCCTCCTACTTCGCGCCGAACGGCAGGTACTCCTACAACCTCGCCTACTTCACCGCCGACGTGGTGAACGGCCCGCTCACAGCGCTGGCCAACAACGTGGACGGCGGCAACGGCGTCTACCGGTACGGGGCCACCAGCGGGTTCCCGACCAGCACCTACCAGGCGAGCAACTACTGGGTGGACGTGGTGTTCACCCCGATGGACAGCCTGTGGACCAACGCCACCACCCCGGCGAACCCGGCCAATCCCAACACCACCCCGGTGACCACGGGCGTCAAGTTCCAGGCGTCCACGACCGGCGAGATCAGGGGCATCCGGTTCTACAAGGGGGTGCAGAACACCGGCACGCACATCGGCAGCCTGTGGACGACCGACGGCCAACTGCTCGCCAGCGCGACCTTCACCAACGAGACGGCCTCGGGCTGGCAGCAGGTGAACTTCGCCACGCCCGTGCAGGTGAAGGCCGGCACGACCTACATCGCCTCCGCCTACGTGGCCTCCGGCCACTTCCCGTACAACCTTCAGTACTTCACCACGCAGTACAGCAACCCGCCGCTCACGGCGCTCGCCGACGGCGCGGAAGGCGGCAACGGCGTGTACGCCTACAACGCGGTGAACACCTTCCCGCAGAACACCTTCCAGTCCGCCAACTACTGGGTGGACGTGGTGTTCGCCGCGTCGCAGAGTCTGTGGAACAACGCGGCGACGCCCGGCGTCATATCCCACCCGGACTCCGACCCGGTCGTGCTCGGCGTGAAGTTCCAGGCCACCGCCAACGGGACCATCAGGGGGATCCGCTTCTACAAGGGCCCGCAGAACACCGGCACGCACGTCGGCAGCCTGTGGACCACGGGCGGCCAGCTCCTGGCCAGCGTGACCTTCACCGACGAGACCGAGTCGGGGTGGCAGCAGGCGTACTTCGCCACCCCGGTGCCGGTCACCGCGGGCACGACGTACATCGCCTCGTACAACACCACCGCGGGGCACTTCTCCTACACACTGCAGTACTTCACCGGCCAGTACACGAACTTCCCGCTCCTGGCCCCGGCGTCCGACGCCTCCGGCGGGAACGGCGTGTACGTCTACAGTCCTGTCAACGCCTTCCCGCAGTTCACCTACCAGGCGGCCAACTACTGGGTCGACGTGCTGTACGACCAGGGGAGCGGGGGCGGCGCACCACGCGTCACCGGACGACCCGGGGCACGCCGTCCCGAGGCGGGCGTCCCTGCGCCGCGCGTCGCCGAGGTGCGCGCGGCCGGGCCGTCCGGGGCGCGCCGTCCCGAGCCGCCCGCCTGACCTGCCCGTACACCGAAGTGGCCCCGCTCGCGTCCGCGAGCGGGGCCACCGTCGTCTCCACGGGTCTTCGGCCGTCAGCGCTCCGGGCGGCGCGCCCTGGTGATCAGCGAGACGCCGGGCAGCGACCGGACCGGCAGGTACCGCTCGGCCGCGATCACGGCGGACAGCGCCATGTTGACCAGTGGAGGCGTCTCCACGACGTCGGACCCCGAGGTGTGCTTCCTGCGGCGCGCCACGACCGGCCGCAGCAGGACGTTCCAGCTCCACATCCGCTCGATGACCAGGCCTTCCCGCGAGAGCACCGAGCGCAGCCCGTCGCGGGTGTAGCGGCGGACGTGCCCGGAGGCCACGTCGTGCGCCGACCACAGCGCCATGTCGCACGGCACCGTGATCAGCGCGGTGCCGCCCGGACGCAGCACGCGCAGGATCTCCCGGACGGCCAGATCGTCCTCCTCGATGTGCTCCAGCACGTCGAACGCCAGCACCAGGTCGAAGTGACCGTCCGGCAGGGGAAGGTTGCGCGCGTCGGCGTGGATGGCCTGCAACCCGCGCTCGCGCGCCAGGTCCACGGCCGTCTGCGAGAAGTCCGCGACCAGCGCGTCCCAGCCGTGGTCGACCAGGACGCGGGTGTTGCCGCCCCCCGCCGCCCCGATGTCCAGCGCCCGCCCGGGCGGGCCGAGCCGCCGCAGCTCGCGCAGCTCGCGCGCGAGGATGGCGCGTCGTTCGCGGAACCACCAGTGGCGGTCCTCGATCTCGACCGTGCGGCGAATCTCCGTGGCCTCCATGGCTCCTCCTAGTGACCCTATTGACCCGATGTCTTCAACGGCCGCCACCAGTCCCGGTGATCGCGGTACCAGCGGACGACCTCGGCCAGCCCGCGCTCGAAGTCGACCTCCGGTGCGAACCCGAGCGCCCCGATCTTCCCGCTGTCCACCGAGTACCGCCGGTCGTGGCCAGGACGGTCGGCGACCGGGACGACCATGTCCCAGCCCGCCCCGAACGCGGCCAGCAGCCGCTCGGTCAGCGCGAGGTTGGTCAGCTCGACCCCGCCGCCGATGTTGTACACCTCGCCGCCGCAGCCCTTGTCGAGCACGAGCTGCACGGCGCGGCAGTGGTCGTCCACGTGCAGCCACTCGCGCACGTTGCCGCCGTCGCCGTACAGGGGGACGGGCAGCCCGTCGATCAGGTTGGTGACGAACAGGGGTATGACCTTCTCGGGGTGCTGGTACGGCCCGTAGTTGTTGGAGCAGCGGGTGACCCGCACGTCCAGCCCGTAGGTCCGGTGGTAGGCCCGGCAGAGCAGGTCGCCCCCCGCCTTGGCGGCCGAGTAGGGCGAGTTGGGCCGCAGCGGCGCCGACTCCTCCCACGACCCGCCGGCGATCGACCCGTACACCTCGTCGGTCGACACCTGCACCACCGTGCGCACGCCGGCCGCCAGGGCCGCGTCCAGCAGCCGCTGGGTGCCCTGCACGTTGGTCGTCACGAAGTCCGCCGCGCCGGCGATCGACCGGTCGACGTGCGTCTCGGCGGCGAAGTTCACGATCACGTCGTGGCCGGGCACCACCTCGGCGAGCAGCCCGGCGTCGGCGATGTCCCCGTGGACGAACGCGTACCCCGGGTGGCCGGCGACCGGCCGAAGGTTGGCCGGGTTGCCGGCGTAGGTCAGCTTGTCCAGCACCGTGACCCGCGCGTCCGCGCAGGAGGCGTACGCTCCGGACAGCAGCGAGCGCACGTAGTTCGACCCGATGAAACCGGCCCCGCCGGTGACCAGCAGCCTCATGCCCGCACCTGCACCCTGCTGTGGTCGCCCACCATCAGCTGCAGCGCGTTCGGCACGCCCTGCGCCCGCACCACCTCGACGTTGCGGCCGATCAGCGAGTAGGTCAGCCGGGAGACGCCCCGAACCGTCGACTCCTCGCAGACGATGGCGTACTCCACCTCGGCGTCCTCCAGCACGCAGCGCTCGCCGATCGAGGTGTAGGGGCCGATGTAGGACCCGCTGATGCGCGCCCCCGCGCCGATCACCGCGGGCCCGCGGATCACCGACCCGCGCACCGAGGCCCCGGTCTCGATGACCACCCGGCCCGACACCTCCGACGACCCGTCGACGGTGCCGCGGATGCGCGGCTCGACGCCCTCCAGCACGATGCGGTTGCACTCCAGCATGTCCTGCAGCCGCCCGGTGTCGCGCCAGTAGCCGCTGACCAGGTGCGAGTGGACGCGAAAGCCGTTGGCGATCAGCCAGGTCACCGCGTCGGTGATCTCCAGCTCGCCGCGCGCCGACGGCCGGATCGCCCGGACCGCCTCGTGGATCGCGGGGGAGAAGGTGTAGACGCCCACGATCGCCAGATCGCCGCGCGGGCGGGCGGGCTTCTCCTCAAGGCTCAGGATCTCCCCGGAGGGCCCGAGCTCGGCGACGCCGTAGAACTGCGGCTCGGCCACCTTGGTGAGCAGGAGCTGGGCGTCGTGGCCGGCGTCGCGGAAGGCGTCCACCAGGTCACGGATGCCGCCCACCAGGAAGTTGTCGCCCAGGTACATGACGAAAGGGTCGTCGCCCAGGAACTCCCGGGCGATCAGCACGCAGTGGGCCAGCCCGAGCGGGGCCTCCTGGGGGATGTAGGTGATCTCCAGGCCGAACGCCGAACCGTCCCCGACGGCCTCGCGGACCTCCCGGCCGGTGTCGCCGATGATCATGCCGACCTCGGTGATGCCGGCGTCTCGGATGGCCTCCAGGCCGTAGAACAGCACCGGCCTGTTCGCGACGGGGACCAACTGCTTGGCCGAGGTGTGGGTCAGCGGGCGCAGCCTCGTGCCCCTTCCACCTGCCAGAACGAGCGCTTTCATCGCTCACTTGCCTTCCCGCGAGAACACATGGCCGATCGACGGGCCCGAATCTATGGGCGCTCGGACCACCTGGCCCCCCGACGTCCGCGGCTTTGCCGAACAATGGGCCCCCGGTTGCCGCCGCCGGAGGTCGGGTCACGCGGCCGCCGACGCCCGCGCCTGGTCCGTTCCCGTCCGTGCCCCCCTTCCCGCCCCGTCCGCTCGCGCAAACGGCTCCTCACGATCGGCAAAAGCCGGGCGGGCCCGTACCCGGCACGCGGCAACGCCGCGCCAAGGACACCGCCACGAGCCGCAGCGGTCCTGGCGTCCACCTGCGGCGATGTGGTCGGCTGCGGGCGAGAGATGATCGGGGGATCAATGTCGGTGTCGGTGGTCATTCCGTGTTACCGCTCCGCCCGGGTGCTTCCCACGCTGGTGGCAAGGCTGCTGCCGGTCCTGCGTGAGGTGTCGGTCCGGCACGAGGTGATCCTCGTCGTCGACGGCAGCCCCGACGACACCTGGCGGACCGCCGCGGACCTCGCGGCACGCTTCGACGTCGTCCGCGCGATCCACCTGTCGCGCAACTACGGCCAGCACAACGCCCTGGTCGCCGGGATCAGGGAGGCCGCGTTCGACGTCGTGGTGACGATGGACGACGACCTGCAGCACCTGCCCGAGCAGATCCCGCAACTGCTGGCCGCGTTGGAGGGCGACCGCCTGGACCTGGTGTACGGCGTCCCGCACAAGGAGGAGCACGGGCTGCTCCGCAGCCTCGCCTCCCGGTCGGTCAAGGCCGCCATGGCGCTCGCGCTCGGCGTGCGCACGGCCCGGGCCATCAGCGCCTTCCGCGCCTTCCGCACGCCGCTGCGCGAGGGCTTCCACGACCTGTCCGGCCCGCACGCCTCCCTGGACGTCGCCTTCTCCTGGGCCACCACCCGCGTCGGCTCGGTCAAGGTGCACATGAACGAGCGCGGCCACGGCCGCTCGGCCTACACGCCGCGGCTGCTGGTCCGGCACGCCATGAACATGCTCCTCGGCTACAGCACCACGCCGCTGCGCGTGGCCAGCTACCTGGGCTTCCTCGTGGGCGTCATCGGGCTGCTGCTGGGCGGCTCGGTGCTGTGGAGCTTCATCGCCGGCGACACCACGGTGGCCGGATTCACCACCATCGCCTCGATGGTCGCCCTGTTCTCCGCCGCCCAGCTCATGTCCATCGGCGTCCTGGGCGAGTACGTCGGCCGCATCCACGGCAGCGGCATGGGCCGCCCCACCTACGTCATCCGCGAACGGGCCGGCGCCCACATCCCCTCGGACCTCTCCTACCGCCCCACCCCCAAGCCCTACCGCCCCGGCGGCGTGAACTGACCCGGGCATCCCGGCGCCTGAAAGCCATGTGCGCAGCCGACGCACCTTGAGCGTTGAGCGCTGATCATCTTGTGGCTTCTGCCGCCTACCGGTGAGGTCTGGTGCCCCACCCCGTCGCCTGGTTGACTGGCGCTGTGCTGACCTCCCGGTACTCGACTCGGCCCTCTGGACGAGCTTTGGCGAAGCTGGTCCTGGTAACGCTACTGACGGGCGTCGTGCTCGCCTTGGGCGTGTGGTGGCTGCTGGCAGAGGTATGGGACGCCCTACTGGACGCCCTGCCGATATGGCTGCCTCATACCCGTTGACAGCACGAGCCGAGGCTGGCACGCCGACGAGGCGTTATCTGGCCGTGCAGGTGATGGGCGACGGAGCCGCGACAGCGCCGCCGGGCCAGCCGATCGGGAATTGCACCGTCACCGAATCGCCTGGCAGGAGTACGCCGTTCTGGGTGACGGTCACCGTGGATCCTGGCGGGTTGTAGCCGTTCCACTGCAGGTAGCTCAGCCCGTTGGGAACCGTGAAGACGACGGTCCACGAGGTGATGGGCAACGTTCCCGTGTTGCGCACCGTCAGTTCGCCCCAGGAGGCCGTCGTCCACTGGAGAAAGAACCGGATCGTCGCTTCGCAGGAGCGTGTACCCGTGGACGGCGACGGGCTGGGTGACGGTGAGGGGCTGGATGAGGGCGACGGGCTGGGCGTTGGCGAGGGGCATGGTGAAGGACTGGGCGAAGGTGAGGGACTGGGGGAGGGCGAGAGGCTGGGGGAGGGGGAGGCGCTCGGCGATGGCGAGACGCTGGGCGAGGGGGAGACGCTGGGGGACACTGACGGGGTGGGTGTGGGCGACGGTGAAGGGCTGGGCGAGGGGGAGACGCAGGGCGAGGAGCCGCCCGGCGACGAGGGCGACGGGCTGGCCGTCGGGGAGGTTTCCGGGTCGGATGGTGAGGGGGACGGTCCGGATGGTGAGGTTGACGGGCCGGATGGGCCGACGGGCGGGATCCGGATGATCAAGTCGTCGCCGGGGCCTGGCGTCCCCCTGCCGTCGCGGTTGCTCGTCGCCACCCAGAGCCAGCCGTCCGGGCCGACCGCCACGGTGCGCAGCCGGCCCGGCTTCTCCCGCAGCTCGGCCACGGGAGTGCCCACCCTGTTGCCGCCTCTGACCGGCACCGTCCACAGACGCTTACCGGCGAGGGCCGCGGCGAACAGCGTGCTGTTGGCGTACGCCAGGCCGCTGGGGGACGCCTCGCTATCGCTCCAGGTAACCAGGGGGTTCGCGTAGCTCGGGTTGCCGCACATGCCCTCGCAGGCGGGCCAGCCGTAGTTGAGACCCGGCCGGATGTAGTTGATCTCGTCCGTGGAGTTCTGACCGAATTCCGTGGCGTACAGCAAGCCGGCCTCGTCCCAGGCGAGTCCCTGAACATTGCTGTGGCCGTAGCTGTAGACCGGTGAGCCGGAGAACGGGTTGTCCGTGGGAACCGCGCCGTCGCGGGTGATGCGCAGGATCTTGCCGCCGAGGTTCGAGCTCTGGGCGTACGCGGGGTAGCCCGCGTCGCCCGTGGCCACGTACAGCATGCCGTCGGGGCCGAACGCGATGCGCCCGCCGTTGCGGGACTGGCCCCGGGGGATGTCGGCGAGGATCACCTGCTGGGCTTGCGGAGTGCTGAGCCGGAACCGGACCACCCGGTTGTCGGAGACGGAGCTGATGTAGGCGTAGACCAACTGGTCCTGCGCGAACGTTGGGGAGAGCGCGATGCCGAGCAGGCCCCCCTCACCTCCGGGGTACACGTTCGGGACCATGGCCACCTGTACGGGCGAAGACCCGGGACGCACCTGCGCGATCATCGCGGTGTCGCGTTCGGAGACGAGGGCGCTCCCGTCGGGGAGGAAAGCCATGCCCCAGGGCACCTGCAGCCCGACAGTGGCGACCTGTGCCCGGGTGAAGTCGAACCCGCCCGTCCCCGCGCCCGCGGCGGCAGGCCGGGTCACGACGAGCACCGTGGCGGCGATCATGGCGCAAAGGACGATGGAGAGTGCCGAGTACAGGTGCTTGGGCATCACACGCTCCGAGGTGGGACGGAGGCTACCGGCTCGTCCCCATCGAAAGCGCCGTCCGCGCCCGCGGCAATCATCGGGCGGGCACCAGCTCGCCGACCTGCGCGTACGCCGCCCGCCCCCGCCCAGGGACGGGAAACTTTCACGACCCGGCACGAGGCGCCGTGGATCGGCGGGCGTTCTCCGGCTCGGTCCACCGAGCAGGCCGGAGGGGAAGCTTGTGGCGTTGCACGGACCTGGCGGCGGAACACATCTTCGAGTCCGGCGAGCGCCTGGTGCACAGAGTCCGGATGGCTGCGGCGGTCAGCGCGCCGATCTTCTCGTCGTGGATAAGCGGCCACGTCGGCCATCGCGGTTCGGCGGGCGGCAGTTGATCGACGGGATCGCCGGTGTGATCGGTGCTATGACTTACACTCCTCGAAGAACCACATCTGGTTCTGCCCCTCCCATCTTCCCCATACCGCTATCCGCGTTCCGGGGTCGGAGGACCCACGGTTCGTGACTTCGAGATCTTTCTTGCAGTTGGGGACACACACGCGGCAGGACAGCGCGACCGCCTCCTCCTCCCACACGTGCCACTCGAACGAGGATTCCCGCAGAAGGGCGCCGTCGTCATTCTTCGGCTGTAGATTGGTACTGAGGTATGTACCTGTTCCGACGTTTCGCAGGGTCCACCCACCCCCGATCCGGTTGAGCTGCCACATCTGGGTGTCACTGTCGTTCAAAGGATTCCCGACGGCATGGACCGAGCCGCCGTCCTCAGCGATATCGATATAGGTGCCGGACTTCGCGTTCCGTATTCTATAGACTTTTCCTGATTCGATGTCCGTCAAGTTGCCCGTCCTTTCCCGGTGCCGGCAACGGATCTGAACCTCCGTGCTCCTTGAGTTATCTTGCCGCACATGTTCTTTCCCGACCACTTACCAGGCGGCAACGTCCGACAGGTGACCCTGCGGATCCGAGCCCGCTCGACGCCGGATCGCGCCAGATCGCCCTCCCGCGCGATCCGACACCGGCCGCCCTCCCGGCCGCGACCTTACGGGCTTGGCTCGCTCAGCCGTCCAGCGTGCGGGCCTTGAGGCCGGTCACGAATGCCGACCACTCGGCCGGCGCGAAGGCCAGTTGGGGGCCGCCTGGGTTCTTGCTGTCCCGGACTCCGACCAAGCCGGGCAGGTTTGACGCGACCTCGACGCAGTTGCCCTGGTCTGCGCTGAAGGTGCTCTTGCGCCACTGTGCGTTCCGGAGGTCACCCGTCACGTTGGTTCACCACTTCCCTGATGAGCTTGACCGACTGCTTGAACGGTAGAGCCTCGGCCCTAATCGCGTCATATCTAGCAGTTAGTTGGCCGATGACCTGACGGTCATCTATAGTCCGCCCGAAGGGCTGGCCCTCCGCATAGGCGGCGTAAGCCGACCCGTTCCGTTCAGCGATGATGAACCCACCTGCCAGCCCGCAGTGCGCCTCGGCCTCGTAAGGGACGACCTGAATCGTCACCGTTGGACGCTCAGCGGCTTCGAGTACGAGTTGTAGCTGCTCCCGCATCACTTCGGCCCCACCAATGGACCGATGAAGTACCGACTCGTCCATGACAATGCTGATCATCGGGGGTTTGTTCTGGTGAAAGATGGACTGTCGCCGCATCCTGCCCGCTAGACGCTCCTCCACCTCCTCGCCAGTGATGCCTGGAGATGCCGCGAACATTTCGCGGGCGTACGCCTCCGTCTGTAGGAGCCCTGGGATGAGGACCGGCTCCCAGCTGTGAAGTGCCGTGGCCTCCGCCTCTTCGTCGAGCCACGGCCTGATGTACTCCGGAGCCCGCTCCCAGGTGGTGGCGGCGTACAGGCGCATCATGGCGCCGTCCAGCTCCAAGACCTTGTCGCACAGCTCGGCGAACTTCTTGGTCGGTGGCCGCTTCAGGGTCTCGACCATCGCCACATGGCTGTCCGAGTATCCGAGCTGCGCGGCCAGCCGGTGTTGCGTAAGCCCCGCCTCACTTCTGTGTTTGCGTAGCTCGAAGGCGAAAAGTGCTCGCGGTGACTCGTGTGGATCGATCTCTTGCACGGGGGAGAAGGCTGCCTTTCGGGCTAAATTTGGGTGTTACTACTAACTCACATTCCTGCTCTCAGGACTTGCGGTGAAGCCGAGAGGGAAAATCGCTACCGATGATATCCCCGTTTCGTCACTCTGGTCAGGCGAAAGTCATCTGCGACCCGCACCTCCCCAGTGCGAAAGGCTGACAAATGAGGGCAGGAAGTCTGCTAGGCGTCATAGATTTGGTTGGAGCTCCTGAGTCGGTGTCGATCGCGCGGGAGTTCGTGAAGGCGAAGCTCGGCGAGGATCATCCGGCTTTGGACGACGTGACGCTGCTGGTTTCCGAGCTTGTCACCAATTCCGTACTTCACTCGAATTCGAGGAACGGCGGGAGGATCACCCTCGCTCTGGCCGACTGCTGCGACCTCATCCACGTGGACGTGGTGGACGCCGGGGGTGAGACGGCCCCCGAGGTCCGTGGCGACATGTACGCCGAGGGCGGCCGGGGCCTCATGCTCGTGGAGACGCTGTCCTACCGGTGGGCCGTCCACGACGACGTTGCAGGCAGAACGGTGTGGTGCCAGGTCAAGTACAAGCCGGCGTAGGACACACCGTCATGCCCCGGCATCGGCGCCTCGGTGATCACGTCGGCTCGTCCAAGGTGGCGGCATGCGCCGCTCCCC
The DNA here is from genome assembly GCF_040607455.1 of Sphaerisporangium sp. NPDC005289. Classification (NCBI taxonomy): domain Bacteria; kingdom Bacillati; phylum Actinomycetota; class Actinomycetes; order Streptosporangiales; family Streptosporangiaceae; genus Sphaerisporangium; species Sphaerisporangium sp. NPDC005289. The sequence continues at coordinate 236,686 of NZ_JBEXGS010000005.1, forward strand.
ACCACGTCGTGCGCGCGGGGAGCGGGGGCGGCGCGGGCCCGTAGCAGAGTCGTACACTTCCCGCGCAGGGACGGGTGCGCGATCCGGCCCGCGTGGCCGGCGCTCCGTCATGGCAGTGCAGAGGGGGGTGACCAGCGTGGCCGTGTCAGTTCGTCCGAGTGGTGGCGAGGCCGGTTCCGCGTCCGGCATCCTGCGGCTGCGGATTCTCGGTCCGTTGCGGCTCTGGCGTGGCGATGTCGAGCTGGACGCCGGACCCCGGCAGCGGGCGTATCTGCTCGCGCTGCTCCTGGCCCGTGAGGGCAGGCTGATCAGCACGAGCGAGCTGGTCGATGTGATCTGGGACGGCGACGCCCCGGCCAGCGCGGTCAACCTCGTCCACAAGCACGTCGGCGCGCTGCGGCGCCTGCTGGAGCCCACGCTCCCGATCCGCGGGACCGGCTCATACCTGCACCGCAGGGGCGACGGCTATGTGTTCGCGGCCGGGCCCGGCATGCTCGACCTGGCCGTCTTCCGGGACCTCGTGCAGCGTGCCGAGGCGGACCTCGCCGGGCGGCGTAGCGAGGCGGCGCTGGACCGCTATGTGGAGGCATTACGGCTCTGGCAGGGTTCCGCGGGCGAAGGGCTGGCCTACGGACCGGCCGCGATGTCGCTCTTCGCGGGGCTGGACGGCGAGTTCTTCGCCGCGTGCGAGGCGGCGGCCGACCTGGCGGTGTCCCTTGGCCGCCCGGAGCCGGTGCTGTCACCGTTGCATCTGGCCGCCTCGATGGCGCCATTGCACGAGCCTGTGCAGGCCGGCCTCATCTCCGCCCTGGACGCCGCCGGGCAGCAGGCGCAGGCGCTGTCGGTGTTCCGGACGGCCCGCAGCCGTCTGGCCGAGGAGCTCGGCATCCATCCCGGCCCGGCATTGCAGGCCGCGCATCGGCGGGTACTGAGCAGGACCCCGCCGCCGCCCGCCGGGACGCGGCCCGCCGACAGCCTGGTCGGCCGGGTCGAGGAACTGGCGACGCTGCGGCAGGCGGCGGAGTCGGCACTCACCGGCGGCGCGGGGCTCGTCATCGTGGAGGGCGAGCCGGGGGTGGGCAAGACCCGCCTGCTGGAGGAGACCGCCGCCGAGGCGGGCCGGCGCGGAGCGCTCGTCGTCTGGGGCCGCTGCCTGGAAGGGGACGCGACGCCGTCCATGTGGCCGTGGGTCCAGGTGCTCGGCACGGTGCTGGGCGCGCTGCCCGCCGCGGCGCGCGAGAGGTGGCTCGCCGGTGACCTCGGCCGTCTCGTCGCCGCGCGCGACGACGGCCTGGCCGCGCCCGCGTTGCCGGACGGCGGCGTCCAGTTCCGCCTGTTCCAGCAGGTCGTGGCCGCTGTCGGCGAGTTCTCGGGGTCGCGGCCGGCGCTGCTCGTCGTCGACGACCTTCAGTGGGCCGACGTCGCCTCGTTGCGGTTGTTCAGCCATCTGGCGGCCCAGCCGCCCGGCGGCACGGTGATCATCGGCGCCCTCCGCGACCGCGCGCCGGCGCCCGGTACCGAGCTGTCACGGATGCTCGCCGCGGTCAGCCGTGTCCCCGGCCACCGTCGCCTTCACCTCGGTCCGCTCGCCCTGGACGAGGTGGCCGAGATCGTCCGTGGCGAGACCGGCCAGGCCCCCGGACGGGAGGCCACCCGTGGCATCCACGCCCGCACCGGCGGCAACCCGTTCTTCGTCCGGGAACTGTCACGGATGCTGGCCGACGGCGGCGGGCTCACCGGGGATGACGTGGCACGGGCAGGGGTGCCGTTCACCGTGCGGGACATCGTGCGCGACCGGATGGCCGGCCTCGACGACGACGCCCGGGACCTGCTCCAGGTCGCCGCGCTCATCGGCCGGAACGTCTGCCTCAACCTGCTCGCCCATACCGCCGAGATCGACCTCGCGACCTGCCTCGATCGCCTCGAACCCCTGGACGCGCTCGGCCTGCTCGCGCCGGTTCCCGGTGACCCGTACAACTTCCGTTTCTCGCACGACCTGGTCCGTGAGTCGGTCGCCGAGACCACCCCGCGGCGGCGGGCGCCCCGGCTGCACCTGCGCGTCGCGGAGGCGCTGGAGAGCCTCGACAGGGAGGATGAGTCCGTCGCCGAGAGTCTCGCCTATCACCTGTGCGCCGCCGGTCCGCTCGCGGACCCGGCCCGCACCGCGCGGTCTCTGGTGCGCGCGGGTCGCAGCGCGGCGGCCAAGTCCGCGTTCGAGTCCGCCGAGCGGCACCTGCGGATGGCCGCGCGGATCGCGCGGACGGCGGGGCTGACGGAGCTGGAACTGTCCGCGCTGTCACGGCTCACCGCGGTCGCCGGGATGCGCTCGATGTACGGGACCTCGGCGGACCTGCTGGAACGCGCCGAGCGACTGGCCCGCGACCTCGGCCGGGAGGTGGAGGCCGCCGACTTCCTCTTCTCCCGCTGGGTTCTGCACGCTCAGGCCGTCCGGCTCGACCGCAGCGGCCCGCTGGCGCGCCGGCTGCTCGAACTGGGCGAGGCGTCCGGCGACCCGATCGTGCGCTCGTATGGCCTGCGCGCCTGGGGTATCCAGCAGTGGGACGTCGGCAACATCGGCGAGGCCTTCCGGTTTCTGAACCAGGCCGACCGGATCATGCCCGGCGACCTCGCCCGCCGTGAGGGGAACCCGGTCCGGCACGACCTGCAACTGCTCTCGGCCGGATTGCTGGCGGAGACGACCGCAGTGCACGGCGACGTCGAAGCGGCACAGGCACTGCTCGGCACGCTGCGGACCGACGCGGGCGACAGCCTCTACGGGGTCACGATCTGGGCCACCATCGCGGTGAGGATCGCCGTGGTCGTCGGCGACCCCGTCTCGGCGCTTCACGCGGCGGAGCGGGGAATCGCCGTGGATCCCGAGTGGTCCTTCGTCTTCCTCGGCACCTACCAGCGGCTGGCCCGGTGCTGGGCGCTGGCCATGACCGGTCGGGACCCGGCCGGCGCCGCGGCGGAGGCTGAACGGATCATCGCCGCGAACCTCCTCGACCCGCCGCGCTCGTGCGTCGCCACCTGGTACGGCCTGCTCGGCGACATGCGCCTCATGGCCGGATCGCCGGCCGAGGCCGCGACCGCCCTTGACCGGGCCGACCACTACCTCGACACCTATGGCCAGCGCTACTCCGAGGGCCTGATCCTGCTGCTGCGGGCACGGGTGCTGCGGGCTCTCGGCGAGCCCGTCGCGGTCGTCAGGGCCGCCGCGGAGAGGGCCCGGACGCTGTCGGCCGCACGCGAGGCCCACCTTTTCGCCCGCCGCGCCGCGGCGTTCCTGGCAGAGCTCGGCGAGGAGCCGGGCGGCCACCGCCGCCCGGCTTTCGGCGTCAACTGCCGGCGGCCGCCTGCTTGATCAGGTCGGCGACGGCCTGCGGCTGGGAGATGTAGATGGCGTGGCTGCCGGAGGCCTCCACCACCGTGGCGCCCGCGCGCTCGGCCATCTTGCGCTGAAGGGCCGGCGGGATCGTCCGGTCACCGGTGGAGACCAGGTACCAGGTGGGCTTGCTGCGCCAGGCGGGCTCGGTGACCATGCCGCCGGCCGCGCCGAGGCCCCAGGGCACCTGCGAGTCGGCCATGAACGCGGCCAGTTCCGCGGGCAGGTCGCCGGCGAAGGCGCCGTGGAACTCCTCGCGGTCCAGGACCAGGAAGTTGTCGCCCACGGGGACGATCGGCGGCGCGGGCGTGCCGGGCGGGGAGTCGGCGAGCAGCGTCTGCACCGACTCTCCCTTGTCGGGCGCGAACGCGGTGACGTAGACCAGCGCCGACACCCGCGGATGGGTACCGGCCTCACTGATGATCGAGCCGCCGTAGGAGTGCCCGACGAGCACGGTGGGACCGTCCTGAAGATCCAGCACCTGCCGGACCGCCTCGACGTCCCCCTCCAGCGTCAGCCCCGGGTTCTGGGTGACGCTGACCCGGTAGCCGTCCCGTGTGAGCAGGCCGTGGACGCCCTGCCATCCTGACCCGTCGACGAAGGCGCCGTGCACGAGCACGACGTTGACCGCGGTGGAACTCATGATGCCTTCTCCTCGCGTACTGGAGTGTGCGAACGCAAAGGAGGCGCGTTGCCTCGTGTCCAAAGCGTACGAGCGTGTACTTCCTCAACACTGGGCGGAAAGTGACCGCGCCGCGCCGGCGAGGTAGGGGCGGCCGTACACGGGATGCGGAGTGGTCGAGCGCATGCGGCACATCGGCGTTGACGTGACGCACGCCGCCGAAGTCGTGTCCGCCCGGTAGGCGGTCACGGCGGAGGCATCTTCGCCCGCCGTCGCTCCAGGGGACCGCCGAGGCCGGTCTCCCAGAGGTGTGCGGCGGCGGTCCGCAGGCGGTTCCTGCCGGCTCCGCCTGCGGACTGGATGTGAGCTACCAGGGCGCGTACGCCCAGCCGAACGGCCTTTGGAAGTATGAGATCGGTTCTATTCCAATCCGCCCATTGGCACTACTGGAGTAAACATTGCCTCCACCGATGCTGATGGCGACGTGGCCGGCCGAGCTGGTGTCGTAGAAGACCAGGCTGCCGCGTGGGGCGTTCGTGTAAGGCTGCTGCTGGGCCCGGGCGTTCCAGTTCGCCCGCGCCGTCGCGTAGCGGCCGCTGGTGCCGAAGGCGTTCTCCACGGCCAGCTCGCACTTGCCTTCATAGTCGGTGCGGCCGGTGTTGTTGTAGAACCATTGGATGGCGCGTTCGCCTGGATCTTTGCTCGCCCAGATCGGGCTTGAGCCATACAGGACCAAGTTGCCGTCGGTCTGCATGACCAGCCGGTTGCCGCCGCGGTTCTGGGTGTTGGTGGTGAACAACACCCCGGAGTCAGCGTAGATGACAAGGTTGCCATCGGACTGCATGACGAGCCGGGCGTTCGTGCCGTGGGTGTTGCTGGACCACAGTGGGCCGTTGGGTCCGTAGACGACGAAGTTGCCGTCGCTTTGCATGCGCGCCTCGTAGGTTCCGCCCGGCGAGAAGATGCCTTGGTTCTGGGCCCCGTAGAGCGTCTCGTTGGTGCTGCCGTAGAGCGTGTCGGATCCGGCTCCGGCGAGTGCGGAGGCGGCTCCGGTGACCTGTGTGGCGGTGCATAGGGCAAGTAAGAGAAATAGATGGGTGAGTATCCGGCGCGGTCGCCGGATCAATGGATTGATTGGCATGGGGGTACCTTCTCGGTGGTTGACAGGAATCAGACGAGGCCGGCGTAACTCGAGGTGCCCGATGAGTGAGGCACCGCCGGCGGCCATGTTGCGCCGGTGACCCTTTGGCTTGGGTGGCGCGGAGCGAGGCGGCCATCGGGGCCTGTAGAAGGTTATGAGGTACGGGTCCTCGCCTCCTCACGCTCCGATCAGGGGGACATATGAAGTCGGGCGGCTCGGAACGTAGCTGTGAGATGACCGCGGGATCCCGGCGTGGTGGGGATTTCTCCTTTCACTGGTATTGGGTGTGGGAGTTTTGGTACATCCGGATCCAGTCGATGTCCTGGCGGGCGGCGCGCATCGGGCCGGTGGCCGGGATCATGTCGAGCTGGGCGCCGCCGTTGGTGACGTTGAAGTACGGGACAGCGGCATTGACCGTGCAAACGAGGTTGCCATCGACGTACCACGTGACCGAGTTCGGCTGCCAGTCGATCGCGTAATTGTGAAACTGCGTTGAATCGATCGCCAGCGGGCAGTAGGTCTGGGTTCCGTCGTGATGCACGAAGAGGTCGATCTCCGGGTCACCGACCGGGCGCTCGGCGAAGTCGATCTCCGCGCTCTGCCAGTTGTTGTCGTCGGCCGGCCAGAGCAGTGGCACCGCGCCGTACCGGCCGCCGGACATCGAGAGTTGGACTGCTCGCTCTCGGACCTCGATGCGCCCGTACTTGAAGGGCCTGGTCCTGGCGTAGAGGCCGCCCGTCACACCATCCGCGGTACCGGATACTGACAGGAAACCGCCCGACTCGGTGGTCTGCGCCGCGCAGCGCCGGCCGTGGCCGTTGAAGCCGGGCGTGCAACCGGTCCGCTGGCCGGGATCGGCGCCGAACAGTCCCCACTTGGCGAGGTCGACGCTGGTCGCGTTGTACTCATCGGACTGGCCGGCGACGGCGGAACCCCACCCGTAGCGGACCGCGGCCGAGTCGCTGGGCGATGTGGTGGCGAGTTGGTAGTTGCAGACGGTGGCCTTGAAGTCCGTGCCGGTGGCCGAGCCGAAGTCGCCGATCTGCAGGACGTGGGCGAAGGCCGCACCGCTGGGCACGGTGAAGGTCGCCGACACGAGCACCCAGGTGCCCGCCGACGCCGTTGAGGCCGGCAGTGTGACCGATGGCGCTTGCTGTTCGCCCAGATAGTCGCCGGTCGAGCTGAACCAATCGACGGCGATCTTCGCCGACCCGGAGCCGAACACGACCGCGTCTTTCGCGGAGACCGTCCAGCTCTGGCCGGGGGTGACGGAGAGCGAGGGCATGTAGAACTCGCGGCCGCCGGTGTCGAACGCCCAGCTCGCGCCGATCGGTTCACCGACCGGGTCGCGGCTGACCGAGGCGCCGTCGAGTGAGCCCCAGTCGTTCAGATCGGACGCCAGCACGGGATTGCTGCAAGCGTTCGTGTCAGCGGCGGCCGGACTGCCGTCAATGGTGACCAGGATGGTTGCCGCGAGCGTGGCCACAGCGATCAGCCTTGCCCAGGAACAGGTGGCCATCGTGCTCCTTCACATCGATATCGCAGAGGGGTCTGGACCACGACAGCCTCTATCCAGCAATCACGACTAGTGAAGGGTTTTTATGCTCCTGGTAACGTTTCATAGGGTTCGCGCAGGCCGTACGGGGGCAACTCGAAACGTTACCGATGCGAGGGCTGATGGATCGAACTCCGCCGCGCCGCAGAAAGCCCGGCCCGATGGCCGAACTTCCGCCCGATGTCCCGCCACGGCGGCGAGCCTTGATCGAAGAGATGCGTCGTGGCCGTGACCAAACCGCTCGCAGCATGCAAGAACTGGCCACCCAGATGTACGCGTCGAAGGCGACCATAAGCCGATGGCTCGCCGGCAAGGCGCAACCTACGCGCGAGCAAGCACAACAATGGGCTGAGCTATGCGGAACGGACCCGGACCTCATTGGCAATCTGTGGGATGACGCGCATAACGCTGCCTCACCGCTTGAACCATCCGAGCCACTTGTACGGGTGGAATCAGCGCCGGCTGCCGCAACGCGGCGTCGCTGGGCCGCGCCGTTAGCCATCCTCGCAACCGTTGTTGTCGTTGCCGCCGGGGGCGCCATCTGGTGGACGTCCAATCGTAATGACCAGCCGACACCGGTCTGCGCGGGTAAGGCGACCGGACCGGCCATGGTCCAGCCCACACCTGACCACGCCGCAGGGGTCACCTTCTGCCCCGTAGAGATCAACGAGGGACGATTACCCATCACCGGGCCGTTCCGGCTCTCCGGTCAAGTCCGGGGCCCACTGACCATCCGCCAACGCATGGTCTTGCTGGTCTCCAGCGATCCGAACACCTGCGACGCATTGGGCAACGCCGCTCCCGACGCCCGCATGTATCTCCATGAAGCTCAGATCGGATCATCGGACGGCAGTTGGTCCTACATCGACACCCTCGGCTATGAAGAAGCCGTCACCTACGCCCGCAACTTCGTGTACGTGCTGGCGCCCAGCAACGACGTGCTCAATGAGATCTACAATGACCGAGATCATTACCTCGCGAACGGCGGCGACGAAGGCTCCTACGCCGGCCTGACCCGACTACCGGCGGGGGCAGAGATTCTCGCCCACTTCGACGTTCCGGCCGGGCTCTATCACGGTAAACCTGGCACGTGTCACAAATGACTCAGACACGCTATGGCGTCTCTCTTCCGGCCCGGGTGCTGGGCGTGTCGCGCCAGGGCTACTACGCCCGCCCGTAGAGCGAGGGAGGCGGCATGGACGCGCTTCCCCTCGTCGGGGATCGTCAGCGCCAGGTCGCGTTTCGTCGCCTTCGCGCGCGTCGCTCGCCAGCCCCAGCCTCGCATCGAACCCTGAAAGTCTGGTCCCATGTTCCGCCCCCGAAGGTCGCGGAGCGTCCGGCCCGGGTGGAAATCCGCATGCGAGGCGGTGCGGGCGTTCCGTACGCTGCGGGAGTGTTGCCGGAGCTGGCGTGGCCTGCGATGACCCATCGAGAGGCCACGGCCGAGTTGGTGCTGGCGGGGTGGACGCCGTGCGGCGTCGGGGACTGGGCGGTCGGGCTGCGCTCTCCCGACGGCATGTGGGTGGCCAGGGTGTGCCCGTTCGACCCGGCCTATGCCGCCTTCCTCGAACTGTGCCGCCGCCGGCCCGGCAACCCCTACCTGCCGCGCGTCGCCTTCGACACCCCGCTGAACGGCGGCGGCACGCTGGCCGTGCTGGAGTTCCTGGCCCCACTCGACGCGGCGCGGGCCAAGGAGGTCGCCCGCCAGTGGCGGGACGGCGAGGGCGATGCGCCCCTCGCCGAGGTACGGCGGGCCGCCGCGGAGGTCGACGCGGAGTTCCGGGCCCGAACGCCCTGGTGGGACGGCATCGACCTGAACGCCGGCAACGTGCGGCGGGCGCTCGACGGGCGGGTGGCGGTCATCGACGTGTTCTGCATGGACGGCGCCTCCCTCTACGGGCAGGTCCTCCGGGACGCCGATGTCGTCCGCGCCCGGTTCCCCGGCAGTCGTCACATCCTCGACATTCCCTACATCGCTCGCGAGAGCACGCCCGAGGAGATCGAGACCCTGCGCACGGCCTGGCGGAGCGCGCCGTAGGTTGCGGTCGTATGCCGCCGCCCGCCGGTCGGGGGTCAGTCGCAGTACGGGTGGCCCGGGGACAGGGCCGCGAATCTGATGGGCAGGGTGTGTCCGAGTTCGGCCTTGACCGCGAAGCACCCGTTCTTGGCGTAGGCCTCGGTGAGGCGCTTCCTGGCGTTGTTGTAGGGGAGGACCAGCGCGACCGCGCAGCCGAGCGCGACCAGGCGGTTGGGGATGCGGGCGCAGATGATGTCGGCGGCCGGCCCGCTGAGCCAGTCGGCCCGGTCGGCCGCCCTCTTCATCGTGGCCGTCGTCGCGGGGGAGAAGGAGAAGGTGCAGCTCAGCCCCGAGCACCTGGCACGCACGGCCGACGTGGTGGCGGCGTGGGCGGCAGCGGCCTGGATGAGGGCGGTCTGGGCGGGGGTGGCGGCGACCAGGGCGGCGAGCAGTGCGGCCGAGGCCGCGGTGGTGGTGAACAGTGAAGCGCGCATGGGGTGACTCCTCGACGGAGGTTTCGTGGTCGGGACCACCGTCGGGGAGCGTGCGCGCGTCCGGCGAGCGGACCGGACGCCTTCGTGCGGACGGCTCCGTCCGGCCTGTTCAGAGGCGTGGCGGCGGCGGTGCGGGGGTGTCCGACGGCACCGGACACCTCACGGGGAGGTCGCCGTGTACGGCTCGCGTCATGGGCAGGTCGCCGTGTACGGCTCGCCGCCGGGGAGGAACTGGTTCCACTCCTGCCAGGTCAGCGACCGCCCGGCCACCGCGCACATCGCCCGGTACGGGTCGGACGGTAGGCGCAGAGGCCACCGTCTGACGCTCCCGTCGCGCGCGACGGCCAGCACGGTGGCGCCGTCCGGAGTGAACGTCAGGCTCGCCGGTCGCTCGGTGCGGCCGGCGGGCGGCGCGACCGCGATCTGGCGCCGCGACCTGACGTCCCACAGGCGCAACGTGCCGTCGGAGTCGCCGGTCGCCAGGTAGGCGCCGTCCCCGCTGACGGTCATGGCGGTGACGGAGGCGGGGGCCGGGAAGGGGTTGCCGATCTGCGCCAGGTCGCTGGTGCGCAGCACGCGGATGAGAGCGCCGGTGTCGGCGCCGTTGGTCTCCGCCGTCATGATGGCCCTGCCGTCGGGGGCGAAGGCCATGGCATTCGCGCCGAAGCTCAAGGGGGGCGAGGCGGCGATCTGCCGCAGGGTGGTCGTGCCGCGCAGCGTGATCCTCTCGCCCGACGTGGCGATCACGCTGTCGTCCCGGCTGACGGCGATGGCCCTGAACGAGTCGGGGAGGCGGTCGATGGCGCTCACCGGGCGGCGGGTCGCGAGATCCATGACGACGAGCCGGGTGCCGTCGATGGTCACGGCCTCCTCGCCCTGCGTGAGGCGGGGAACGCCGGCGACCAGGAGGCGGCCGTCACGGCCCAGGGCGATGTCGTTGTTGACCGAGAACAAATCGGTCGATCCGAGATCCACCGGGTCGCCGGTCGGGTGGCCGGTGGCGGCGTCCAGCACGCGGACCGAGCCCTGCAGACGCCGGTCGGACGTCCACCCGCGGACGGCCAGGACGCGGCCGTCGCCGCTGATCGCGGCCCCGCTGACGGACTCGACGGCGGGCGTGGGCCCGGGGACCTGGGCCCAGACGGTGGTGTCCCAGACGCGGGCGTTCCGCTCTCCGGCGGTGGTCACCAGGCGGGTGCCGTCGGCGGAGTAGGCGAGATCGACGATGAAGGTGTCATGGCCGCGCAGGACGGCACCCGCCGGTCGCCGGGTGCGGGCGTCGAGGAAGCGGACGACGCCGTCGCCGCCGCCGACCGCGACGGTCCGGCCGTCCGGACTGTAGGTCATCGCGTACACCGAGGTGCCGGCGCGAACGGCTTCGCCGACCTTGCGGTAGGTGGTCAGATCCCACTGCTGGATCAGGCCGCTGTCCTCACCGAGGTTGTCGTTCGAGGTCATGATGGTCTGCCCGTCCGGGCTGAAAGCCATCTCCCCGGCCAGGATCGGCGGCCCGTACGGCCGGCGGGTGGCCAGGTCCCAGACCTGCCAGCGGGACGTGGACCGGGAGTGGTCGGTCTGGACGGCCAGGGCGGAGCCGTCCGGGCTCAGCCGGGTCCACACCTCCCGGCCCTTGCGCAGCGGGCCGATGGCCGGCCCGACGCGGCGCCACGTCCTGGTGCTCCAGCGCTGGACGATCTGGGCCCCGTCGGCCGTGGTCAGCGTCGCCCCGTCGCGGCTGAAGACGATGGCGCTCAGCGCGTCCTTGTGACCGGTCAGCGGTGCGGTCAGCGGCCGCCCGGTGGCGGCGTCCCTGATCAGGACCACGCCGTCGTGTTCCTCGTCGCCGTCGCCCGAGGCGATGACCGACCCGTCAGGGCTGAACACGATGGGGTAGACGCCGGAGGCGTGGCCGGTGAGCGGCGCGCCCTTGGGACGGCCGGCGGCGTCCCACAGCCGCACCTTCCCCTCCATGTCGCCGGTGGCGAGGGTCCGGCCGTCCGGGCTGACGGCGACCGCGGTGACCTCGGCGGACGGGCTGTTCAGCACGGCGTCCAGCGGTGTGGCCAGCGCCGCCAGCATGCCGTACCTGGCCTCGTCGGTCGGCGTGTAGCGCCACGCCGCCGCGGAGAGCAGGCCGGACAGGATCGGATCGGCCGTGCGCATGACCTCGCCGCGCGCCGTCAGCAGCCGCGACACCGCCTCGCGGCGCTGCGCCTCGGCCCGGCCGGCGCTGCGCGTCGCGAGCACACCGGCGGCCGTGGCGGTCAGGGTCAGGACCGTCAGCATGACCACCGCCGCCCGGCCCACCCATCGCAGGCGCGCGGCGGCGCGCCTCGCCTCGGCGGCGGCCCGCTCCGAGGCGGCCAGGAAGGCGCGGGTCCTGGCGTCGGACGCCGGGTGCGCCCACGACGCCGCGTCGTAGGCGTCCCGCGCGGTCTGCAGCCGGTTGCCGCTGTACAGGTACGCGGCGTCGCGCCCGCCCTGGTCCCAGGCCGCCGCGTCGAGGTCGAGGCGCTGCAGCACCACCAGGTCCGCGCGGTCCTCCTCCACCCAGGTCCGCAGCCGGGGCCAGCCGCGGATCAACGCCTCGTGGGTGATCTGTACCGTCGAGGCGTCGACGGTGACCAGCCGGGCCTGCGCGAGACGGTCCAGGACCTCCTGGTGGAGCGGATCGGCGGGCAGTTCGGCAAGCGGCATCCGCCGCGCGGTGTCGGCGGTGTCGACGCCCAGGTGGACCAGCCGGGTCAGCAGCCTGCGGGCCGTCCGGCGGGAGGTCGGGTCCAGGGCGTTGACGGTGGCGTCGGCCGTCTGGGCCAGCGACCGGACGATGCCCCCCGACGCGCGGTATCCGGCGAGCGTCAGATTCGTGCCCTCGCGATGCGCCCAGGTCTCGCGCAGCGCGTGCGACAGCAGCGGCAGCACGCCGACCGCGCCGGCATGGTCGCGGTCGCTGCGCAGGTCTTCCAGCAGCAGCTCGGCGAGGCCGTCCTGCAAGGTCAGGCCGGCCACACGCGCCGGGCCCCGAATGACCTCCAGCAGGTTCTCCCGCGTCATCGGCGTGACCGCCACCGGGCGCTCGACCGCGGCGACGAGTTCCGGGTACTGGACGCAGTGGCCCAGGAAGTCGGCCCGCACGCCGAGGACGACCACGAGCGGGCCGCCCGCGTCGGCGCCCAGCGCCGTCACGACCTCGACGAACTTCCCGCGCCCGCTCTCCTGGCCGCCGGTGAACACCTCCTCGAACTGGTCGACGACGACGGCCCTGCCGGACCACAGGCTCCCGAGACGCCTGGACAGGGACTCCGGGGCGACGTCATGGCCGGTTCCGGCGAGTTCGCACAAGGTCGGCCACGCGTCGGCGCCCGGGGTGAACACCACCGGGGCGGTGGCGGCGTCGCGGGTGAGCGCCGGCACCAGGCCGGCCCGCAGCAGGGACGACTTGCCCGACCCCGACGGCCCCATGACGATCAGCACGCCGCCGGCGCCGGCGATCCGGTCCAGCAGCGCGGCCGTCAACTCGTCACGGCCGAAGAAGTACGCGGCGTCGGCCGGGCCGAAGGCTTCGAGGCCGCGGTACGGCGGTGGTGGCGCGGCGGAGCGAGGGGCGGCGCGGGCCGCGTCGCGGAGGTGCTCGCGGTCGTCGGTCTCTTCGCGGAGCACCCGGTAGGCCGCGTCCCAGGCGTCACGGTCGCCGAGCCCTTCCGGCAGGACGCGGGCCGTCTCGGCGGCCACCCGGATGCAGGTGTCGACGAAGACCTCGAAGTTGTGCCGCTCGGGCCGGACGGGCCGGCTCTGGCTGATCATCCCGTCGACCGTGCTGCGCCGCAGCCGTATCGGTTCCTGGCCCGCACGGCGCCGGGGCGTCCGGGCGCTGGCGATCGTCAGCGCCCGCACGGAGAGCCCCGAGGCGTCCTTCAACGCCCGTAATCGCAGGGCGAACCGTGCCCTGGCCTCCTCCACACCGCGAGTGTAGGCCGGGCACCCGCGCCGTGTCCGGCGCACAGGTGACCGTCCCCGGACGCTTGGTGACCGCGATCCCGGCGTGACGGCGGGCGGGGCGCTATCGGAGCAGGTGCACGGTCAGGACCGTGCGGACGGGTTCGAAGCCGTAGCGGGACCAGGCGCGCTGGACGCGGACGTTGTGGGCCTGGGTGGAGATGAGCACGCGCGTCGCGCCGCGGGCGAGGGCGTGGTCCTCCACGCCCTTGAGGAGGTGACCGTACAGCCCGCGTCCCTGGGCCGAGGGGACGACCCCGGCCAGCAGGATCTCCGTCGCGGGGCCGTCCTCGTCCAGGGTGGCCAGGCCGAGCAGGGCCTGGGTGCCGGGGTCGTGCAGCGCGAGGCAGTGACCTGCCTCGGCGGAGCGCAGCGCCCATTCGCGGTATCCCGCGGTCGCCTGGGCGGCGGTGAACAGGGGGTTGGCCGCGTAGTGGTTGGCGTAGCCGGAGAAGATGGCGTCCACCAGGTCCTCTACCTCGACCGCCCCGCTGATCGGCCTGGTGCCGAGGTCCGGGGACGGTTCGGGCGGGCGGCCGCGCCCGGCGATCAGGTGCCAGTACACGAGCGCGTCGGCGAACAAGGCCGTGCGGCCCAGTCCGGTGAGCCCCGCGTACCAGGTGACGTGCTCGGCGGGGTAGCGCAGGACCAGGACCTCGGCGGTCGAGGCGAGGATCGCCTCGCGCACGTCGTCCAGGCGGGCGGGGGAATCGGCCGTGACGGTGAGGCGCTCCACGGTCCGGCCGAACCGCGCCGTCTCCAGTGGAGAGGGTATGGCGCGCAGATGCGAGGGCCAGGCGCGGGTAAGAGACGGCGCGCCCGAGATCGGGTCCGTTGCCGGTAGTCGCGTCGTGTCCGGCTTCAGGTCCGGCGTCGCGTCCGGGGCCTGGTCCGATGCCGGGACCCCCGCCGTGTCCGGGTTCAGGTGCCGTGTCGCGTCCGGGGCCGGGTTCGATGTCGTGGGCGTCGCGGCGTGGGTGGGGGACGCCGGGGTGGGGCCGGTGTCGGTGTCGCGGGGGGTCACGGTGTGCGGGGCGTGTAGGAGCGGACGGCCTCGATGACGCGGGTGATGTCGGAGTCGGTGAGGCCGGTGAACAGCGGGAGCCGGACGAGGCGGTCGGCCACGTCCTCGGTGACCGGGCAGCCGCCCTCGGCCGTGCGGCCGTAGCGCAGGCCCGCCGGGGCGGTGTGCAGAGGCTGGTAGTGGAACGCGGCCCGCACGCCCCGCTCCGCCAGGTGGGCGATGATCCCCTGACGGGAGCCCAGGCAGGGCATCAGCAGGTAGTACAGGTGGGCGGGGTGGGCCAGGCCGGGCGGGACGGTGGGCCGGGTGACGCCGTGGGCGTCCGCCCAGTCGGCCAGCCCGGCGTGGTAGGCGTCCCACACCCGGTGCCGCCGCGCTTGGATGGTGCCGAACTCCTCCAGTTGCGCGGTGAGCTGCGCGGCCAGCACATCGGAGGGCAGGTAGCTGGAGCCGATCTCGACCCAGCGGTACTTGTCCACCTGGCCGCGGAAGAACCGGCTGCGGTCGGTGCCCTTCTCGCGGACGATCTCGGCGCCCGCCACCAGGTCGTCGTCGTTGAGCAGCAGCGCGCCGCCCTCCCCGCACTGCGCGTTCTTGGTGACGTGGAAGCTCTGCGCCGCCATGCGGCCGAAGGACCCGAGGGGCCGGCCGTGATGGGAGCCGCCCAGCCCGTGGGCGTTGTCCTCGATCAGGGCGAGGCCGTGGCGGTCGGCGATCGCGCACAGGGTCTCCATCGCGCAGGCGACCCCGGCGTAGTGGACGACCACGATGGCCCGCGTGCGCTCGGTGAGGGCGGCCTCGACCAGCCGCTCGTCCAGGTTGAGCGTGTCGGGCCGGCAGTCGGCGAACACCGGGACCGCCCCGCGCAGGGCGTAGGCGTTGGCCGTGGACACGAAGGTGAACGACGGCATGACGACCTCGTCGCCGGGGCGCAGGCCGAGCAGGATCGCCGACATCTCCAGCGCGTGCGTGCAGGAGGTGGTCAGCAGCGCCTGGCGGGTGCCGGTCAGCTCGCGCAGCAGCGCGGTGGCGCGCCGGGTGAACGGGCCGTCCCCGGAGGTGAGCCCCCCGCGCACCGCCTCGGCGAGGTAGTCCAGCTCGTTCGCCGCCAGGTGGGGATGGTTGAAGGGAATCGTGCCCAGATCGATCATGCTCACCCGGGCAGTCGACCACCGGCGGGGCGGCGGAGGGAACCGTGTCGGCGCCGGCGTTGGCGAGCTCTTGCGAAAGCCTTACGTCCGCGTCGACCGGGCCCGGCTCCGCCCGCCAGGGGAGAGCCGGGCCCGTCAGGGGGCGGGGGAAGGGCTAGGTGATGGTGAAGACGACGTCCACCCAGTAGTTGGAGCTCTGGTGGGTGCTGGTGGGGAAGGCGTTGGTGGCGCTGTAGGTGTAGACGCCGTTGCCGCCCTGCTGGCCGTCCAGCAGCGCTATGAGCGAGCCGCTGGTGAACTGCGAGGTGAAGTACGGGGTGGTGTTGGAGAAGAACCCCGAGGTCGTGTGGTAGGAGGCCACGTAGGTGGTGTCGGCGCTGATGGACACCGGGGTGGAGAAGTTGGCCTGCTGCCACCCGGAGGCCGTTTCGCCGCTCGCGGTGGCGCTGGCGAGCAGCGTGCCGCCGGCGGTCCACAGACTCACGGTGTGGGTGCCGGTGTTGGAGGAGCCCTTGTAGAACCGTATGCCCTCGATGACACCGGCCGTGGTGGCCTGGAACTTGACCCCGACCACGACGGCGCGCGAGTCGGCGTTGTTGGCCACCGCGGGGGTCGCCGTGGGCGCCCACAGGCTCTTGGCGGGCACGAACACCACGTCGACCCAGTAGTTGGCGGACTGGTAGGTGCTGGACGGGAAGGCGCTGGTGGCGCTGTAGCCGTAGACGCCGTTGCCGCCCTGGACGCCGTCGGCGAGCGCGACGAGCGGGCCGTTGGCGTGCTGGGTGGTGAAGTAGTTCAGCGTGTAGGAGAAGTGCCCCGACGGGGTGAAGTACGAGGCGACGTAGGTGGTGCCGGCGGTGACGGCGACCGGGGTGGAGAAGTTGACCTGCTGCCACCCCGAGGCGGTCTCGGCGCTGAAGGTCGCGCTGGCGAGCAGCGTGCCGCCGGTGGTCCACAGGCTGCCGACGTGGGTGCCGGTGTTGGTGGAGCCCTTGTAGAACCGGATGCCCCTGATCGTGCCGTTCGACGTCGGCTGGAACTTCACGCCGAGCGTGACGGCGCTGGTGTCGGACGACGCGGCGACGGCCGGGGTGTCGGAGGGCGTCCAGATCGAGGTGGTGACGGTCTGCACGATCTGGTTGGACGTGCTCGGCGCGAAGTGGACGATGCCCTCGCTGCTTGAGGTGTCCCCGCCCAGGTAGACGCCGGTGATCGGATGCTGCCCGGCCGGAAGGGCCGAGGTGGTGAAGGTGGCCACGCCCGAGGCGTCGACGAAGTCGGAGCCGATGACCGTGTCGCCGTCCTTGAAGGCCACCCGGCCCTGCGGGATCAGGGTGCCCGAGACCTGGCTGACCGTCGCGGTGTAGGTCACCGACTGGCCGTCCCTGGTGGGGTTGGCCGAGGTGCTCAGGGCGGTGGTGGTCGGCGGGTCGTCGGGCACCGTGATGCGGGTCTTCGGCCCGCTGGTCGTGCCCTGCAGGACGGCCGTGCCGCCGAGGGCGACGACGCGGCCGAACACGGCGGCGCCCGCGCTGACCGTCACGTTGTTGGCGGCCAGCACGTTGCCGCGGAAGGTGGAGGTGGTGCCCAGCGTGGCCGAGCCGCTGATCTGCCAGAAGACGTTGTCGGCCTGCGCGCCGTTGATCAGGGCGATGTTGCTGACGTTGGCGGTCGTGAGCGTGGCGGCGCGGAAGATGAACAGGGCGTCGGGGTCGTCCTGGGCGTCGAGCGTGAGGGTGCCGGTGATCTGGAAGGTGCTACCGCTGTTCGGGGTGTGAACGCCCGGGGGCTTGGTGGTGGCGCCGAGCTCGGCGGCCACCGGGACGACCGGGGTGCGGGCGGCGGCATCGTCATAGGCGGCGTCGGCGTCGGCGATGGCCGCCGCGGCCGCGGCGTCGCCGGCGTGGGTGGACCCGCTCACGGTGCCGGGCGGGAAGCCGACCACCGAGCTGCCAGGGCTGACCCCGAGGTCTCCGGTGACGGCGGTCTGGTTGGTGTTGGAGACGGCGGTGCCGGCGAGCACCCCGAACGAGGCGGCGTTGCCCAGGCTGATCGGCGGCTGCGCCGCGCCGGCGGGCGCCGGGACGGCGATGGAGACGGCGACCGTCAGCAGGGCCGACAGCGCCGCGGCGATACAGGCCCGGCCGGCGTGCCGGCGCGGGCGGACGCCCGCGCGCGGGCGGTGGCTGTCACTCGGGAGAGGGGAACTGCTGGTGTGGGGGGACTTCGACATGCGAATCAACTTCTCGGCGATCTCGGCGCCCGGGAGGGGCGGCCGATGGGGTACGCGTCGAGGCCGGGCTCAGGATCTTCCGCGTAGGACCGCCCGGGTCACCGGGACGGCCGGAGATGGGGCGTGAAGACGCGCCACGCCTGGGGGAATCTCCTGACATGTGCTGACAATGGCGCCTTTAATGGTGTCGACTGGGATTGCGGGGATCATGGGGGCCTCGGTAACGCTTTGCGTCGCCACTTTACGCCGCCGGTTCTCTTGCTGACAATACTTTCCGGAGCGTTATTCGCTTTCCTATTGTTCATAAGATGATTTAAAGCCATTTATCACCATAAGGGGCCGGAGAAAGGCCGCGCCCGCCCTCGCCCATATGGGGAAGGCGAGGGCTTAGCGGGCCGGCGCCCGTGGCCGCCGCCGGTCAGCGGATCACCTGCTGGACGAGCACGGCCGACTGGCTCGGCTCGAAGTAGACCCACCCCTCGTTGACCGCGGTGCCGTTCGGCACGTAGACGGCGGTCATCTGGCGCGCCCCCATCGGCAGCGCCGAGGTGGTGAAGGTGGCCACGGCGGAGGTGTTCAGCGGCGCCGAGCCGATGATGACCGAGCCGTTCCTGAACAGCACCGTTCCGGTGGGCACGAACCCCTGGTCGGTGCCCATGACCGTGGCCGTGAAGGTCACAGGCTGGTTGACGTGCGAGGGGTTGGGCGAGGAGGTCAGCGTCGTCACGGTCGGCGGGTTGGTGGGAACGGTGATGCGGGTGGCCGGTCCTGAGGTGGTGCCCGCGGCCTGGACCACCGAGTTCAGCGCGATGGCCCGGCCGAACATCGCCGCCCCGGAGTTCACCGTGACCGAGTTGCGGGCCAGCACGTTGCCGCGGAAGGTCGACAGGGTGCCGAGGAACGCCGAGTCGCCCACCTGCCAGATGACGTTGTCGGTGCGCGCTCCGTTGAGCAGGTCGATGTTGCTGACCCTCAGGGTGACCAGCGTCGACGCCTGAAAGATGAACACCGCGTTGGGGTCGCCCTGGGCGTCGAGCTTGAGCGTCCCGCTCAGGATGAACGCGTCGCTCGGCGTGTCGTAGACGCCCGGCGTCATCACGGCGTCGTCGCCGATGACCTGCGGCACGGTGGCGGTCGGCGGGCGTCCGGCCGCGTCGTTGTAGGCCGCGATGGCGGCGGCCCTCTCCCGCCGCGCCTCGGCGTTGTCCTGGTCGACGCTGCCCCTGACCATGCCGGGCGGGAAGCCGGTCACCGTGGTTCCCGGGCTCACGTTGACGTCCCCGACGATCAGGGTCATGCCGGTGTTGGTCACCGCCTTGCCGGCCAGGACCGCGCAGTCGGCCGCGTCGCCGAGCGCGACGGGCGGCACCACGATCCGCGGGACGCGCGGCTGCCCCGCGGCGGCCCGCGCGCCGGGGGGAGACTCCGGCCCGGCCGCGGCGTGCGCCGCCGCCGGCAGGACCGCCAGGCAGGCGGTCACAAGGGCCGCGGCCGGCAGGAGACGACCGGCGCTTCGCCGGAAGAAAGCCGAGAAAAAGGTCTTCGACATATTATCGTCCGCTCTTCAGGGTCAATACCGCTCTAATCGGCGTCTCGCCTCACTATCTCCGGTGCGGTTCCCGTGCGCGGAACGACACGCCCGGGGCGCCGCCGGATCGGCGTTATAACAAGGGCGGCCTTTTACAGTCGTGCATATCGTTTCCGAAGACCCGGGGGTCTGGATATGCGTGAAAAGCTGGTCGTCGTCGGGCAGGGATATGTGGGCCTGCCACTGGCCATGAGGGCGGTCGAGGCCGGGTTCGATGTCGTGGGCATCGACGTGGACGAGTGGCGGGTCAAGCGCCTGAACGCCTTCGAGTCCTACGTCGAGGACATCAGCGGCGAGGAGCTCGAGGCCGCGCACCGCTCCGGCCGCTACCTGGCCAGCGCCGACTACGCGGACGCCGAGGCGTTCGACGTCTGCGTGATCACCGTGCCGACGCCGCTGCGGGACGGCGTGCCCGACCTGCGCCACATCGGCTCCGCCGGCGCGGCCATCGCGCCGCTGGTGCGGCCGGGCGCCACGGTGGTCCTGGAGTCCACCACCTACCCGGGGACCACCGAGGAGCACCTGCGCCCGCTGCTGGAGGAGGGCTCCGGCCTGCGCACGCCCGAGGACTTCCACCTCGGCTACAGCCCCGAGCGCATCGACCCGGGCAACACGCGGTGGCGCCTGGACAACACCCCGAAGGTCGTCTCGGGCATCGACGAGGCATCACTGGAACGCATCCGCGCCTTCTACGGGCGCATCGTGCGCGAGGTCGTGCCGGTGTCCTCCCTCCAGGTCGCCGAGCTGTGCAAGCTGCTGGAGAACACCTTCAGGCACGTCAACATCGCGCTGGTCAACGAGCTGTCCATCTTCGCCCAGCAGTTGCGCATCGACGTCTGGGAGGCCATCGACGCCGCCTCCACCAAGCCGTTCGGCTACATGCGCTTCACCCCGGGGCCCGGCGTCGGCGGCCACTGCCTGCCGATCGACCCCTCGTACCTGTCGTGGCGGGTCAAGCGCAGCCTCGGGCACAACTTCCGGTTCGTGGAGCTGGCCAACGACATCAACGACCACATGCCCGACCACGTCGTGCAGCGGCTCGCCCTGGCGCTGAACCAGCGGGGCAAGCCGGTCAAGGGCAGCCGCGTCCTGGTGCTCGGCCTGTCCTACAAGAAGAACGCCGGCGACTGCCGCGAATCGCCGGCCATCGAGGTGACCAAGGCGCTGTGCAAGCTCGGCGCGCGGGTGAGCGTCGCCGACCCGCACGTGGACACCTTCCTGCTGCCCACCGACTTCGACATGGTGCGGCTGACCGAGGCCGAGCTGTCGCGCGCGGACGCCGTCGTGGTGCTCACCGACCACGACTGCTTCGACTACGAGCTGGTCCAGAGGGCGAGCGCCTTCGTCTTCGACGCGCGCAACCGCTGCCGGGGGGACAACGTCGAGCGGCTGTGACCCCGGGACGCCCGGCGGCACCGGCCCGGGCGGCCTGGGCGGTCCGGGCACCGGCCTGGGCGGTCCGGGGAACGCCTGGGCCGCTCAGCGGCCGGCGCGGCGGGACAACCGGCCGAGCACGCCGCGCGGGACGTACCTGCCCACCGCGGCGATGAGTTTGTAGCGGGGGTCGGGCACGCTCACCGGCACGCCGCGGGCCAGGTCGCGCATGGCGGCGTCCACCACGCGGTCGGCCGACAGCCACAGGTAGGCCGGGATCTCCGATGCGTCGATCGAGGCCCGCTCGTGGAACTCGGTGCGCACGAACCCGGGGCACAGCGCCATCACGCGCACCCGCGGCTCGGGGATCTGCGCGGCCAGTGACTCGCTGAAGTTCACCACCCACGCCTTGGACGCGCTGTAGGTGCCGTAGGGGAAGAACGCCGCGACCGAGGCGACGTTGATCACGCCGCCGCGTCCCCGGGCGCGCAGGCCCGGCAGGGCGGCCAGCGTCAGGCGCAGCACCGCCTCGCAGTGCACGCGCAGCATGACCAGCTCGTCGGCGACCGGGACGTCCAGGGCCTCGCCCGGGTGACCGAAGCCGGCGTTGTTCACCAGCAGGTCGACGCCCTCGCGCAGCCGTTCCTCCACCGTCGCGATGCCCTTGTCGGTGGCGAGGTCGGCGGGCAGCGTCTGGCAGGACACGCCGTAGCGCCGGTGCAGCTCCGACGCCGAAGCGGCCAGGCGCTTCTCGTCGCGGGCGACCAGGACCAGCGAGAAGCCGTCGGCGGCGAGCCTGCGGCAGAAGGCGGCGCCGATGCCGGCGGTCGCGCCCGTGATCAGTGCGGTGGGCATGCGGAAAGACTAGTGGGCCGTCCGCGAAGGTTGTCCGCGCTGGGCGCCATAACCGGCGCCGGCATCGCCGTACCACGCCCCGCGGATCCGGCGCCGATCACCTCCAGCCCATGGCCGGATGGGGAGCCGCGCTCGCCGGCCGTATGGTCACCGCGTCGGCGAGAAGCGCCGTACGTCATCGGTCACCCGGCGGCGGGCGGAGACGGCCCGCCGCCGGGGGCCGATGGGTCAGCCCCGCGGGCCGCCCTCGGACATCCCGTGCACGGCCGGGATCGTTCCCAGCCGCCCCGCCTGGAAGTCCTCGAACGCCTGCTGCAGCTCTCGCTGGGTGTTCATGACGAACGGCCCGTAATGCGCCATCGGCTCGCGGATCGGGCGGCCCCCGAGCAGGACCACCTCCAGGTCGGGCGTGTGGGAGTCCTGCCTGTCGTCCGCGCGGACGGTCAGCGAGGAGCCCTCGCCGAAGACGGCGGTCTGGCCGAGGTGGACCGGGCGGCGCTCGGCGCCGACCGTGCCGCGGCCCGCGAGCACGTACGCCAGGCCGTTGAAGTCCTCGCGCCACGGCAGGGTGACCTCCGCGCCCGGCGCCAGCGTCGCGTGGATCATCGTGATCGGCGTGTGGGTGATGCCGGGACCCGCGTGGCCGTCCAGCTCGCCGGCGATGACGCGCAGCAGCGCGCCGCCGTCGGGGGAGGTGAGCAACTGGACGCTGCCGCCACGGATGTCCTGGTAGCGGGGCGCCATCATCTTGTCCTTGGCCGGGAGGTTCACCCACAGCTGCAGACCGTGGAAGAGCCCGCCGGACACGACCAGGTGCTCCGGCGGCGCCTCGATGTGGAGCAGCCCGCCTCCGGCCGTCATCCACTGGGTGTCGCCGTTGGTGATGGTGCCACCGCCGCCGTTGGAGTCCTGGTGGTCGAAGATGCCGTCGATGATGTAGGTGACGGTCTCGAAGCCCCGGTGTGGATGCCAGGGGGTTCCCTTGGGCTCTCCGGGCTGGTAGTCCACCTCGCCCATCTGGTCCATCATGATGAACGGGTCCAGGTGACGGTAGTGGATGCCGGCGAAGGCCCGGCGGACCGGGAAGCCCTCGCCTTCGAAGCCGCTCGGCGCGGTCGTGACCCCCCGCACGGGACGGGGCACGGCGTCGGCCGGCGCGGCCACGCGCGGCAGGCTCAAAGGGTTGTCGATGGTTACGGCCGGCATGGGAACCCTTCCTACAGGTCGGCGGCGAGGAGCCGCCAGGGGAGCGACGATACTCCCCCTAACAGAAGTTTAGATTTCAACTATTCCCGAGCGGTGGCGGGGTCGCCGAACGTCCGGACATGTAACAAGTTGAGCTAACTTGCGGCAAGATTTGGTCAAGATTTCCCCAGCCAAGGAAGGGGAGGAGCTCCGAAAAGCGGGCACAGTTACCGTGTTGGCCCGCAAAGCGGAGGTATGGCCCCTGTGGAGAGAACGCGGGTGGGGGCACGGCTGGTCGTGGCGGCGGCGATCGCCGTCCTGGTCGGGGCGTCGGCCGGCTGTGGTGGTGCGGATTTCACCTATGTGATGGGCGGCGACGGGCAGAGCTACTTCAAGGTGCCCGCGTCGTGGCGCAAAGTGGACCAGAAGTCCCTCGACGAGAAGATCTTCGGCGACATGAGCTCCGCGCTCGCGCAGGCCGAGAAGAAGCTGTCATGGACCGTCGCCTATGACGGGTTCGGCACCCCGTCCGCCGACCACCTGCTCGCCTCGGCGGCCGTGCCCGACGAGCCCTTCGCCTTCGCCATGGTGTCCGCCCTGACCGAGGCGCAACGCGACCAGGTCTCCCTGAACGGGCTGCGCAACGCCGGGATGCTGCCGGTCGTGGTCACCGACGAGCTCCGCAAGCAGATGGAGGAGTCGGCCGCCTACCCCTTCAAAGGTTTCGAGCTCCTGCACGACGAGGTGCTGCCCTCCGACAACGGCGTCCGGGGCGTCCACGTGGTCTACAACTTCAAGGTACTCGGAGGTCCGGTGCAGACCTTCGACCAGACCGCCTACCTCGCCGCCGACGGCACGCGCGTATCGGTCCTGCTCATCCGCTGCTCGGCCACCTGCTACCGGGAGCGCGCCGGGGAGATCGGGAAGATCGCGCAGTCCTTCAAGGTCAAGCGAATTCCCGGGTGACCGGGTGAGGAGCCCCGATGAACCAAGCCCCCGCCCCTGACCGGCCCATGGGGCTTCGCGCTCCGGACTCCGGCCCCGCCGACCTCGGCAGGGGCACCATGCCGTTCTGGGACCGCGTCAAGTTCCTGTTCGTGCTGACGCTCGCCTTCTTCGTCCTGGTGTGGCACACCATGGCGGAGTACGAGGGCATCATGCCGTTCGGCGATGCCGTGCGGGTCATGGCGGCGGACCGCACCGGACAGATCATCATGGCCCTGATGGGCCTGGAGGTCCTGCGCCAGGTGCACTTCCTGGTCAGCGAGCGCTCTCCCCGCTACCACCGCCTGTGGACGGTGCGGGTGTTCGGCGGGTTCGACCGGTGGAGCCGCCGCCGGTTCAGCGACTGGAACCGCTACCGCATCGCCCGGGCGCTGAAGTGGCTGTTCTGGATCGCGGTCCTGGCACTGGTGCTCGGCCAGGTGCTCGACGTCTCGCCCGCCCTGGCCCTGTTCCAGGCCCCCGCCCTGCTGTGGCAGGTGCTTCCCTACGGGCTGCAGCTCGCGTTCGGCTTCTTCTTCGTCATCGTCCAGTTCGTCGGCCTGTTCTGGTTCATGTCCAGAGGCGGCGTCGAGACCTACTTCCCCGACGACATCAAGACCCGCTTCTCCGACGTGTGGGGACAGGACCACGTCGTCGAGCGGGTCAAGGAGAACATCGTCTTCCTGGAGAAGCCCGACGAGATCGAGGCCAAGGGCGGCTACGTGCCGAGCGGCCTGCTGCTGTGGGGGCCGCCCGGCACCGGCAAGACCCTGATGGCCGAGGCCGTCGCCGGCGAGACCGGCCGGCCCTACGTCTTCGTCGACCCGGGCGCCTTCATCAACATGTTCATGGGCATCGGCATCCTGAAGGTGAAGTCGCTGTTCCGCAAGCTGCGCAAGCTCGCCCTGCGGTACGGCGGCGTCATCGTCTTCTTCGACGAGGCCGACTCGCTCGGACGGCGCGGCGCGCTCGCCCAGCAGGGGCCTCCCGGGTCGGCCGGCTTCTCGCCCGCGGCGCCGTTCCGCACCGACGGCTGCCACGGGTTCGGCTACCTGTCGGAGAACACCCGCGCGGAGCTGACCCGCCAGGCGCTCGGGCCGTCCCGCGCCGAGGCGCCCGCGCCCGGCCGCGACCGGGTCGTCAGCCCCATGGGCGGCATGATGGGCAGCGGCGACCAGGGCACCCTGCAGGCACTGCTGACCGAGCTGTCGGGTCTGAAGAAGCCGCGCGGCTTCCTCAACCGCTACGTGCGGCGGCTGCTCGGCATGCGCCCCAAGCCGCCGCCCAAGTACCGCATCCTGGTCATGATGGCCACCAACATGCCCAACTCGCTGGACGAGGCGCTGCTGCGGCCCGGCCGCATCGACCGCATCTACAAGGTCGGCTACCCCTCCAAGGCGGGGCGCGTGCGCACCTACCAGGGCTACTTCGAAAAGGTCCGGCACGAGCTCACCGCCGAACAGCTCGACAAGCTCGCCACGATCACCCCCTACGCCACCGGCGCCACCATCAAGGACCTGGTCAACGAGTCCCTGATCACCGCCATCCGGGGCGGGCGCGATGTCATCACCTGGGCCGACGTCCTGACGGCCAAGCGGCTCAAGCAGCTCGGCCCGCCCGAGGACGTCGAGTACATCGAGCGCGAACGCCACGCCGTCGCGGTGCACGAGGCCTGCCACGCCGTGGCCGCCTACCGCACCCGCCAGCACCTGGAGATCGACCTGGCCACCATCGAGAAGGGCTCGGACTACCTCGGCATGGTGTCCAGCATCAAGCCCGAGGACCAGTTCACCCGATGGCGCAGCGAGTACGAGGCCGACATCATGGTCTCGCTCGCCTCGCTGGCCGGAGAGCGCATGTTCTTCGGGGAGGACAACTCCTCGGGCGTCTCCGGGGACCTCGAGAGCGCCACCATGGTCACCGGGCTCATGGAGGCGTACTGGGGCATGGGTGTCGGCGTGGCCTCGCTGCCCGCGCTCCAGCAGCTCGGCATCCGCGACGGCAAGGCCGCGCCGCCCGCCGGCGGCGGAGGCGGCATCGGCTACACCCAGGAGCCCGGCGGGCGCCGCGACCACCTCACCCCCGACATGCTCGCCGAGCGCATCGAGTTCAACCTGGCCAGGCTGCTGAAGAAGACCGAGGACCTGCTGCGGGCCAACCGCCGCGAGATCCTGTGCGTCGCCCACGCCCTCGAGCAGCACAAGACCCTCAACGGCGACGACGTCGTCGCGGTCATCGAGTGCACCCGGGGGCCGCTGATCGACGGCGCGGACTACGGCTCCGACGCGTTCTTCGAGGAGATCGAGGCATACCACGAGGTGGCCGCCGACGCGCACCGCACGCACAGCCGCGTCACCACGGCGCTGCCCCGCCCCCGCGTGCCCGAACCGCCCGTGCCGGTCATCGCCGGCCGGCTGCTCCCGTACACCGGCACCGCGACGCCCACCCTGATGCCGCACGCTCCGGGCGAGGGGCACGGGCCCGCCGGGCCGGTGACCGGCGACGGCCCGGGTGCGGTGACCGGTGAGGGAACGGGGCTGATCGCGGCACCCGGCAACGGCTCGGGAACGGGCAACGGCTCGGCGGCCGGAAACGGTTCGGCGCGCGCACCCGGAAGTCAGGCGGTGCCCGGGGGTCAGGCGGTGTCCGGGGGTCAGGTCGTGCCCGGGGGGCAGGCGGTGCCCGGCTCGGCCGGGTCGCCGGAGTTCATCCCCTGGAGCCCCGACCGCCCGCGCTCCGGCCCGGGCCCGGGGCCGCAGCCCGGCATGGAACCGCCCGCCGTCAAGGCCCGGCGGATTCGTCCCGTTCTCATCGCGCTGGCCGCCGCCATCGCCCTGGTGGTGTTCGTCCTGGCCGGCCTGGCCCTGTTCGGCGGCGCGCCCGCGATGGGCGCGGACGTCTCCGCGCTCTCCTCCACCAACCTGGTGGCCGGGCTGGTCGTGCTGATCGGCCTGCTGATCGTCTGCGGGGTGCTCGCGTTCGTCATGCTCAGGGCCCAGCAGGCGACCCGGGTCAGGGCCGAGGAGGCCAGAGACCGGGCCACCGAGCGCGCGCAACTGCTGGCGGCCGCCATGGACCCCGAGACGGCCATGCGCCTGCTCGGCTACGACGGCCGAGGCGGCCCCGGCGCGCCCTGACGTCACCGGCCGACCCTGGACACGCCGTCCGCTGGAGGAGGGCACCCCCGGCGGTCCCTGACCCCACCCGCCGACCCTGGACACGCCGTCCGCTGGAGGAGGGAGCCCCCGGCGGTCCCTGACGGCACGGCCCTCCACCTCCGCCCACGTGCTGGAGGTGATCGGCGCCGGGTCGGCGGGTCGTGGTGCGGTGGTGGCGGCGCCCCGCTACGGCGCCCGAGCCGGTGAACGTTCGCAGGACAGCCCGCTAGAGGCGGAACTCCAGGTCGGGGATGATCTCGGCGACGTCCATCTGCGCCTTCTGCAGACGGCCCGAATAGTCCCAGTTCATCGCCTGCCAGCGGGTGAACTGGTCGAGCACCCACTGGCCCGACTGCCGGCTGCCGTTGCCCGATTTGCCGTTGCCGCCGAACGGCAGGTGGGCCTCGGCGCCGGAGGTGGAGTTGTTGACGCTGACCATGCCCGCGCCGATGCCCGACCGGAAGCGGAACGCCGCCGCCGGGTCGGTGGTGTAGATCGACGACGACAGCCCGTACCCCGGCCGGTTGGCCAGTTCGATCGCCTCCTCCAGTCCGCCGAACGCGGTGACGCCGACGATCGGCCCGAAGGTCTCCTCCATGAACAGCCGGTCGCCCGGACGTACCCCGTCCACGACCACCGGGTGGTAGTACAGGCCGCCCGCGCCGTCGAAGCCGCCCCGGGGGTTGTCGGCGGTGATGCGGCCGGTCGGCCCCGTGACCACCGTGTGGTGCGGCTCCACCCAGCCGAGGTAGTGCTCGTAGCGCTCGGCGAACCGGTGGTCGAGCATCGGGCCGTACAGCACCTCACCGGCGGGGTCGCCGACCGTGGCCTTGGCCACTGCTCTGGCGTACCTGCCGACGAACTCCTCGTGCACCGACCTGTGCACCAGGACGGTGCCCAGGGACGTGCAGCGCTGCCCGGCCGTGCCGAACCCCGAGAACAGCGCCCCCTCCACGGCGAGGTCGAGGTCGGCGTCCGGCATGACCACCATGGGGTTCTTGCCGCCCAGCTCCAGGCACGGCGACTGCAGATGGCGCCCGCACAGCGCGCCGATCTCGCGGCCCACGGCCGTCGACCCGGTGAAGCCGACCTTCTGCACCGTGCCCTCCGTCAGTGCCTGGTCGAGCCCGGCGAAGGTCGTCGCCCCGTCGGCGAACACCAGGTTCAGCACCCCGTCCGGCAGGCCCGCCGCCGCGAACAGCCGGTACAGCGCGTGCGCGGAGGCGGAGGCGTACTCGGCGGGCTTCCACACCACGCTGTTGCCGCACAGCAGCGCCGGCACCAGATACCAGCTCGGGACCGCCACCGGGAAGTTGCCGGCCGTGATCACCGCGGCCACCCCCACCGGCGTCCGGAAGGTGAACAGGCTCTTGTCCGGCATCTCCGACGGGACCGTCTGGCCGTACAGCCGCCGGCCCTCGCCGAGGAAGAAGTCGCACGTGTCGACGATTTCGCGGACCTCGCCCATGGCCTCGGCGTACGGCTTGCCGATCTCGTCGGTCACCAGCCTGGCCAGCGTCTCGGCGTTGGCCTCGACCAGCCGCCCGATGGAGGCGATGACCCGCCCCCTGACCGGCGCGGGCACCCGCGCCCACTCGCGCTGCGCCGCCGAGGCCACGCTGCACGCCCACGCGAACGTCGCGGCGCCGGCGAGCCGGACGCTCGCCACGGTCTCGGCCGTCCTGGCGGGGTTCACCGAGTCGTAGGTCGAGGCGTTGGCGTCCTCGGCGGCCTTGCCACCGACGACGGAGACGATCTGGCGGGTCACCGTTGACCTCCTCGCATGGGCGCTTGCCTGCCATTGTTCCGCCTGACCAGTCATTCCCCAACTCGCGCCGCCCTCCCGCGGGCCTCGCCGGACCCGCCGGCCGCGTCCGCGACGTCCTGGAACGCCACCGCCCGCCGCACGAGGACGCACGGCGGGCGGGGCGGTGAGGGTCCGCGGAGACCGCGGGGGACCGGAGGACCTCCCGGCGGCCAAAAATCACCGGGGGACTTCCGGGGTCATCGGGAGGTTCCGGCTCCGTGGATCGTCCAGAGGATCTCGGGGGTCACCAGGAGCCGTGGGCGGAGCGGAGCCGGCCGCGGACGGCGCCGTCGGGGAACCCGGTGGTGTGCAGGTTGGTGTACCAGTTCTTCGGCGTCTTGACGATGCCCCTGGCGATGTCGCCCTTCACCGGCGCGACGCCCGCGATGCCGTACACGCCCGCGGGCAGGCCGTTGGCGTCGGCGAACAGGTCCACGACCACCGGGCCGTTCTTGCCCCTCTTGCCGCGGTGGATGTGCCCGTTGGTGACCGGGTCCAGACGGGTCCAGACGGTGGCGTAGTACAGCTTGGAGCCCTTGACACCGACCAGCCACTGCGAGGCGCCGTCGGGGTCCCCGACCTTCTTGCCCGGTTCACGGACCTCCTGCGCGCCGCTGCCCTCCGAGTGCAGCCGCGTGTGGGTGTCCCGCGCGAGGACGCCGGCCAGGTCGATGGGGTGCGACACCCGCTCGAGCTGGGCGCGTACCGCGCCGCCGGGGAACTCGCCGGTGTGCACGTTGAGGTAGAACTTCGACGGGCTCGCCTTGATCGAGGCCAGCAGCCCCCGGTCGGCCTTCACCGTGCCGGCCAGGGCGCGGGCGCTGCCCGGCAGGGCCTCCCCGAAGAACGGGATCTTGACATCGCCGTTGACGCCCGCCTTGCCCTTGTGGATGTGGAACGCGGTGGGGGCGGCGATGCCTTCCCACCGGACGGCGTAGGTGACGCGGTCGCCGCTGACCCGCAAAGCGACGAGAGCGGCGCCGTTCTTGTCCCCGACGGCGGGCCCGCCCTTGACCGGGACCTCGTTGCGGCCGGTCAGATGCCCGACGAAGTAGGCGTCCGACGAGACCGCCGCCGCCGGGGCCGCCGAGGCGGAGGCCGGTGCGGCGGCGGTCCATGCGCTCGCGGACCGCGGCGCCGCCTGGGCCGCCGACGGCGCGAGGGCCGCCGCCGCCAGCCCGGCGGCCAGGACGACGCCCGGAAGAGCGAGGGTCTTGTTCATTTCCGGTACCTCTCATGTCACTGCTCGGTTGCGGTGCTTGCCCCCTTCATTCGCGGGTGAGCCACTGTTGGATTGCTTGTCGAATGTGCACTTTTACTCATTCGCACTACCGAACAAATAGGACATAAGCCGCTACAATCCCGCCCTTGGTCAGACTCGCGCGGCCTCGTCGGTGGTCGCGGCGGCATCGGCGTCCTCCACCCCGGCCGGGGCCGCGGGCAGGCCGCGCACGCCGGGAACGGCGAGGACGACGCAACAGGCGACCGCCTGCCAGACCGCGCCGAAGGCCAGCACGCCGGTCACCCCGGCGGCCGAGGCCGCCGGACCCGCGACGGCCAGCCCGACGGGGCCGAGGACGAACGCCCCCACACCGGTCAGAGAGGTGACCCGCGCGAGCACCCCCGCCGGCAGGTACCGCTGGTTGGTCGTCGCGTAGAGCGTGCCGCACACCGCGGAGCCGGCGCCCGCGACCAGCGCGCCGGTCGCGATCACCGCGACCGGCGCCCCGGCGGCGATCGCACCCGACGGCAGAGCCCAGCCGAAGGTGGCGACGGTCGCGACCAGGAGGGGGCGGCGCACCGCCCGTCCGCCCATCATGGCGAACCCACCTCCCACGGCCCCGCCGCCGTAGCACGCCATGATCAGCCCCCACGCGCCGGCCCCGCCCAGCCGCTCCTGCGCGACCACGGGCCCGAGCACCAGGAACGGCGCCCACACGAGCATGTTGAACAGCGTGAACTGCAGGGTCGTGACCCAGAGCCAGGAGTGTGCGCGAAAGTGCCGCCACCCCTCCGCCAGTTCCCCGATCGCCCTTCCTCGCATGGCCGGTACCGGTGGGGGACCGGGGCTGGCCAGGCGGAGGAGCATGAGCGCGACGGCGCTCACCGCGTACGTGCCCGCGTCCAGGGCGACCACCGCTCCCGGGCCCAGCACCGCCACGGCGACCCCGGCGAGCGCCGGGCCGCTCACCGACGCCAGGGACTGCGCCAGGCCCGCGAGCGCGTTCGCGTCCCGCAGCTTGCCCGCGTACCGGTCACCGCCGGCGGCGACCCGCGGGATGAGGGCGCCCCGTGCCGGCATGAAGAACGCCTCCCCGGCCCCCCACACCGTGACGAGCGCGACGAAAGCCCACAGGGGCGGACGTCCGGCGAGCAGCAGGACGGCCAGGGTCGCCTGGGTGACACAGCGCAGGACGTCCGAGCTCACCATGACGCGCCGCGGGCCCACCCGGTCGGCGACGACTCCGGCGAACGGCATGAGCGCGACCATGGGGACGATGCGGGCGGCCATGACGTACCCCAGCTCCGACTGCGTGCCCCCGCCGCCGAGCACCGCGAAGGCCAAGGCCAGCGACGCCATCGCCGAACCGAGCAGCGAGGTGGCCTCGCCGACGAAGAACAGCCGCAGATCCCGATGAGCCAGCGCGGCCATGCGCCGCCGAAGCCTTTTCCCGACCATGCCCCTCACCCTGCGCGGTGGGCATCAGGCCATGCAACGGTTCGGCTGAGAGAAGTTGAGTCCCTTTACTGCACCATCTTCCAGTGACGCATCCGCTCTTGACGTATCCCTGCTGACCTGATGATCCGTCCGGCTAGACTTCGACCGCCGGCGGTCGTCCGGCAGGTCTTTTACTGCGGCAGCGCTCGTCTCGAAGATGCCGGTCGGCGATGTTTTACTGCGGTTTCGTACATTCGACAACGAGGTGGCGAAGCGACGCCACCTCGGCACCGCCCGTGGCGGGCGAGAGGGAGGCGACACGTCGTGCACCCGAGCACGCACGGTGGCGAGGGCGATGTGACCACCTCCCCGCCGCCCGTCGAATACGCCGTCGCGATCGACCACTATCTGGCCACGCTCCGGCTGGGAGAGGCGTCGCGGCGGGTCTACCGCATCGCGCTGGCCACCTGGGCCTGGGCGCTCGTCGGCAGGACCCCGCCGCGGGGGAGGGCGCGCCGCGGCGCCGTCCCGCCCATCGTGCCGCTGGCCCTGCTGGACGCGCCGGCCACCGCGCTGCGCCTGCGTTCGGCGCTGGACGAGCGCGCCGCGAGCGCCGACCCGCGCACCGTCGGCCGCGAGCTGTCGATCCTGCGCGGAGCCCTCGCGTGGTGGCGCGTGCGCGGCTGGATCGACGGCGATCCGCTGCACGTCGCGGGCGCACGGCTCCGGTCTCCCGCGGCGCCGGCGGCCGCGCTCGCGGTGCTCACCCCTGAGCAGGTGGCGCAGATCTTCGGCCTGCCGGCCGACCTGCGCGAACAGGCCTGCTGGCGCCTGCTGTACGAGACCTCGGCCACCGTGGAACGCGTGCTCGCCCTCGACGTCGACGACCTCGACCTGGCGCGGCGGCGCGTCAGGGACTCCCCGTCACTGCGCTGGGGCCCCGGCACGGCGCGGCTGCTGCGGCTGCTCCTGCTCGGCCGCACCACAGGCCCGCTGCTGCTGACGCGGCGCCGCGCGGCCCCGGGCACGCCCGAGCACGACCGCTGCCCGGTGACCGGCCGCGGCCGGTTGTCCTACCGGCGCGCGGCCGAGGTGTTCACCGCCGCCACCGTCCCGCTCACCCCCTCAGGCCACGGCTGGACGCTCCGCCGGCTGCGCTCGGCGGGGGCGGCCCACCGGCAGCGGCCCGCGCGCCCGCCCTTCAGGCCGGACGGGCACGAGGTCACAGGGCCGTGAAGTCGGCGAAGTCGAAGCCGGGAGAGACCACGCAGCTCACCAGCACCTGTTCGGCGCCGGCCGGGCGTGCCGCCTGCCAGGTGCCCGCCGGCACCAGGGCCTGTGGCACCTGACCCCGCTCCACCGCAGGGCCGAGCGTGATCTCCCGCCCGGCCGCCGGCCGGTCACCGTCGCCGCCGAGCACGAGGGTCAGCGGACCGCCACGGTGCCAGAACCACACCTCGTCCGACCGGACCGCGTGCCACACCGACTCCTCGCCCGGCTGGAGCAGGAAGTAGATGCCGGTCGCGCTCTGCCGCACCGCGCCGTACCCGGCCGGCTCGAAGCCTTCCGAGGTCCGCCACGTCTCGCGGAACCACCCGCCCTCAGGGTGGGGGAGCAGGTCCAGCGCCTCGGCCACCGGCGGGCGCCGCTGCACCGCGACGAACCGCCCCGACACGTCCCGGCGCAGGAACCGCAGCCCGCCGTCGTCGTCCACGGCCACCACCGGCTCCGGGCCGCTCAGGCTCGCGTTGGCGACCCGGAGGGCATCGTCGTCATCGGCCGCCTCCAGACCGGGACCATCGGGACAGGCGGCGAGCGTCATCACGAGCACAGCCGGAACTCTAGTGCCCTGCTCAGCTCGCGACACTGGTGCCCTGCTCAGCTCGCGCGTTCGCCGAGGACGCAGAACTCGTTGCCCTCGGGGTCGGCGAGCACGACCCACGGCACCGCCTCCTGCCCCACGTCGGCCCGGCGGGCGCCCAGTGCCAGCAGGCGATCGACCTCGGCCTGCTGGTCGACCGGGCGGAAGTCCAGGTGCAGCCGGTTCTTGCCCGCCTTCTCCTCCGGCACGGGGGCGAAGAGAAGGCCCGGCAGCACGTCCTCGGCCAGCCGGATCTCGTACTCGTCCTCGGCGTCGTTGACCACGACCCAGCCGAGCGCCTTCGCCCACCACTCGCCCAGCGCGACCGGGTCGGCCGAGTCGATGACCACTTGCTCCCAGATAAGACTCATGGTGCTCCCGTACCCCTGGTCCGGGAGGTATTCCGGCCCTTTCGCGCGGCCCGGTTTTTGTCGGAGGCCGTGGCTAATGTGCCTGGTGTGATCGAACGTTGGAGCCGTGAACAAGTGCTCGCGCTCGCCCCCGACGCATCCTCCCAGAAGGGCGCGCAGAGCGTGAGCACGCCGGCGAAGTGGCCGGCGACGGGGGCGACGCCCGACGTGCTCTGGGGTGAGTGCAAGGGCAGCGGCGCCACGCCGTACCGCGCGTGCGTCGACCTTGCCGAGCCCGCCTACCGCTGCACCTGTCCGAGCCGCAAGTTCCCGTGCAAGCACGCGCTCGGCCTGCTCCTGCTGTGGTCCGCCGACGGCGTCCCGTCCGCCGATGCCTCACCCGACTGGGTCACCGAGTGGCTCGAGCAGCGCCGAGCCCGCGCCGCCAAGGCCGCCGCGCCACGAAGCGGCACCCCGACCGCCGGCCCAGGGACAGCCGGCCACGCCGACCCCGGCTCGGCTGGTCACGCCGGTCCGGGGACGGCCGGTCACGCAGGTCCCGGGACGGCCGGTCACGCCGGCTCCGGCTCGGGCCCCGGCCACGCGGCGATCCCGCCCACGGGCGACACCGAAGGCGCGGCCGGTGAGGGCATCGGCGCGCAGGCAGAGCCCGGGGCGCCGGGGCTCGCCGACGGGGGGACGAGGCTTGCGGATGGCGGACCGGGTGTCGTGGACGGCGGGCCGGGTTCCGCCGACGGCGGCGAGCCCGATCGGCGGGCCGTCCAGCGTGAGCGGCGGGTGGCGGCGGGCCTGTCCGAGCTCGAACGATGGCTGGCCGACCAGATCGGCCAAGGCTTGGCCGGGGCCCGGAAGAGCGCTCCGGCGCAGTGGGAGGAACTGACCAGGCGGCTGGTCGACGCGCAGGCGCCCGGTGTCGCCGGCGTCGTCTCGCGTCTGCCCCGCGTGCTCGCCGAGGAAGACTGGCCCGCCCGGCTCCTGGGTGAGTACGGCCTGCTCCACCTGCTCGCGGTCGGCTACCGCCGCGCGCCCGAGCTTCCCGCGCCGCTTCGTGACACCGTCCGGTCGCGGGTGGGTTTCCCCACCTCCCGAGAGGAGGTGCTGGCGGGGGCGACCGTGCGCGACCACTGGCACGTGCTCGGCTCACGCGACGAAGAGCAGGACCGTCTCGTCTCACGCCGGGTCTGGCTGCGCGGGCGCACCAGTGGCCGTTTCGCCCTGGTGCTGTCGTTCGCTCCGCCCGGTCAGGCCCTGGACGCCTCGCTGGTCACCGGCACCGTCATGGACGCCGAGCTGGCGTTCTATCCCGGTGCCGCCCCGCTGCGCGCGCTGGTCGCCGTCCGGCACCAGGCGGCGCCGTCCGGGCCCCCACCCGGGGCCGGGGCGCGTGCCGCGCTGGACGAGTTGGCCGCCGCGCTCGCCGCAGACCCGTGGCTGGAGTCCTGGCCCGTCGTGCTGACCGATGTCGTCCCCGCCAGACGCGCTGACCGATGGCTCCTCGCCGACCTCACCCCGGCCCCGGATGACCGTCACAACCCAGGGGCTGACCGGCACGGCCCGGGAGGTAACCGGCAGCACCCGGGGGACGAGCACGGCCAGGGGAGTGAGCGGCATGGCCCGAGGGGTGGCCGGCATGACTCGAGGGGTGAGCGACACGGCCCGGGGGATGACGGGCACGGCCCGCAGAGCGAGCGGCACGGTCCGGAAGGTGACCGGCACGGCCCGGGAGGTAACCGGCAGCGCCCGGGGGACGAGTGGCACGGTCCGGGGGGTGCGCGGCCGGGGCTACTCGGCGGGATGCCGCTGCATGCCTCGATGGGCGTCCCGTGGCGGCTGCTGGCCGTGTCCGGGGGCGAGCCCGTCACCGTCGCCGCCGAGTGGACGCCAGGTGGCCTGCGCCTTCTCACGACATGGGATGAGGAGAACCGGGTGGTGGTCCTGTGAGTACGGCTGAGGAGCGGGGGAGCGGCGGCGTGGTGATCACCGGGGAGGAGTGGGAACGGTTGGTGTCGGCCGCGCTGGTGGGCACCGATCGGCGGCCCGTGCCCGGTCTGCTGGGCAAGGCGGCGGCGCACACGGCGGGCACGCGGGCGGGACAGCGGCTTCACAGGGGCGAGCCGCTGCCCATCGCGTCTCCCGAGGAGCAGCCACTGGTGCCGCGCGCGGCCGGTGAGCGCGCCGCGCGCATCCTCGGCGGTGAGCATCCCCGGCTGCTGCCCGAATGGCTGGAGGCCGCCGCCGCGCGGGGGTACCGCCTGCCGTCGAAGCTCATCCCCTCGGTTTTGGACCAGGGGGCGCGCGACCGCTCCCTGCGCCCTCCCATCGGCGTGCTGGCCGGGGCCAGGGGGCGCTGGCTGGCCTCCCTCAACCCCTCGTGGGCCTACCTCCTCGAAGAGGCCTCCGCCCACCTGCCCGCCACCGGTAGTGGACCTCCGGGCACGGTCGGCTCCCCACCCCCTGGCGGACCTCCGGCAGGTGGCGCCTCTCCGGACGCGGGTGATCCTTTGGCAGGTGGCACAGCTTTGGACGCGGGCGGACCTCCGGCAGGTGGCGTCTCTCCGGCTGGTGGCGGGTCGCCGGGCATGGGTGGAGGGCCGGCCGTTGAGGGGACCGGAGGGCCTGGGGAGCCGGGCATGGGGGGCGGCGATGGGGAGGGGCCGGACGATGTGAGTGTGCCGACGCATCCTCTCTGGGAGTTCGGCACGCGCGGCGATCGGCTGTCCTACCTGCGAAGTCTGCGCACAGCCGACCCCGTGGGCGCTCGCGCGCTCTTGCTGCGGAGCTGGGATGAGGAGTCTCCGGAAGACCGGGCCGCGTTCGTCCATGTCCTGGCCGAGGGGTTGTCGATGGCGGACGAGCCGTTCCTCGAGGCCGCGCTCGATGATCGGCGGCGCGAGGTCCGGGGCCAGGCGGCCGACCTGCTCACCCGGCTGCCCGACTCCCGGCTCGGCCGCCGGATGGCCGAGCGGGCCGCCCGGTGCCTGCGGCTGGCCGGTGACCGGCTCGTCGCCGAGCCGCCCGCCTCCTGTGACGCCGCCATGGAACGCGACGGAGTCCGCGCGCGTGCGCCCGGCGGCACGGGCCCGCGCAGCTGGTGGCTCCAGCAGATCGTCGCGCACACCCCGCTCGGCTTCTGGACCGGCCACTTCGGGCGTACGGCCAAGCAGATCGTCGCCCTCAACAACGGTGACTGGTCCAGAGAGGTGAGGCTCGGCTGGGAGCGGGCCGCCGTGCTGCAGAACGACGCCACGTGGGCGCGGGCGCTGTTCGCCGTGGAGCCGCTCACCGACCTGCTCGCCGTCCTGCCTCCCGGCGAGCGCGCCGACAAGGCCGCCGAGCTGGTTCGCGACCAGCCCGTCGACGGCCAGCTGATCATGATGCTCGGTGGCGTCCCCGCTCCGTGGGGCGCGGCGCTGGCGAAGGCCGTCCTGGAGAAGATCCTCGACACGGTGGAACGCCAGCCGTGGAACCTCGGCGAGCTGGTGCGGCTGGCGGGCGAGCGCGTCGACCCGGCCTTCCATCCGATAGCGGCGCGGCTGTCCCTCGAACCGCCGGTCCAGGAGGTCGCCGCCACCCTGCGCTTCCGCTCCGACATGCTCGCCGAACTGGAGGCCGGCGCGTGAATCTCGTCCCGCATCGCCGGCCCGTCACGCGGCCCGGCTTGCCCCATCTCCCCGAAGGAGGGCATGCCGACCCTCCTTCCGCGATCTCGCCTCCGGGCGAAGCGCGCGTGAGGCGTTCTGATGCGCTCCCGCCTCCAGCGGGCGGGGGCGTCGAGTGCACTCCTTCGATCTTCTTGTCCACGGACGGACGCGGGACGCGTCCACCCGCGAGGTCGCGGCGCGCAGGCGGGCGTGATCCCGTCGGCCCGCCGCGACGGCCGCGCGGGGGCGCGGTGGCGGCGCGACCGGTTCGTCCTCTGACCCCCATCTTCGATCTGGCCGACTACGCGGAAGCGAGCTGAAGCCGACATGACCGTCCTGCGTCCGCATGCGGAAGACCTTTATGCCGAGGAGCTGGCGATCCTGGCCAAGTCCGACGACCGGCCGAGGCCGCCGGGCTGGCGGCTCTCGCCTTGGGCGGTGACCACCTACCTGCTCGGCGACGGCCGGGAGATCACGCCCAAGTACATCGGGCCGCGCCGCATCGTCGAGGTCGCCGTCGCCACCCTCGCCACCGACCGGGCACTGTTGCTGCTCGGCGTCCCCGGCACCGCCAAGACCTGGCTGTCGGAACACCTGGCGGCCGCGATCAGCGGCGACTCCACGCTCCTGGTACAGGGTACGGCCGGCACCGCCGAGGAGGCGATCAGGTATGGGTGGAACTACGCGCGGCTGCTCGCCGAAGGGCCCTCGCGCGAGGCGTTGACGCCCAGCCCTGTCATGCGCGCCATGGCCGAAGGCCGGCTAGCCCGTGTCGAGGAGCTGACCCGCATGCCCTCAGACGTGCAGGACGCGCTGATCACCGTCCTGTCCGAGAAGACGCTGCCGATCCCGGAGCTGAACCAGGAGGTCCAGGCCGCGCGCGGGTTCAATGTCATCGCCACGGCAAACGACCGCGACCGCGGCGTCAACGAGCTGTCCAGCGCTCTTCGGCGGCGGTTCAACACCGTCGTCCTGCCCGTGCCCAACACGGCCGAGGAGGAGGTGGAGATCGTGTCCCGCCGGGTGGCGCAGCTCGGCCGTTCGCTGGAGCTGCCGCCGACGCCCACCGGGCTCGAGGAGATCCGCCGAGTGGTCACCGTGTTCCGTGAACTGCGCTCAGGGGTGACGGCGGACGGGCGCACGACGGTGAAGTCCCCCAGCGGCACCCTCAGCACCGCCGAGGCGATCTCCGTGGTGACCAGCGGCATCGCGCTGGCCGCCCACTTCGGTGACGGCGTGCTGCGCGCCGGGGACGTGGCGGCGGGCATCGTCGGCGCGGTGATCCAAGATCCCGTGTCCGACCGCGTCGTCTGGAACGAGTACCTGGAGACGGTCGTGCGCGAGCGCGCCGACTGGCGCGACTTCTACCGGGCCTGCCGCGATGCCTCCTGATTCCCCCGCACACGTCATGACGCCCCTGGTCCCGGCCACCGGCGAGCCGGCTCGGCGACCCGCGAAGCCGGCCCCGGCCATCGCCGAGGCCGTCGAGGGGCCCGCCGCGGCGCCCGCGGTCCCCTCCACGGTGTCCGCCCAAGATCCTCCAGTCGCTCCGGCCGAAGGCGGAGGCGCGGGTCGAGCGGAAGACGAAGCCGATGCCGGTCTCGAGGCCGAGGATTCCGGCATCGGCCAGGTGACCGATGGCCGGAGCGCCACAGGGCGTGCGTCCGAGGGGCGGGAGGCCGGTGGGCGTCGGGTGGGGGCCGGGGCGGCGGTCACGGTGCTCGGCATCCGTCACCACGGGCCGGGCTCCGCCAAGGCCGTGCTCGCCGAGTTGGACAGACTGCGCCCCGACATCGTGCTCATCGAGGGCCCGCCCGAGGCCGACGCGCTGGTCGCCCTGGCGGGCGATCCCGGCATGGAGCCGCCCGTCGCCCTGCTCGCTCACGTGCCGGGCGACCCGGCCAGGGCGGCCTTCTGGCCGTTCGCCGGGTTCTCACCCGAATGGCAGGCCATCCGGTACGCGGCCCGCGCGGGCATCCCCGCCCGCTTCTGCGACCTGCCCGCCGCCCACAGCCTGGCCGAACACCCAGCCCTCCCACAGCCGGACAACGCCCCCGAGGCCGATCGGAGACCGGAGGAGGGGGTGCGGCTGGATCCCATAGGGGAGTTGGCGCGGGCGGCCGGGTACGACGATCCGGAGCGCTGGTGGGAGGACGCCGTGGAGCACCGCGGCGGTGACACCCCGTTCGAGGTGATCGCCGACGCGATGGCCGCGGTCAGAGAGGGGTACACCCCGCACGAGCACGAGGCCCGGCGCGAGGCGTACATGCGCAGGACGATCCGCGCCGCCTTCAAAGAGGGGCACCGACGCGTCGCCGTGGTCTGCGGCGCCTGGCACGTGCCGGCGCTGCGCAAGCCGGGGCCCGCCGCGCCCGACGACCGCATCCTGCGCGGGCTGCCCAAGGTCAAGGTGGAGATGACCTGGGTGCCGTGGACGCACGGCCGTCTGGCCTCCTGGAGCGGCTACGGCGCGGGCATCACTTCGCCCGGCTGGTACGACCACCTGTTCAGCGCGCCCGACCGCCCGATCGAGCGGTGGCTGGCGGCGGCCGCCCAGGTGCTGCGCGAGGAGGACCTTCCGGTCTCCTCCGCCCACGTCATCGAGGCCGTGCGGCTCGCCGAGAGCCTCGCCGTCGTCCGGGGCCGCCCGCTGGCCGGGCTGAGCGAGGTCACCGAGGCGGTCAGGGCGGTGCTCTGCGAGGGCGACGAACTGCCGGTGGAGCTCATCCAGCGGCGCATGGTCGTCGGCGAACGCCTCGGCCACGTCCCCGACGACACTCCGATGGTGCCGCTCCAACGTGACCTGCGCGACCGGCAGCGGCGGCTGAAGCTCCAGCCCGAGGCGCTCGAACGCGACCTCGACCTCGACCTGCGCAAGCCGCTCGACCTCGACCGCAGCCGCCTGCTGCACCGGCTCGGCCTGGTCGGCGTCCCCTGGGGCGCCTCGCGCGAGGCGCGCGGCAAGGGCACCTTCCGCGAGTCGTGGACACTGCGGTGGCTCCCGGAGTTCGACATCGACCTCATCGAGGCGGGCGCGTACGGCACCACCGTCCCGGCGGCGGCCACCGCGCGGGTGCGCGAACTGGTCGACCTCGGCACGGTGCGGACGGCCCGGCACGCCGCGCCGAGCGCCGGCTCCGCCGCGCGACCCGCGGTGACGCTGGCTGACCTGACCAGGGTGGCCGAACGGTGTCTGCTCGCCGACCTGCCGGAGGCCCTTCCCGACGTCCTCACGTCCATCTCCACAAGGGCGGCGCTGGACAGTGACGTCACCCACCTGATGGCGGCGCTGCCGGCCCTGGTGCGCGCCCAGCGCTACGGCGATGTCCGCGGCACCCCGGCCGCCGGCCTGTCGGTCATCGTGGAGTCCCTGCTCGGCCGCATCTGCGCGGGACTCCCGGCCGCGGTCACCGGGCTGGACGACGACGCGGCCCGCGAGGTGCTCGGCCATGTGGACGCCGTCCACGCGTCGGTGGGCCTGCTGGAGTCGCGCAGGCAGGGCTGGCTGGCCGCGCTGCGCGGCGTCGCCGAGCGGCGCGACCTGCACGGGCTGATCGCCGGCCGGTTGACCCGCATCCTGCTCGACGCCGGCACGATCGCGACCGAGGAGGTCGCGCGGCGCATGTCCCGTTCGATGTCGGCCGGCAACCCGCCCGCGCGGGCGGCGGCGTGGGTCGAGGGGTTCCTGTCGGGCAGCGGCCTGCTGCTGGTCCACGACCCGGGCCTGCTCGGCCTGATCGACACGTGGCTGACAGGGCTCACCGCCGAGGCGTTCGTGGACGTGCTGCCCTTGCTGCGGCGGACGTTCGCCGCCTTCAGCCCGCCCGAGCGCCGCGCCATCGGCGGGCGCGTGTCCTCCGGCGAGTCCGAGAGGGCGAACACGCCCGAGGCGGACGCGGACCGTGCCGCCCCGGCCGTGCACACCGTGCTCTCCATCCTGGGGAGCGCCTGATGCGCCGGACGGCGGGCCGGGGTGCCACTTCCCTTGGCACTCCGGCCCGCCGCCGGAGCCGGCGCGGGACGCCCGCCGCCGGAGATGACCGGTACGCCGGACGGGTGGAGGGAGATCGGCATGGATGAGCGGTTACGGCGATGGCGGCTGGTGCTGGGCGGCGACGCCGACGGCACCGGATGCGCGCTGGGCGGCGATGACGCCCAGATGGACGCCGCGCTGGCCGCGCTCTACAACGGCGGGCGCGGCTCGGGCGATTCCGGCCGCGGCGGGGGCGGCGACTCCCCGCGCGGTGCGGGGCTGGGCGCCTCGGCGCCGCGGGTGGCCCGCTGGCTGGGCGACATCCGCACCTACTTCCCTTCCACGGTCGTCCAGGTGATGCAGAAGGACGCCATCGAACGGCTCAACCTCACCCGCCTGCTGCTCGAACCCGAGATGCTCGAAGCCGTCGAGCCCGATGTGCACCTGGTCGGCACGCTGCTGTCGCTCAACCGGGTCATGCCCGAGACGGCTCGCCAGTCCGCCCGCACGGTCGTGCGCAAGGTCGTCGAGGACCTCGAACGGCGGCTGGCGCAGCGCACCAGGACCGCCGTCGCCGGGGCGCTCGACCGGTCGGCCCGCACGCACCGCCCGCGCCGGGTGGCCGACATCGACTGGAACCGCACGATCCGCGCCAACCTGAAGAACTACCTGCCGGACAGGAACACGGTGGTGCCGTCCCGGCTGGTCGGGTACGCCCGCCGGCAGCGCGCGGTGATCCGCGAGGTGACCCTGTGCATCGACCAGAGCGGTTCGATGGCGGCGTCGGTGGTGTACTCCAGCGTCTTCGGCGCGGTGCTCGCCTCGATGCGGTCGCTGCGCACGTCCCTGGTGGTCTTCGACACCAGCGTGGTGGACCTCACCGAGCAGTTGCACGACCCGGTGGAGCTGCTGTTCGGCACGCAGCTCGGCGGGGGCACCGACATCAACCGGGCCATCGCCTACTGCCAGGGGCTGATCACCCGTCCGGCGAACTCCATCTTCATCCTCATCAGCGACCTGTACGAGGGAGGGGTGCGTGAGGAGATGTTGCGCAGGGTCGCCGCGATGACGGCGGCCGGCGTGCAGGTCATCGTCCTGCTCGCCCTGTCCGACGAGGGTCAGCCGCACTACGACCGTGACAACGCCGAGGCGCTGGCGGCCCTGGGAGTCCCCGCGTTCGCGTGCACGCCGGACGCCTTCCCCGGGCTGATGGCCGCGGCGATCGAACGGCGGGACATCGCCCAGTGGGCCGAACGCACCCTGTCGGTCCGCGCGACCTGACGGCCACCGCGCC
Organism: Sphaerisporangium sp. NPDC005289; assembly: GCF_040607455.1. Taxonomy (NCBI): domain Bacteria; kingdom Bacillati; phylum Actinomycetota; class Actinomycetes; order Streptosporangiales; family Streptosporangiaceae; genus Sphaerisporangium; species Sphaerisporangium sp. NPDC005289. The sequence goes on from NZ_JBEXGS010000005.1 coordinate 279,054, forward strand.
GGTTCGACGCCATGCGGTGGTGACGGGCCGTGAGTCGGGAGGTGATGTGGCCGTGGCCATCGGGGCGACGAGGGTGAGAAGGGTTTTGCGGGGATGGGAGTGTTTTGGGATGGTATGTGAGTTTTGTTGATTCGCTCGTACAGAATGAGAAGCTCAATCATGATCGGGGCCGTGACCGGCGGGCCGTTCCGGAGCCGCCGCACCTCGGGTGACGCGGGCCGGGAGGGCCGGCTTAGGGCGAAAGGCCTAGGTAGGGGGCCGATGTGGCGGACGCGACGGACTCATACGGTGAGCGCGTGTCCTCAGCAGTGATCGAATCTCCGCCCATCTCGCCGCCCGGCGTGTTCAGCCGTCCGTACCGGGGACTCAGCGCCGGCATCGTCGCTCTCGTGCTGCTCATCGCGTTCGAGTACCTCGCGGTGGCGACGGCGATGCCGGTGGTCGCCCGCGCGCTCGACGGGCTGCCGCTCTACGGGCTGGCCTTCAGCGGGTCGATGGCCGCCAGCGTGATCGCCACCGTCGCGGGCGGCCGGTGGAGCGACGTGCGCGGCCCGGTCGCGCCGCTGTGGACGGGGATCGGCGGGTTCACCGTGGGCCTGCTCATCGCCGGGCTGGCTCCCACGATGCACGTGCTCGTCCTGGGCCGGTTCGTGCAGGGCATCGGCGGCGGCCTGTTCTCGGTCGCGCTGTACGTGGTCGTGGCGCAGGTGTACCCGCCGGAGATGCACCCCCGCGTGTTCTCCCTGCTGGCCACGGCATGGGTGCTGCCGTCCATCGTCGGTCCGGCGATCACCGGCACCGTGGTGGAGCACGCCGGCTGGCGGTGGGTCTTCCTGGGGATCCCGCTGCTGGTGGCCCCGGCCGCCGTCGTGCTGTGGCACGGGCTGACCGGACGGTCGGCCGCCGACAGGCCGCAGGACGCACCGCAGGGCGCGTCACCCCAGGTCCCGCCCCAGGACGCGCGGCATGGCGCACCGCAAGCCGCCGCGCCACCTCAGGCCGCGTCCCAGAACGCGCCGCATGGCGCACCGCAGGGCGCGTCACCCCAGTTCGCGCCCCAGAACGCGCCGCATGGCGCGCCCTCCGGCGCCGATTTTCGTGCTCGGCTCGCCTGGGGCGGCGTCGTCGCCGTCGGCGCGGCCCTGCTGCAGTACGGCAGCGGCCTGGGCGGCGACGGCTATGTGCTGCTGGCCGTGGGGCTCGCCGTCCTCGCCGTCGCCCTCCCGCGCCTGCTGCCCCGTGGCACGATGCGCGCGGCGCGCGGGTTCCCGACGGTGGTATTGCTGCGCGGTTTGGCCGCCGGGGCGTCGTTCGCCGCCGATGTGTTCGTGCCGCTGATGCTGACCGGCGAGCGCGGGCTGAGCCCCACCTTCGCAGGCCTGTTCCTCACCGGGTCGGCCCTGACCTGGTCACTCGCCTCCTGGATCCAGGGGCGCCGCCGGTACGACCGCACGCGGTTGCTGCGCGTCGGGACGTTCCTGGTCGCCGCCGGCACCGCCGGCACGGCGTTGCTGGTCTTCGACTCCGTGCCGCTCGCCGCCGGCCTGGTCGCATGGTTGGCCACCGGGTTCGGCATCGGCCTGGTCTACCCGACGCTGTCGGTCCTCACCCTTGAGCTGTCCGCCCCCGGCGAGGAGGGCAGGAACAGCTCCTCGCTCCAGATCGGCGAGTCGGTCTTCTCGGTCGTCGCCATCGCCGTCACGGGTGCGCTGTTCGCGGCGTTCGACACCGCCTGGTGGGTGTACCTCGCCTGCTTCGGCCTGATCGTCGCCCAGGCCGCCCTCGCCACGCCGATCGCCGGCCGCACCGGACGCTGAACTGACGCCCCGAAGACGCCCGCGTCCCCGCCTGGCCTGACCGTCGCCCGGTCCGCCGATCACCGGCCCGGGTCGTCCTGGCGTCATGATGTGACCAGGACTCATGACCGGTCCGGGGTCGCCCAGCGGCTTATGACGGGCCGGATCGCCCCGAGTGTCGCGATGTGGCCCGGATCCATGACAGGGTGCCGGAGCCGCCAGGCGTCGTGATGTGGCCCGGACCATGACGGACTGGACCCTGGGGTCTCCGTGTCATGGTATGGCCTGGACTCGCGACGGACCGGGCCCCAGGGGCCCTGTGTCGTGGTGTGGTCGGGCCTGTGATGGGACGGGGAGGCCCCTATCGTGGCGTGGTCTGACCGTCTGTCGGGCCGGGGGCTGACAGGCGGGCCACCAGCGGGAATGTCGCGCGCGGAGCGCCTCGCCGACCGGAGGTCTCCGCCCGCGCGGGCGGCCCGCGTTTCGAGCGCCTCCTCGCAGCGGGCACCATGGAAGGGACAGGTGTTCGATGAGGGGGTTCCATGCCGCGCGTCCGTGAGCTCGAGGTCTTCCGGCTCGTGCTGCCCTACGGCAGGCGTCCGGAGAGCATCCTGGTCAAGCTCACCGACTACGGGGGGATGACCGGGTGGGGGGAGGTCGTCCAGCCCGCGGAGCTCCGGCCCGCGCAGGGGACGCACACCGCTACCGCCCATGGCCAGGACGATATGGGCGCCGCTGAGGCCGCCGACCGCGATCACGTGCTCGGCAAGACGTGGGCGACGCTGGAGGAGTCTCTCGGCCCCGCGCTTCTCGGCGTCGACTGGGAGCACCCCGACGAACTGGGCACCGTCCCCGGCGGCACCGCCGTCGACCTGGCCTGCTGGGACCTGTGGGCGCGCATGCAGGGCGTCCCGCTGGCCCACGCGATCGGCGGCACCCGCACCTCCCTCATGGCGACGGTGCGACTGGCCGCCGAGCGGTCGCTCGAGGCGATGGTGGCCCGGGTGAACCGCCACGTGTGCGCCGGCTACGCCCACGTCACCCTGGACGTCCATCCCGGCTGGGACGTCGAGCCGGTGCGCGCGGTGCGGCAGGCCTATCCCGCCCTGGCGCTCGCCGTGGACGCCCGCGGCGCCTACACCGACGTCTCGGCGCTGGAGGCGCTGGCCTCCTACGACGTGACGGCCATCGAGCGTCCGTTCGGCGGCCCGGACACCGCCCCCGACCTCGACATGCACGCCGAACTGCAGGACCGGGTCACCTCGCTCGTCGCGATCGAGGTGCACTCGGTGGCCGCGCTGCGTGAGGCCGTAGCGGCGCGGGCCGGCGGCGCGCTGCTGCTGCGCCCGTCCCGCTTCGGGGCGCTGCGCGCCGTGCGGACGGCGCACGACGTGGCTGTGGCGGCCGGGTGGGACATCACCGCCGCCGGCGGGCGCGGCACCGGCCTGGCGCGCGCGGCCACGGTCGCCGTCGCCAGCCTGCCCGGGTGCACGCTGCCCAGCGACGTTACCGAGCCGCCGCGCAGCGCGCAGATCGTGACACCCCCGGTCGGGGCCTCCGGCGGCGTCGTCGCCGTCCCGCTCACCCAGCCGGGCCTCGGCCACCTGGTCGACGAGGACCGCGTCCGCCGGCTCGCGGGCGACTCCTTCCGCCTCTGAACACCGAACCGGCAGGACCGGCAGGACCACCCGATGCAGGTGAGGCACGGCGGGACCGGCAAGACCACCCAGGACCGGCGGGACCACCCAGTGCAGGTCAGGCCCGGCAGGACGGGCAAGACCACCCAGGATCGGCAGGACCGCCGAGGACGGGCCAGGACCGGCAGGGCCGCCCAGGGAAGGTCAGGACCGGCAGGTTGCCGATGAACGGGGACGGTCGCTTATGACCGCCAGGGCCGCCGATGAGCGGCCGGGATCGATATGACCGGTCAGCACCGCCGATGAACGGCCAGGGGCTGCCCATGGAGCCGGCGGCATCGGTGGATCGGCCGGGGCGGATAAAGCGGATAAGGCGGATGAGACGGCGGAGGCGGCCGGGCTGGACGGGAGTCGTGCCGGGGCCGTGCCGGGGGCCGTGCCCGAGGGGCGTCATCTGATCGACTGGTCGTGCCGGAAGATGTCGTGCGGGTCCCAGGTGTGCTTGGCCTGCCGCAGGCGTTCGTAGTTGTCGCCGTAGTACAGGCGGTACCACGGCACGTCGGAGGTGTTCCACTGTGGGCTGCTGAGATCGCGGTCGGGATAGTTGATGTAGCACCCGTCGGTGACGGCGTCGGGGTCCGTCGCGCCGTCGGCCGAGGCCGGCACCGGGACGCCGCCGGAGGCGTGGTAGACCCGGCGGTACAGTTCGCGGATCCAGCGTTCGTGGACGGCGTCCTCGGCCGGGTCGGTCCAGTACGTCTGGTACTGCAGCTTCATGATCGAGTCGCGCTGCGCCACGGCGGTCTCGTGCGCGCCGACCGCGTTGATCGCGCATCCGTAGGTGTCCACCTGGATGAGCGCCTCGGGGTTGGCGTAGGCGGTGGTGTCGTAGTCGTCGCCGGGGACCTCGGTGTCGTCGCGCGCGCCGGACAGGAAGTTCCACATGACCCGCACCTGCTGGTCGGGGAACGGTTTGCGCATGTAGGCCGACTTGTACTTCCCGCGCCGGCCCGCGCCCGCGCCGTTGAGGGTCTGGGTCGCCTGGATCCACGGCATCAGGCGGGGCTCGTCGTGCAGCCCTTCCATCGGCGGGTGCTCGCCCGTCTCCACGTCCAAGGTGGCGCGCGGCGCGTCCACGCCGTCCTCCATCTGGGCGAGGAAGGCGTCGAGCCGGTCGCGGCCGGCGGCGGGGTTGGTGGCCTCCACCTGCGTGATGAGCCCGATCTTCCCGGCCGCTCGCTGCGTGAGCTTCAGGATGGAGAACAGGCCGGCGTACTCGCTGCCGGGGGCGCTGTTGTCAGCGCAGAACCGCCCGAAGTTCCCGACGAGCCGGGCGAAACGGTCATAGGTCATGCCCTCCCAGCTCCAGCCGACGGCGCTGAGCCAGACGTTGATCGGCGGCCGGGGGAGGTCCTTGAACCAGTAGCGGGTGATCACCCCGAAGTTGCCGCCGCCGCCCCCGGTGTGCGCCCACCACAGCTCGCGCAGGTCGCCGTCGTCGTCCCTGCGGGCGATCACCGCTTGCGCCTGGTAGTCGCCGCGCGGTTCGCGGCGCACGACGACGACCTCCACGGCGTACAGGTAGTCGACCGTCAGGCCGTGCCGGCGCGACAGCAACCCGTACCCGCCGCCGCAGATGTGGCCTCCCGCGCCCACCGAGTAGCAGGACCCGGCGGGCAGCGTGCGCCCGGACTCGCGGTACAGCCGGGCGTAGTTGTGCCAGTTCGTCGCCCCGGCCTCCACGCAGTACGCCCCCATGGCGGGATCGTGGTGGACGCGGTCCATGCCGCCCATGTCGATGATCACCTGGACTCCGTCGGCGGCCACGAAATTCTCGTAGCAGTGGCCGCCGGAGCGCACGGTGACCCGGGTGCGGCCGCTGTTGAGGGCCTCGTTCAGGGCGCCGATCACCTCGCCGGTCGACCGCACGACTTTGACGTAGTCGGGCCGGGCGGTCCAGCGCTGGTTGGAACCCTGGCACAGCGCGCCGTACCTGTCGTCGATGCCGGTCACGGTGATGCCCGAACCGGCTTCCGCGTTGGACACTGCGCTCTCCTTGTGGGGGTTGGCGGCGCCGCCGGCGAGAGGCGCCGGGACGCGGGCGTCCGGGACCTGCCGGCCCGGTGGTGCGGCGGCAGGGGACCGCGGGACGCGCAGGGGCGTGGGGTTCGCGAGCCGCCGGAACAACGCTCGTAACAGGCCACCCGGAGCGCGGATGAGGGAACGGGGAGGACGCGTCATGGCGGACGGCTTTCAGCACGGCCGCGTCGCGGGGGGCGGACACACGAGTAAGACTTACCGTAGCCGACCGACTACGTGACGTGGTCGAGGCGTCGCCGTTATCGAACCGTGACCAAGGGGTCGGGGCGGAGCTCCCGGTCCTCAGGCGCCGCAGATGCTCCGGTCGGCGTGCTTGCCCGGCGTGCCCGCGCGGGTCGCCGAGGGGGACGGGGTGCCAGGACCCGAGGCGGCCGACGAGGGTGAAGCCGTGACCGGGCCGCCCGCCGAGGGCGAGATCGCCGGGGATGCCGCGGACGCCGAGGGCGAGGTCACCGCGGACGCCGCGGGGGAGGGCGTCGCGGGGCCCGCCGCCGAGTCGCGTATCGCCTTGGCGCTGCGCGCGCGGATCAGCGCCCAGTCGGGGTCGGCGGTGCTGACCAGCGGTGGCACGAACTGCACCCCGGTTACCCGCGCGTCCCGCACCTTCAGCGCGAGCGGCACCAGGTGCTCCAGCATCGACCGGGGGATGTCGGTGCGGAACATGCCCTTCGACGCCCGCGCCAGCTGGTTGAACCTGATCAGCACCGTGCCGGGGTCGGTCTGGTGGAGCAGGGCGTCCAGCACGCACCGCTGGCGTCCCATGCGCGTGTAGTCGTCGCTGTAGGTGCGCGAGCGGGCGAACCACATGGCGTCCGCGCCGCGCAGCCTGCGGGTGCCGGCCTTGACCAGGCCCTCGTTGTACTTGCCGAACACCACGTCGGTCGGGACGGTCAGCGTGAGGCCGCCGAGGGCGTCGATGATCCTGGCCAGCCCCCACATGTTGACCAGGGCGTACCAGTCGACGTCCAGGCCCAGGGTGTAGCCGATGGTCTGCTTGAGCGTCTCGGGGCCCATGCCGTGCCGGCCGCCGAACAGCTCGGGGTGGGTCTCGGCGTACTCCCACACCGAGAACAGCAGGTCCTCGCGGGAACCGTCGGGGTTGGCGGGCAGGCGGAAGCCGTCGGGGAACCTGCGCCGCATCGGAGTGCCCGGGGGGAAGCGCACCTTCTCCAGGTTGCGGGGAAGGCTGAGCAGCACGGTGTTGCCCGTGCGCACGTCCACGCTGGCCATGTTGAGGCTGTCGGTGCGCACGCCCACCCGGTTCGGCTGCCAGTCGCCGCCGAGGAGCAGGATGTTCACCCGCGTCCTGCCCGCCCACGGGTCCACCGGGCGGGAGCCGGGCGTCGGCGCCGCCGCCACGGTGGGCGGGGCGTCGAAGACCGTGTCCAGCGTCTCCCCGGACACGATCGCGTACTGGGCGACGACGACGAACGGCAGCGCCACGCTGACCGCCAGGATCCCGGCCAGGACGCCGGAGACCACCTGTCCCGCCTGCGGCAGCTCACCGGGGTTCAGGACCACGTACGAGCGGACCAGCAGCGTGAACCAGCCGAGCGCCGCGACCAGCGCCACGGCGATCACGGCGCGCAGCCATCCGGGGTCCAGCAGGCGCCCGGCCAGGCCGGCGTCCGCCGTCAGCGCGACGGCCGTGACCGCCGCGAGCAGCACGCCGTACGCGCCGAGCAGCAGGAACCCTGTGCGGCGGTGGCCGGCGCGCAGGTGCGCCGCGCCTGGCACCAGGGCGGAAAGAGCCGTCCACCCGATGACCGCGGCCGTCCCCCGCGGCTTGATCTTCTCCGGCAACGCTGCCCCATCCTCTTCGATCAAGGGGGCAATGTATCCAGCGCAGCCGACGCGGACGTGAACATGCAGGGAACGGCGGTCGAGTTGTACGGGTATGCCGGGAAAGATGTGTCCGACAGGTCAGCGGGCAGGCACGCCGGGTTACCAGGGGATGCCGAACAGCCCGTAGTAGGCGGCGGTGACCATGAGCATGGCGGTGCCCCCCAGCACCGCGGCGAGCGCGAACCGCTGCCAGCGCCCCGGCTCCCAGCCGTCCCGCAGCGCGGCGATCAGGGCCGCGACCGTCGTCACCTCCTGCACCAGCATCAGCACGGCCAGCACCCGGACCACCAGCCACCCGGCGAGCACGGCCGGCCACGCCCCGGCCTGGTTCACCGAGAACAGCACGATCAGCGTGATGAACGCCGTCACGGCGGCGAGCAGGCCCACCCCCGTCCACGCCATGCGGCGCAGGCGGCGGCGGATCCCCGGCCACAGGTCGGGCCGGGACACCAGGGCGTCCCGGCCGCGTAACCGCACCACCATCTCGGTCACCGGGGCCGCGACGTACCCGACGGCGGTGAGGGTCAGCGCGAAGCCGAGGATGGCGCCGCGCGCGTACCAGGGCGCCGTGGGCACGTCGGCCGCGACGTAGCGCTGCACGGGCGTCGCCCCCGCGACCTGCAGCCCGGCCGCCGGCGCCGCCGTCCTTGGCAGGTTGAGAACCCAGTTGGCCAGCGTCTCCAGGTAGCCGTGGGCGAACGGCCCGCCGTTCACCCGCATCGCGTGGTCGGCCCCGCCCAGGAAGCGGATGGTGTAGTCGGCGTTGTCCGCCTCCCGCAGGGCCGCGGTGAGCTTCTGGGTGCTCTCGACGAACGGGATCGAGGGGTCCATCGTCCCGTACAGCGCCAGCATCGGCTGCGTCACCCGCTGTAGCACCGGCACGCTGTCGTAGCGCAGGAAGTCGAAGCCGACGCCGCCCATCGCCTTGGTCAGCAGCTCGCGGACCCCCGCGGGGGCGTGCAGGCGCTGGAGTTGCTCGTTCAGCGCCCACGCCACCTGGCGCATCGGCGAGACGACGGGGGCGGACACCATGACGGTGTAGGCGACGTCCATGCTCTTGGCCGCGGCGATCGGCAGCACCCAGCTGCCCTCGCTCACGCCCCACAGGCCCGCGCGGCCCGGGTCGACGTCCGGGCGCCCGCGCACCGTTTCGATCATGCGCAGCGCGTCGTCGGCGAGCAGGGAGAAGTCGCGGTGGCGGAAGTCGTATCCGACGGTCCGCTTGTCGTAGGTGAGCGTGACCACACCCGCCCGGGCCAGCCAGGTCGCCTGCGTGGTGAACTCGCCACGGTCGCCCGACCCTGAGCCCTGGACGAAGACCAGCGCCGGGTGACGGCCGGGAGTGCGCGGCGACCTGATCGTCGCCGTCAGCGTGGTGCCCTGGGCCGGCACGGAGATGTCCTTGACGTCGATGGCGCCGTAGTGCGGGACCGGGCGGTACTCGGCGGCGGGCTGCGCCGGCAGGGCGCTCAGGCCCGCGCTCTGGGTCAGCGGGGGCGGGTCGAAGGAAGGCGGGGACAGCACGTAACCCACCGTGGCCAGGATCCCCAGCAGGACCCCGGTCGCGACGCTCAGCCGGCTCCGGACGCTCACGCCACCTCCTCGTGCGGCGGCTCGTCGTCGGACCGTCGTGCCGCGGCGGCCCACAGGCCCGGCTCTGGCGCGCGCATGTCCTCTATACGAGGGCGTTCCGCCCTTAATATGACCTCCGATCATCAGGTTAAGTCACACGGATGGAACGATGGTGCCGGAGGGGCCACCTTTGTCGGTGGGACCTGTTAGCTTCCTGCGACATGCGTGTCCTGCACACCTCCGACTGGCACCTGGGCCGGGCCTTCCACCGCGAGAGCCTGCTCGAGGCCCAGGCCGCCTTCGTCGACCACCTGGTGGAGACGATCAGGTCGGAGCGCGTCGACGTGGTGGCCGTCGCCGGTGACGTGTACGACCGCGCGCTCCCCTCGGTCGACGCCGTCGCGCTGTGCAACGAGACCCTGCGTCGGCTCGTCGCCGAGAACGTCCACACCGTCCTGATCAGCGGCAACCACGACTCCGCGCGCCGGCTCGGCTTCGGCGCCGACCTGATGGACGCCTCCGGGGTGCACCTGCGCACCGATCCCGCCCGCGTCGGCGAGCCGGTCGTCGTCGGCGATGTGGCCTTCTACGCCATCCCCTACCTCGAGCCCGAGGCCGTCCGCGCGCCGTGGGCCCTGCCCGAGCGCAGCCACTCGGCCGCTCTCGAGCACGCCATGGGCCTGGTCCGCGACGACCTGGCCGGGCGCGGCATGCCCTCGGTGGTGCTCGCCCACGCCTTCGTCACCGGCGGCAAGGGCAGCGACAGCGAGCGCGACATCAGCGTGGGCGGCGTCGCGCACGTTCCGGTCGCCGCCTTCGACGGCGTCGACTACGTCGCCCTCGGCCACCTGCACGGCCGGCAGCGCATGAGCGAGTCGGTCCGCTACTCCGGCTCCCCGATCGCCTACTCCTTCTCCGAGGCCACGCAGGTGAAGGGGTCCTGGCTGGTCGACATCGGACCCGGCGGGTTCCGGGGCGCCGAGTTCGTCCCCGCCCCCGTGCCGCGGCCGATCGCCCGCGTCAGCGGCCGGCTGGCCGATCTGCTCACCTCAGAGCGCTGGTCGGCGTTGGAGGGCCACTGGCTGCAGGTCACCCTCACCGACCCGGTGCGGCCCAAGAGCGCCATGGAGAACCTCCGTCGGCGCTTCCCCCACACGCTGGCCCTGTCCTTCGACCCCGAGGACGCCCCGCAGGCCGCCCCCCGCGCGCCCCGGCTCGCGGGCCGGCCCGAGATCGAGGTGGCGCTCGACTTCGTCCGCGAGGTGCGCGGCGAGCCGGCCGACGACGGCGAACGCCGCCTGCTGCGCGAGGCCGTCGAGGCATGCCGCGCCAAGGAGGCCCTCGCGTGACCCTCCTTCCCAGGGCGGCCGCCGCCCCCATGCCGCCCTCGGTCACCCTGCGTACGCCCCCGCGACCCTCGGTGACCTGGATCAACGTCCCTACCGGCATGCCGATCACCGGGCCGCGACCGTCCTTCATGGAGGTGGGTGTCCCCGCGGCCGGGTGGCACCCGGACACGCGATCGGCGGTGACGGTGATCGACGGCCCGGCGGTCATGCGGCGTACGGGCGCGTGCTCGTCGGTCAGCCGACGTCAGGGTGCACGCGATCTGCCCGCATACGATCAAGCGGGGACGGGCGGCGGCACTGCCTGGGGAGAGGGGGGCGCGCGATGAGGTTGCACCGATTGCGGCTGACCGCCTTCGGCTCCTTCCCCGGGCAGGAGGAGGTCGACTTCGACGCCCTCGGCGAGGCGGGGCTGTTCCTGGTCCACGGCCCGACGGGCGCGGGCAAGACCACCGTGCTCGACGCCGTCTGCTACGCCCTCTACGGCCAGGTGCCCGGCCAGCGCAACAGCGCCCGCCGCCTGCGCTGCGACCACGCCCCGGCCGACCGCGGCCCCAAGGTCGAGCTGGACGTCACGCTGCGGGGCAGGAGGTTCCGCGTCACTCGCTCGCCCGTCTGGCACCGTCCCAAGCTGCGTGGCGAGGGGCTCATCGAAGAGAAGGCCAAGGTCCTGCTCGAAGAGGTCCTGCCCTCCGGTGAGCGCGTGTTCCTGTCCGGGCGCGCCGACGAGACCGGCGAGCTGATCGGCGGGCTGCTCGGCATGAACGCCGACCAGTTCTGCCAGGTCGCGATGCTCCCTCAGGGCGACTTCGCCCGGTTCCTGCGCGCCGACGGCGACGAACGGCGCAAGCTCCTCGAGAAGCTCTTCTCGGTGAAGATCTACAGCGAGGTCGAGCGGTGGCTGGCCGACCACCGCACCACCGCCGGCCAGGAACGCCAGGAACTGCGCCAGCGCGTCGACTCGGTCGTCGACCAGATGCGCGGCGCCGCCGGCCCCGCCCTCCTGACGGCCGTCATCCCCGACGCGGCGGCGGCTCCCGATCCCCGGGAGGAGCCGCTGGAGTGGGCGCGGGCGCTGCTCGCGATGGCGCATGAGGCGTACGTCACCGAGGCGGGTGCGCAGGTGGCGAGCGAGGCGGCGCTGCGGTCCTCGCGCGCCGCGTTCGAGGCGGCACGCGAACTGGCCCAGCGGCAGCGCGCCCACGCCGAGGCGGTCGCCCGCCGCGACGGCCTCGACCGCACCGCCGACGAGCGCTCCGACCTCGCGTCCATCCTCGCCGACGCCGCCCGTGCCGAGGCCGTGCTGCCGCTGGTCCTGCAGGCCGAGCAGCGAGCGGAGGCCGCCGCCAAGGCCGAGGGCCTGGCCGCGGACGCGCTGGCCCGAGCCCTTCCCCTCACCCGCCGCCCCTCCGCCGATCACGACGGCACCGATCACGACGGCACCGGCCACTCTGATACGCGCCACGATCGTGCGGGCACTCCGCATACAGGTACGGAAGACCAGGACGCGACGCACACGGGCATCGGACGGACACGTCCGCCCCAGCCGGGCGATGGGCAGGCGCGCCCGCCCCGACCGGATGGTCCCGAACGGCTGGCCGAGCTGGCGCGCGCTCGTCGCGACGAGATCGTCCGGCTGGAGGAGCTTCGTCCCGAGGAGGCCCGGCTCGCCGGCCTGCGTGAGCAACTCGCCACGTCCGGCAGGCGGCTCGCGGACCTCACGGCGCAGGAGGCCGAGACGGCCGAACGGCTCGCCGCGCTGCCCGAGCTGCGCCGCCGGACCGGTGAGCGTCTGGCGCAGGCCCGCCTGGCCGCCTCCGGCCTGCCCGGCGCCCGCGCCGCCGTGGCCGCCGCCACCGGCGACCTCGCGGCCGTCCGCCGCCGCGACGCCCTCGCCGGGCGGCTCGCCGCCGCCGCGCGCGACCTGCTGGACGCCCTCGCCGCCCTGCCGGCCGCCCTTGTCGCCGGCTCCCGATCGGGGGAGGCCGGCGCCGGCCCACCGGTGGCACAGACGCGGCGGACGACATCCGGAGCCGCCGACACCGACACCGGTACCGACGCCGGGGTCGATGCCGGGGTCGATGCCGACACCGAGGTCGAGGTCGGTGCCGGGGTCGACCCGTCGGCCGGAGGAGTGGCTCTTGGGGCGGCCCAGGCTTGGGCGGGGTCGCTGGAGGAGGTGGCGCGAGGGGCGATCTCCTCGACGGAGTTCGCGGAGGGCGCGGCCGCGGTGGAAGTGGTCACGCGCGATCTGCGCGACCGGCTCGCCGCGCTCGAACGGGCGCACCGTGACGAGCTGGCCGGGCTGGAGCTCCGCCGGGCCGACGAGGCCCGGTTCGAGGAGACCCGCGCCGCGCTGCGCGCCCTCGACGGGGTGCTCGCCGAGCTGGCCGAGCGTGAGGCTGCCCTGGCCGACGCGCGGGCCGGGCTTCCCGGCCGCCTGGAGGAGGCGTCGGGACGGCTCGCCGAGGCCCAGGCCGGGGCGGCGCTGGTTCCGGCGGCCGCTTCCGCCTGCCAGGCCGCCGCGGTCGTGCTGGAGCAGGCGTCGCGCCGCGACGCGCTCGCGGCCGAGCTGGAGGCCGCCGAGGGCGAGCGGCGCCGGGCCACCGACGAGGCGCAGGAGCTGCGCGACCGTCTCCAGCAGATCAGGCAGGCCCGCATCGAAGGCATGGCGGCCGAGTTGGCGCGCGGCCTGGTCCCCGGTGAGCCGTGCGCGGTGTGCGGCTCCGCCGACCATCCCGCGCCCGCGTCGCCGGCCCTGTCCACGCCGACGCTCGACGACGAGCAGGCGGCCCAGGCCCTGTCCGACGCCGCGCAGGAGACCCGCCAGGCGGCCGAGGGCAGGGTCGCGGTGCTGTCCGCGCGGCTCCAGGACGCCACCCTCCGCGCCGGCGGACGGACGGCCGGCGCGGCGCTGGCGGCGCGCGACGAGGCCGATGCCGAACTGGTCCGTCTGGAGTCGATCGCCGGTCAGGTGCCCGCCATCGAGGCGCGGGTCCGTGGCCTCCAGGACGAGCTGGACGCGGTCACCGGCCGGGCCCGCGAGCTCGACGTCATGATCGCCGAGCGGCGCGCCGGCCAGGCCGGGCTGCGACGCGAGCTCGACCGTCTCGGGGAGCTCCTCGCCGCCGCGCGCGGCGGCGACGACAGCGTGGGCGCCCGTCGCGACCGCGTCACCACCGAGACCGCACTACTGGCCGCCGCCGTCCAGGCCGCCGCAGGCGTCGCCGAGGCGGCCACCGCCTGCACCGAGGCCCGCGCCGCCGTCTCCCGCGCCTGGTCCGAACGCGCCGGCGAGGGTGCGCCGGCCGAAGGCGAGATGACCGCGGCCGCGGCCGAGGAGATGCTGCGCGAGGCCGAGGCGGCGCTGGCTCGGCTGCGGGAGGCGGCCCAGGGGGAGGCCGCGCTGGTCGAAGAGCTGACCGGTGTCGAGGAGCAGCTCGCCAAGCTCGGTGAGAGCCTCACGCGCCTCGGGCTTGAGATCGCCGCGGAGCGCGCGGCCGGGAAGACCGCGGCCGCCGACGCCGAGCGGCTGGCGGCCCGGCTGGCCGAAGCCAAGGGCGAGGACGCCACGCTCGCCGCCCGCGTCGACCGGCTCGCCGACGAGGCCGAGCTGCTGCGGGACGCCGTGGAGACCGCTCGCGCCGCCCTCACCGAAGGCGCCGAACGGGATGCCGCGGTGGCACGCGCCGAGAGCGCCGCCGCGGACGCCGACTTCGCGAGCCTCGCCGACGTGCGGGCGGCGACGCGCCCGGCGGCGAGCCTGGAGTCCATGGCCGCGCGGTTGCGGGAGCTGGACGCCGAACGCGCCGCCGTGACCAGGCTGCTGGCCGATTCTGAACTGGCGGCCGCGGCGGCCGCGCCCGCTCCCGATCTGCCCGCCCTCACGGACGACTTCGAACGCGCCGAACGCGAGCACGCCTCGCGCACCTCCGCGCGCGACCAGGCCGAAGGACGGCACGACGAGCTGCTGGCGCTCACCGCGACGCTGGAAGCCGCCCTGGCCGAATGGCGTCCCGCCGAGGAGCGTTACCGCCTGGCCAAGCGCCTGGCGGAGCTGGCCGTCGGCACCTCCTCCGACAACAGGCTCGACATGCGCCTGTCGTCGTTCGTCCTCGGCGAGCGGCTGCGCCAGGTCGTGGACGCCGCCAACGAGCGGCTCGACCACATGTCCGGTGGCCGTTACCGCCTGCTGTTCGACGTGCGCAAGTCGGCGGCCGACCGCAAGCGCTCCGGCGGCGGGCTCGGCCTGCGCGTCCTGGACGGCTGGACGGGCGCCGACCGCGACCCGGTGACGCTGTCCGGCGGTGAGGCGTTCATGACCTCGCTGGCACTGGCCCTCGCGCTGGCCGACGTGGTGACCGCGGAGGCGGGCGGGGTGGAGCTCGGCACGCTCTTCATCGACGAAGGGTTCGGCACCCTGGACGACGAGACGCTCGACGGTGTCCTCGACATCCTGGACGAGCTGCGCGACGGCGGCCGGGCGGTCGGCATCGTCAGCCACGTCGGCGAGCTGCGTGCCCGCGTGCCCGCCCAGCTCAAGGTCACCAAACAGCGCTTCGGCTCGACCCTGGCGACAGTCGTCCCATCCTGACGCGGCGGTGACCGGCGCCCCGGCCCGCTGGTGATCTTCGCTCGTCAGGTGGCGTTGAGCAGGTCCAGGATCTCCAGAGGGGTGAGCAGGTAGCTGCCGATGACCAGGGCCGCGCCGGAGACCAGCAGGAACAGGAAGACGAAGAAGCCGCCCGGGAACGGGGTGAGCCGCGCGAGCTGGTCGGCGTCGGAGTCGGGCGCCCGGCCGCGCCGGCGCTTGCTCCGCAGTTCGAGGATGGGCCGTACGCCGCCGATCAGCAGGAACCACGCGACGAGCTGTGCGCCGACCGCTTGGACGTGCGCCGGGGCGAACCAGGAAAGCGCGAAGACCGCTCCGCCGATCGTCAGGAGGGACACCACGCCGAAGACGTTGCGGATCATCAGCAGCATGCTGGCCAGCAGCAGCATGATGGTCCAGAGCAGGATCGTGATGTACCCGAGGGCGGTGAGCCACGCGGCGGCCAGCCCGAGCAGCGAGGGGGCGACGTACCCGGCGGCGGCCGTGAAGATCATCCCCGGCCCGGTGGGACGGCCCCGGGTCAGCGTGACCCCGGAGGTGTCGGAATGCAGGCGGATGCCCTGGAGCTTGCGCCGGGTGAGCACGGCCACCAGCGCGTGCCCTCCCTCGTGCGCGATCGTGATCAGGCCTCTGGAGATGTGCCACGACGTGGGGTACACGACCACGCCGAAGGCGACGAGCGCGGCCAGAGCGGCGATCCACGTGGGCGGGACCGGCTGCACGGTGGTCAGCCGTGCCCAGAGAGCGCTGAACGTCTGCAGGGTCCACCTCCATCGACCAGGCCACCGGCGGCCGCGCGCGAGAACGCGCGGACATAGCCTCGCATGTCCGCCGACAGCACACGCGCACTGTCCCGCCAGAACAAGATTCGACTTGGGTGATCCGCATCCCCGCCGGCCGACGGCACGGTGCGCGGCGGCGGTCGGGCGCCGTAGCAGGCGCCGGCATCGCCGTACCACGCCCCGCCGACCCGGCGCCGATCACTGCGGCACGTGGCCCGGGTAGAGAGCCGCGGCCGACGAACGTATGTGGGCACGCACTGATCAGTGCAGCAGGTGGCCGGGTGGAGAGTCGCGCCCGGCGACGTATGTGGGCATGCACTGATCAGTGCAGCAGGTGGCCGGGTGGAGGGTCGCGGCCGACGAACGTATGTGGGCATGCACTGATCAGTGCAGCAGGTGGCCGGGTGGAGAGTCGCGCCCGGTGAACGTATGCGGTCACCGCGCTAGGTGGGGCCTCGCGCGGGACGGGGTGAGCGGCGGGGGGTGGGAGGCGGCGGGGTGAGTGGCGAGGTGAGCGGCGGGGGGTGGGGAGGCGGCGGGGTGGGCCACGGGGTCGGGGGTGCCGGGGGCCCGCGCTGATGCGCTCGGTGTCATCGACGACCGGCTTTCGGAGGATGCCGGCGTAACGGCATCGGCGTTCGGGAAAAAGCCCTCTAAGCTGGAGCAGTGCCCTACTCCCGTACACCGGCGACGGGACCCGCCGAGCACCAGCAGGTGATCCGCGGCTTCTTCGACGCCTTCGCGCGCGGCGACACCGACGCCCTGGGACGGTGTTACCACCCGGAAATCAGCTTCGGCGACCCGGTCTTCCTCGAACTGGAGGGCCGTGACCAGGTCGTCGGCATGTGGAGCATGCTCCTCGCCTCCGTAACCGACCTCAAGATCGCGGCCTGGGACATCACGGCCGACGACCATTCCGGCGGCGCGAGCTGGTCGGCCGACTACGTCCTGCGGCGCAACGGCAGGCAGGTGGTCAACCAGGTGAGCGCGCAGTTCCGGTTCGAGGACGGGCTGATCGTCCGCCATCACGACGACTTCGACTTTCGCCACTGGTCGACGCTGGCGCTGGGCAGGCCCACCGGCGTGCTCGTCGGCTGGGCTCCGGCGCTGCGCCGCAGGGTCCGCGACAGGGCGCGCCACCGGCTCGACGAGTACCTGCGAAATGGGTCACTCATATCGGGTTAAGGTCTGACACGGGCGAGTCGACCCGGTCGTAGGTCCGCGACCGCCCCGAGCGTCCAGGGGAGGTGTCCGATGTCGGATCGTCGTGTGCGCGGGCTGAGGGATCTGATGCGCGTGCCGGTCGTGCGGGGAGGCGACCACGAGGTCGCCCCGGAGCATTCGATGGATCCCCGGCCGAAGGAGAACGACTCTCCGGCCGCGCAGCGGAGCGTCATCGACAACGCCATCTACGTCGACGGCAAGCGGGTGGACACCCCGCCGTCCCTGGCCGAGGCGGTGACGGCCCTGCGCGCCCGGCCGGGCAGCATGGCGTGGATCGGCCTGTACCGGCCGGCCGGCTCGGAGATCCTCAAGGCCGCCGAGGAGTTCGGCCTGCACGAGCTGGCCGTCGAGGACGCCATCGTCGCCCACCAGCGGCCCAAGGCCGACCGGTACGGCGACACCCTGTTCCTGGTGCTGCGGGCCGCGCAGTACCTCGACTCGCCGGAGAAGGTCGAGTTCGGCGAGCTGCACGTGTTCGTCGGCGGCGACTTCGTGCTCACCGTGCGCCACAGCGAGGCCCCCGACCTGAGCAAGGTGCGGCGCCGGATGGAGAACGACCCCGACCTGTTGCGCCAGGGCCCGCAGGCGGTGCTGTACGCGATCCTCGACGCGGTGGTGGACGGGTACGCGCCGGTCGTGGCCGGCCTGCAGAAGGACATCGACGAGATCGAGGTGCAGGTCTTCGGCGGCGACCCGGCGGCGCCGCGGCGCATCTACGCCCTGTCGCGCGAGGTCATCGAGTTCCAGCGGGCGACCCGGCCGCTGCTGGACATGCTGAGCAACCTCATCGCCGGCTCGCCGAAGTACGGCGTCGACGGCGAGCTGCAGCGCTACCTGCGCGACGTGGCCGACCACGCCATCACCGTCGTAGAGCGGGTGGACAACTTCCGCCAGATGCTGCAGGACATCCTCATCGTGAACTCCACCCTGGTCAGCCAGGCGCAGAACGAAGAGATGAAGAACGTCACCCAGGCCAGCTACGCGCAGAGCGAAGAGGTCAAGAAGATCTCCTCCTGGGCGGCCATCCTGTTCGCGCCCACCCTCGTCGGCACGATCTACGGGATGAACTTCACCCATATGCCCGAGCTCGGCTGGGTGTACGGCTATCCGTTCGCCGTCGCTCTCATGGGGGCGGTCTGCGCCACCCTCTACCTGGTCTTCAAGCGCCGCGACTGGCTCTGACCGCCCGCGCCGCGACCGGCTCTGACCGCCCGCGCCGCGATCCGGCCGGACCGGGAGGGACGACCCGCGCATTCGGGGTAGGTCCCCGCGTATGGAGGAACGCCTGCTGGAACTGCACGCCATCGCGATGGACGAGTTCGGGCTCCGGGTGGGGATGGTCGAGGGCGACATGTGGGAGGCTCCGACCCCGTGCTCGGAGTGGACCGTCCGCGACCTGGTGAACCATCTGGTGGTCGAGCAGTCGTGGGTGCCGCCGCTGCTGGCCGGGGAGACGGTGGCCGGTGTGGGGGACCGCTTCGCCGGCGACCGGCTCGGCGAGGACCCCGTGGCCCGCTGGACCGACGCCTCCGTCGCCGCGCAGCGGGCGCTGGCCGAGCCCGGCGCGCTCGACCGGGACGTCCACCTGTCCTACGGGACGGTGAGCGCCCGGCACTACTGCATGGAGCTGACCGCCGACCTCGCCGTTCACGCCTGGGACCTGGCCCGCGCCCTCGGCGCCGACGACCGGGTGGACCCGGGGGTGATGAGCGCGGCCTACGAGCACCTGCTGCCGATGAAGGACGCGCTCGCCGGCAGTGGCATGTTCGACGAGCCCGTGCCGGTGCCCGCCGACGCCGACCCGCAGACCCGCACCCTCGCCCTCACCGGCCGCCACCCCTGAGTCGCCACCCTGGGTCGCCACCCCTGAGCCGCGGCCCGCCGGCGGAGCGCCATGTCCCCGGGGCGCGGTCGTCAGCCGAGGAGCTTGCGGGCGGCGCTTTCGATGTCGTGCTCGGACAGCAGCACGTGGGCGGCGGCGTCGCCGAGCGGGACGAAACTGTCGCGCGAGGTCACCCGGGCGACCCGGCCGGTGTAGCCGGCGTCGGCGAGCGCGGCGAGCACCCCTTCGGAGACCCCGCCCGAGGCGCGCGTCTCGTCGGCGATCAGCACCCTGCCGGTCAGGTCGGCCGCGCGCAGCAGGTCCTCCACCGGCAGCGGCGACAGCCACCGCAGGTCTAGCACGCGGCAGCCGTACCCCTCGGCGGTGAGCCGGATCGCCGCGCGCAGGCTCATGCGCAGGCCGTTGCCGAAGGTCACGATAGTGAGGTCGCGGCCGTCGCCGTAGGAGCGGCCCCGCCCGATCGGCACGTGGGTCTCGGCCCACCGCGAGGGCGGGACGTACGCCGACAGCCAGCCGTTGTCGCCGTCGTCCATCAGGTCGCGGGTGTTGTACAGCGCGATCGGCTCGAGGAACACCGACACCTCGCCGTCGGCCAGGGCCGCGGCGACGCAGGTGCGCAGCATCGCCGCCGCGTCGTCCGGCCGGGCGGGCGAGGCGACGACCAGGCCCGGGATGTCGCGCAGCGCCGCGACGGAGTTGTCGTTGTGGAAGTGGCCGCCGAACCCCTTCTGGTAGGAGTACCCGGCGACGCGCACGACCATCGGGTTGCGGTAGGCCCCCTGGGAGAAGAACCGCAGCGTGGCCGCCTCGCCCCGCAACTGGTCCAGCGCGTTGTGCAGGTAGGCCAGGTACTGGATCTCGGGGATGGGCAGCAGCCCGGAGGTCGCCGAGCCCAGGGCCAGCCCGAGGATGGACTGCTCGTCGAGCAGGGTGTCGAACACCCGGCCCGCGCCGAAGCGCTTGAGCAGCCCCCGCGTCACCCCGTACACCCCTCCTTTGCGGGCGATGTCCTCGCCGAACAGCATGACCTCGGGGTGGGCGGCCATCAGGTCGGCGAGCGTGCGGTTGATGGACTGGGCGAGCGTCAGCGGGCCCTCGCGCTCGGGCGGGGCGTCGCCGAACAGGGGCCCGCGGTCGGCGGCGGGCCGCGCCGCCCCGGCCGCCACCTGGGCGGGGTGGCGGGGCGCGAGCGGCTCCATCACCTCGTGCGCGGAGCTCAGCCGGGGCCGGCGGGTGCATTCGAGGGCGAGCTTCAGCACGTGCTCGCGCAGCGACTCGTAGCGCGCGGCCAGGTCGTCGGGCGTGGCCAGACCGGCCTGCACCAGCAGCCGCGCGGTGGCGACCAGCGGGTCGCGGGCGAGGTCGGCGGCGAGCTCGCGGGGCGTGCGGTAGGCGGACTCGACGTCGGAGCCGGCGTGCCCCATCAGGCGCACGGTGCGAAGGTGCAGGAAGGCCGGCGACCGGCGGGCGCGCACGTGCTCGACGGCCTGCCGGGCGGCGTCGTAGGCGTCCGGCAGGTCGCAGCCGTCGGCGGTGAAGCGCGGGATCAGCGGGTGGCCGGCCGCCTCGACCCAGCCGCCGGGGGTGCGGACGCTGATGCCGATGCCGTTGTCCTCGCAGACGAACAGGATGGGCAGCGGCAGCCCCTGGTAGGCGCAGTACGCGGCGGTGTTGAACCCGGTCAGGGCGCTGGCGTGGTTGGCGGAGGCGTCGCCGAAGCTGCACACCGCGACCGACCCGGCGGGCCAGGGGGAGCCGGCGACGCCGAGCTTGCGGGCCCGTTCGATGGCGAAGGCCACGCCGACCGCCCGGGGCAGGTGGCTGGCGATGGTCGAGGTCTGGGGGATGACGGCCAGGCCGGGGTGGCCGAACACCTTGTGGCGCCCGCCGGCGATGGGCTCCTCGGCGGCGGCGGTCAGCCCGAGCAGCACGTCGCGCAGCCCCTCCTCGGCCAGGCGGCCGGCCTGCGCGGACCGGGTGAGGTAGAACGCCCCGGAGCGGTAGTGCAGCAGCGCGGGGTCGGTGACGCGCAGGGCCGCCGCGACCGCGGCGTTGCCCTCGTGCCCGGCGGAGCCGATGGTGTAGAAGCCCTCGCCCTGCTCGCGGAGCCAGCGGGCGGCGATGTCCAGCATCCGGCTGGCGAGCTGGATCTCGAACAGGTCGCGGCACACGGCGCCGGTGAGCGTCGTGCCGGCCCGCACGGGCAGGCCCGGATCGCGGCGGTTTCCGGGGACCATCGCGGCGACCGACTCGATGAAGTGCGTCTCTACTGTGTCGCGGGCCACAAGGCCGATTATGTCGCCATGAACCGTGTCGCGTCCCGTGGCTTGCCGAGACCGGTCCGGTGTCCGAGTGGATCGGTCCATTTGACCAGCATTACTGACAGTTTGTCAGATCGACCAACCACTGCCACCTCCCGGTCGTCTACCTAGAGGAAATGACGTGGCACCCTCAAGCCGCGTTAAGGCAACGGGAAGGACGGATCCCCGTGTTACAACGCATCCGCGCCATCGTCGTGACGATGGCGTTGGGCGCCGGAGCCCTCGCTCTGGTGTCCACGCCGGCCTCGGCGACGGCACAGGCCGCGCCCACCGTGACCTCGGTGGACGTGAGCCCGAGCACGGTCGTCGTGTACGACAAGGACGGAAAGGCGGTGACCTTCAGCTTCCTGGTCGACGGGGCCACCACGGGCGGCTTCACGCTGAAGCGGCCCGACGGGTCGACCGTCGACGTCGAGGCCAAGAAGGTCGGCGACAGCGACGGCAAGCAGAAGTGGCAGGGCACCCGCACGTTCACCCGGTCGGACGCCTCCGGCAGGTGGAGCGTCACGGCCAAGGCGACCAGCGTCGTCGGAACCGGGACGGCGAGCGAGAGCTTCCGCGTCCTGCAGATCTGGCACACCCACCTCTCGGACTTCCGCATCGGCCCCGACCCGGCCGACGAGGGTGACCGGCTGGTGGCCCGCGGGCGCCTGTCGGTCGAGCGTGCGAGCGGCTGGGACGGCTCCCGGGGCAAGAAGGTCGACCTGCTGTTCAAGGCCGACGGCTCCCGCCGCTGGAAGGTCGTCGGGCACGACTGGACCGACCGCGGCGGCCGGTTCTGGATCAGCACGGAGGCGGTCGAGTCGGGCTGGTTCCGCGCCGCGTTCGACGGCGCCCCCGGCGTTCGGGGGACGAGCAGCCGTCCCGAGCACGTCACGGTGCACAAGGTCGTCAAGCCGGCCGCCACGCGGGTCGTCCGCTTCAACGCCTCGCCCGAGCCGGTGAAGTACGGCAGGTACCTCACCAACCGGGGCACGCTGCAGGTCTGGGACGGCGACCACTGGACGGCTTATGACCACACGAAGGTCGCGCTGTACTTCAAGCGGGCCCACCACTCCAAGTGGGAGTACGTCAAGACGGTCGGCACCAACGGCGCCGGCGCCTTCTCCACCAAGGTGAAGGCCTGGCACTCCGGCTACTGGAAGGTCGTCTTCAAGGGCGGCGATGACACCAAGTCGTCGACCAGCAAGGCCGACTACGTGAAGGTGAAGCGGTAGCACCAGCGGTCGGGGCGATCGCCGGAAACGGTGATCGCCCGTGACGGCGATCGCCGGGAGACGGCGATCATCTGAGATGACGACGGCCCGGGAGCCCTGCTCCCGGGCCGTCCGCGTCCCGCCTGCCGCCCGGAGTGCGCGCGGTCGGTCCGTGCGGTCGGTCCGTGCGGTCAGTCCGTGCGGTCAGTCCGTGCGGCGGAACTGGGCGATGGCGACGCCGAGCAGCGCGACGCCCATCAGCGCGACGATCGCGAGCTCGACGCCGGTGGTGACCCGCCAGCCGAACCAGTGGACGCCGGGGTTGAGCGCCTCGACGGCCCGGGGGCTCACGTTCAGGTGGCTGAAGACGGCGTGGCGCATCGGGTCGACCGCGTAGGTCAGCGGGTTGATCTTGGTGAGCACGGCCAGCCACGCCGGCAGGTTGGCCAGCGGGAACATCGCGCCGGACAAGAAGATCATCGGCATGATCGCCATTTGCATGATCCCAAAAAAGGACTGCATATTTTTCATCCGGGCGGCCAGGCTCACGCCGAACGCGGTGATGGTGAAGGAGGCCAGGAACATCTCGCCGAGCAAAGTGAGGATCAGCGCGGGGGAGTAGGGGACGTGCACCAGGCCCGCGAGGGCCAGGATGATGACGCCCTGCGCGGTCGCCACGATGCCGCCGCCCAGGCACTTGCCGATCACGATGGACGCGCGGCTCACCGGGGCGACCAGCATCTCGCGCAGGAAGCCGAACTCGCGGTCCCACACGATGGAACCGGCCGAGAACATCGCCGTCGTGATCACCGTCATCGCGATCACGCCGGGGTAGATGAAGGTGCGGAAGTCGACCCCTTCGCCCGGTCCCCGCGAGACCAGCGTGCTGAGGCCGGTGCCCATGACGAACAGCCACAGCACGGGCTGCACGAGCGTGGACACCATGCGGGTGCGGTCGTTGACGAACCGCAGCATCTCGCGGTGCAGGACGATCCTGACCGCGCGCAGGTCGTGCCGCACGCTGCGTCCGGGGACGCGCACGCGGACCACTCCGGGAGCGGTGACGCCTGTGGTCATCGGTTACCTCCTCGCCATCGCGCGCATCCACGTCGACGCGCCGCCGCCCTCGGCCTCGGCGTCGCGGATCGTGGAGCCGGTGTAGTTCATGAAGACGTCGTCGAGCGAGGGCCGCGACACGTTGACCGAGCGGATCGGCACGCCCAGCTCGGCGAACAGGCGGGGCACGAACGCCTCGCCGGAGGCGACGGCGAAGGTCACCACGCCCTCCCGCAGGGCGGCGTCCAGCTCGAAGCGCTCCTTGAGCGAGGTGATCGCGAGCTCGTCGTCGGCGGTGTGGATCTGGACGCGGTCCTTGCCGACGCTGGCCTTGAGCGCCTCGGGGGAGTCGACCACGACGATCTCGCCGTGGTCGATGATCGCGATGCGGTCGCAGTACTCCGCCTCGTCCATGTAGTGCGTGGTCATGAAGATGGTGATGTCCTCGGTGCGCCGCAGCCGGTTGATGTAGCCCCAGATGGCCGAGCGGGTCTGTGGGTCCAGCCCGACGGTCGGCTCGTCCAGGAACAGCACCCGGGGGGAGTGCAGCAGGCCGCGGGCTATCTCCAGGCGGCGCTTCATGCCGCCGGAAAAGGTGTTGACCTTGGCGTCCTTGCGGTCCCAGAGCGCGACCATCTCCATGACCTGCCTGATGCGCTCGGCGACCGCCTCGCGCGGCACCCCGTACAGCTCGGCGTGGAAGCGCAGGTTCTGCTCGGCCGTCAGGTAGCCGTCCAGCGTCGGGTCCTGGAAGACCAGCCCGATGTTGCGCCGGACCTCGTCGCGTTCTCTGACCACGTCGTGCCCGGCCACCGACGCCTGTCCGCCGGTCGGGCGGGCCAGCGTGCACAGCATGCTGATCGTGGTGGTCTTGCCGGCGCCGTTCGGCCCGAGGAACCCGAACACCTCGCCGGGCCGCACCTCGAAGTCGACGCCCTTCACGGCCTCGAAGTCGCCGTAACTCTTGCGCAGCCCCCGTACGGCGACGGCGGGCTCCTCGCTTGTCGTCATCGTTCCGTCTCCTCCTCGTCACCGTCGTCGGCGAGGATCGCGAACACCGACCGCCTGGTGCTCTTGAGCAGCTCGCGCGCCGCCGCCACCTGCCGGGGGCTGGCGACCTGGGCGAGCTGGCCGAACGCCTCGCCGAGCCGCCCCCACAGCATCCGCAGTTCCATCATGTCCTCGGGCAGCGTCCGCGCCACCTCCGACCAGGGATCGCCGAGGGCGCGGGCGTCCAGGTGCCGGCGTCCGTCCTCGGTCAGGGCGTAGGTGCGGCTGCCGCCGGACTCCTCGCCGGTGATCAGCCCCTCGTCCTCCAGCTGCTGCAGGGCGGGGTACACCGATCCGGGGCTCGGCCGCCAGACTCCCTGGCTGCGGTGCTGGATCTCCTGGATCATCTGGTACCCGTTGCGGGCCCCCTCGCCCAGCAGGGACAGCAGGGCGGCCCGTACGTCGCCGCGCCGCACCCGCGGCGGGAAGTGCGGACCGTCGGGCAGGCTCCGGGAACCCGCGAAGTTCCAAGCGTCCATCTCACCGATCTTCCAACTATCGAGATACGTTAACGATATATCTAGATAGTTGACGAGACAAGCCCTAATTCGGACATGGGGGAGGTTACGACGCGCCGTGTAGGGCGGGCGTATGGCGGCGAGGCGGGACCGCCGGCCGGGTGGGAGTTAGCGCCCGTTAACGAGGCCGGCCAGGGCGGCGCGGGCCATGTCGTGCAGGAGGGCGGCCATGGCGTCGCGGGGCAGTTCCCCGGCGCTGTGCGGGGTGGAGTTCAGCAGCCCGAACACCGCGTGCGTGGCTGCGCGCAGCCGCGGCGGCGGCACCCGGGGGTACAGCTCGCTCAGCACCGTCACCCACTCCTCGACGTAGAGCCGCTGCAGCCGCCGGATCCGGCGCCGCTCGGGCTCGGGGACGTTGCCGAGCTCGCGGTCGTGCACGGTGATCAGCGCCGGATGGTCGAGCGCGAACTCGATCTGCCCGCTGAGCAGGGCGTCCAGGGCCTCTCGTCCGTCGGCGGCCCGGGTGGCGCGTTCCACGGCCGAGGTGCGCAGCCGCTCGCTGATGTCCAGCAGCATCTCGGCCAGCAGCGACTCCTTGCCGCTGAAGTGGCGGTAGAGCGCCGGCCCCGAGATGCCGACCGCCCCGCCGATCTCCTCGATCGACACCCCGTGGAAGCCCCGGGCCGCGAAGAGCGCGGCCGCCGCGTCGAGGATTTCCCTGCGGCGAGGGCTCGGAACGCGGGTAGGACTCGGCACAGCGGTCATAAAGCGCAATGGTAGACGAATCAGTTAATGGTGACTAACATCCGAGGCGGTGTTAGCGGACGTTAACCCAGGGAGGTGCGTGCGACCATGGCCCCTGTGCTCCGGACGACGGCGGGTCCGGGCGGCGAGGAGTTCAAGCGCAACGCGGAAGTCAACGAGCGACTGGCCGCCGAGCTGCGCGAGCGCCTGGCCGTCGCGGCCCTGGGCGGTCCCGAGCGGTCCCGGGCCCGGCACGTCGAGCGCGGGAAGCTGCTGCCGCGCGACCGCGTCGGCACGCTGCTCGACCCCGGCTCCCGCTTCCTGGAGCTGTCCCCGCTCGCCGCCACCGGCCTGTACGGAGACGAGGCGCCGGCGGCGGGCATCATCACTGGCGTCGGACGGGTCTCCGGCCGCGAGTGCGTGATCGTCGCCAACGACGCCACCGTCAAGGGCGGCACCTACTACCCGATCACCGTCAAGAAGCACCTGCGCGCCCAGGAGGTCGCCCTCCACAACCACCTGCCGTGCGTCTATCTCGTCGACTCCGGCGGCGCGTTCCTGCCCCTGCAGGACGAGGTGTTCCCCGACCGCGAGCACTTCGGGCGCATCTTCTACAACCAGGCGACCATGTCCCGGCGCGGCATCCCGCAGATCGCCGCCGTCCTCGGCTCCTGTACCGCCGGCGGCGCGTACGTTCCGGCCATGAGCGACGAGGCCGTCATCGTGCGCGGCCAGGGAACGATCTTTCTCGGCGGGCCGCCGCTGGTGAAGGCCGCCACCGGCGAGGAGGTCACCGCCGAGGAGCTCGGCGGCGGCGAGGTGCACTCCCGGGTCAGCGGGGTCACCGACCACCTCGCCGACGACGACTCCCACGCGCTCGCCATCGTCCGCGACATCGTCGCCACCCTGCGCCCGGCCGGCCCGGCCCCGTGGGAGCGGGCGCGGGCGGAGGAGCCGGCGCACGACCCCCGTGACCTCTACGGCATCGTGCCCGCCGACACCCGCACCCCCTACGACGTCCGCGAGGTGATCGCCCGCGTCGTCGACGGCAGCCGGTTCCTGGAGTTCAAGGCCGAGTACGGCCCCACGCTGGTCACCGGCTTCGCGCACGTCCACGGCCACCCGGTGGGCATCGTGGCCAACAACGGCATCCTGTTCGCCGAGTCGGCGCTCAAGGGCGCCCACTTCATCGAGCTGTGCGACCAGCGCGCCATCCCGCTGGTGTTCCTGCAGAACATCAGCGGCTTCATGGTCGGCAAGGCCTACGAGCACGGCGGCATCGCCAAGCACGGCGCCAAGATGGTCACCGCCGTCTCCTGCGCCCGGGTGCCGAAGTTCACCGTCGTCATCGGCGGGTCCTTCGGCGCCGGCAACTACGCGATGGCCGGCCGGGCCTACGGGCCGCGCTTCCTGTGGATGTGGCCGAACGCCCGCATCTCGGTCATGGGCGGCGAACAGGCGGCCAACGTCCTGGCGACCGTCCGGCCCGGCGGCGACGCCGGCGAGGAGGCGGAGTTCAAGCGGGCGATCCGCGAGCGGTACGAGGAGCAGGGCAACCCCTACTACTCCACCGCGCGCCTGTGGGACGACGGCGTGATCGACCCGGCCGACACCCGCACCGTCCTCGGGCTGGCCCTCTCGGCGGCGTCCAACGCCCCCCTCGACCCCATCGGCTACGGCGTCTTCCGGATGTGACCATGACCTCGATGTTCGACACCGTTCTGGTCGCCAACCGCGGCGAGATCGCGCTGCGCGTCATCCGGACCCTGCGCCGGCTCGGCGTGCGGTCGGTGGCGGTGTACAGCGACGCAGACGCGGGCGCCCCGCACGTCCGCGCCGCCGACGCCGCCGTCCGCCTGCCCTCGGGCTACCTCGCCGTCGAGGAGGTCCTGGCGGCGGCCGGGCGCACCGGCGCGCAGGCGGTGCACCCCGGCTACGGGTTCCTCGCCGAGAGCACCGCCTTCGCCCGGCGCTGCGCCGAGGATGGCGTCGTCTTCGTCGGCCCGCCCGCCGAGGCCGTCGAGGCCATGGGCGACAAGATCAGGGCCAAGGCCACCGTGGCCGCCGCCGGGGTCCCCGTCGTCCCGGGCGGCGCCGAGCCGGACGACCTGACCGAGGCCGCCCTGCGCATCGGCTTCCCCGTGCTGGTCAAGCCGTCGGCGGGCGGCGGCGGCAAGGGCATGCTGGTCGCCCGCTCGGCCGCGGAGCTGCCGCAGGCCCTGGAATCGGCCCGCCGCACGGCCGCCGCCGCGTTCGGCGACGCCACGCTGCTCGTCGAGCGGTACATCGCCGGGCCCCGGCACATCGAGATCCAGGTGCTCGCCGACGCGCACGGCAACGTGGTCCACCTCGGCGAGCGCGAGTGCAGCCTGCAACGCCGGCACCAGAAGATCATCGAGGAGGCGCCGTCCCCCCTGCTGGATGAGGAGACCCGGCGCAGGATGGGCGAGGACGCCGTGCGCGCCGCCCGCTCGGTCGGGTACGTCGGCGCCGGCACCGTCGAGTTCATCGTCGCCGGCGACGAGCCGGGGCACCCGGCCTACTTCATCGAGATGAACACCCGCCTGCAGGTGGAGCACCCGGTCACCGAGCTGGTCACCGGCCTGGACCTGGTGGAGCTGCAACTGCGCGTCGCCGCCGGCGAGCCGCTGCCGTTCGCCCAGGAGGAGGTGCGGCTGCGCGGCCACGCCGTCGAGGCCCGCGTGTACGCCGAGGACCCGGCCCGCGACTTCCTGCCCACCGGCGGAACGGTTCTCGCCCTGGCCGAGCCCGGCGACCGGCCCGACGTGCGCGTGGACTCCGGTCTTCGGCCCGGCACGGTCGTCGGCAGCGACTACGACCCGATGCTCTCCAAGATCATCGCCTGGGCGCCGGACCGGGGAGAGGCCCTGCGGCGGCTGGACGCGGCGCTGCGCGCGACCACCGTTCTCGGCGTCACCACCAACATCGCCTTCCTGCGCGCCCTGCTCGCCGACCCCGACGTCGCCGCGGGCCGCCTGAGCACCGGGCTGATCGACCAGCGGCTCGGCGCCCTCCTCGACGCCGCCCAGGGCGGCGGACCCGTCGGGGTGAGCTCCCTCTCGGCGGGTTCCCCCGCGAAGAGCCCCATCTGGGCGGGTTCCCGCACGCAGAGCGTTCCGGATGGCCAGGTCGCCGGCGGTCGCGTGCCGGGCGGCGCGCCGCCGGGCGAGGTGCTCGCCGCGGCCGCCCTGGTGCTGCACGACGAGCTGGCCCGGCGCGCCGGGGACGACCCGTGGGAGGTGCCCGACGGCTGGCGCGTCGGCGAGCCCGCCTGGACGACCTGGCTGCTCGCGGCACGCGGCGAGACGGCCGCCGTCCGCGTGCGCGGCCTGCCCGCCCGAGGGTGCGAGGTCGCCGTCGCGGATGGCCCGGCCGTGGGCGCGCGGCTCGCGCGGGACGGCGACGCCGTCCAGGTGACCGTGGACGGCGTGACTTCCCGCTTCGCCTGCGCCCTCGACGGCGGCGTCGTCTGGCTCGGCCGCGACGGCCGGTCCTGGGCGCTCACGCCGCACGAGGCGGGGGAGCGCGGCGCCGGCGCCGGGCCGGGCGGCGCGGGCGACGGGGTGGTGCGCAGCCCCATGCCGGGCACCGTCCTGCTGGTCAAGGTCGTCCCCGGCGAGCAGGTCACCCAGGGGCAGCCGCTGCTGATCGTCGAGGCGATGAAGATGGAGCACACCGTCACCGCCCCCGCCGACGGCATCGTCGCCGAACTCGCCGTGCGCGCCGGCCGTCCGGTCGACATGGACGCGGTCCTCGCCGTCATCCGCCCCGCGCCCGCCGAGCCGGCGGGCGCCCCGGCCGCCGAGGAGGGATCATGATGCGCGCACCGTTCCGGGCGCCCATGGAGGGACTGCCCGCCCGGGTGACGATCTACGAGGTCGGGCCCAGGGACGGCCTGCAGAACGAGGACACCGTCCTGCCGGCCGCGACCAAGGCCGAGTTCGTCGCCCGGCTCGCCCGGGCCGGCCTGACCACCATCGAGACCACCAGCTTCGTCCACCCCAAGTGGGTGCCCCAGCTCGCCGACGCCGAGGAGCTGCTCGGACGCCTCCAGCGCGAGCCCGGCGTCCGCTACCCGGTGCTGGTGCCCAACGAGCGCGGCCTGGACCGCGCCCTCGCCCTCGGCGTCACCGACATCGCCGTCTTCGGCAGCGCCACCGAGTCCTTCGCCCGGCGCAACCTCAACCGGAGCGTGGAGGAGTCGATGGCGATGTTCGCCCCCGTGGTCGAGCGCGCCCGCGCCGGCGGGCTGGACGTCCGCGCCTACCTGTCGATGTGCTTCGGGGACCCCTGGGAGGGACCGGTGCCGATCGAGCAGGTCGTGCGGCACGGCCGGCGGCTGCTGGAGCTGGGCTGCACGCAACTGTCCCTCGGCGACACCATCGGCGTCGGCACCCCCGGCCACGTCAGCGCCCTGCTGCGCGCCTTCGCCGACGCCGGCGTCGGCCCCGAGCGGCTCGCCGTGCACTTCCACGACACCTATGGCCAGGCCCTGGCCAACACCCTGGCCGCGCTGCGCGCCGGGGTGAGCGTCGTGGACGCCTCGGCCGGCGGCATCGGCGGCTGCCCGTACGCGGAGAGCGCCACCGGCAACCTGGCCACCGAGGACCTGGTCTGGATGCTGTCCGGCCTCGGCGTCGAGACCGGCGTCGACCTCGCATCGCTGGTGGAGACCAGCGCGTGGCTGGCCGGGCAACTCGGCCGCCCGAGCCCCTCCCGAGTCGTCCAGGCCCTGGCCGCCGGGCCCGCCACCACGCGGGCCGGCGCGCCGGAGGCCGGCCAGGCCGCCGGACCCCCGGCGGAGCGACCCTCCGAGCCGGCCACGGGGAGACCCCCCGGGCCGCCGGCCCCAGAACAGGAGTGAAGAGCATGCACCGGCTCACCGACGAGTACGAGGCGCTGCGCAAGAGCGTCGAGGAGTTCTCCCGGGACGTGGTCGCCCCCGTCATCGCCGACTACTACGAGCGCTGCGCCTTCCCGTACGACATCGTCGCCCAGATGGGGCGCATGGGACTGTTCGGGCTGCCGATCCCTGAGGAGTACGGCGGCATGGGCGGCGACTACTTCGCCCTGTGCCTGGCCCTTGAGGAGCTGGCCCGCGTCGACTCCTCGGTGGCCATCACCCTGGAGGCCGCGGTCTCCCTGGGGGCCATGCCCGTCTACCGGTTCGGCACCGCCGCCCAGAAGCAGGAGTGGCTGCCCCGGCTGACCTCCGGCGAGACGCTCGGCGCCTTCGGCCTGACCGAGCCGGGCGGCGGCTCCGACGTGCCGGGCGGCATGCGCACGGCCGCCGCGCTGGACGCCGGTGAATGGGTGGTCAACGGCTCCAAGGCGTTCATCACCAACTCCGGCACCGACATCACCGGGTTCGTCGCCGTGGCGGCGATCACCGGCCGGCGTGAGCGGGCCGACGGGAGCCCGGCACCGGAGATCAGCACCGTCATCGTCCCCTCCGGCACGCCGGGGTTCACGGTGTCCAAGAAGTACTCCAAGGTCGGCTGGTCGGCCTCCGACACCAGGGAGCTGTCCTTCGCCGACTGCCGGGTGCCCGAGGCCAACCTGCTCGGCGAGCGCGGCCGGGGATACGCGCAGTTCCTGCAGACCCTGGACGAGGGCCGCGTCGCCATCGCCGCGCTGTCGGTGGGCCTGGCGCAGGGCTGCGTCGACGAATGCCTGCGCTATGTGAAGGAGCGGCGGGCCTTCGGGCAGGAGATCGGGCGCTACCAGGCCATCCAGTTCAAGGTCGCCGACATGGAGGTGCGCGCGCACACCGCCCGCCTGGCCTACTACCACGCCGCCGAGAAGATGCTGGCGGGCGAGCCGTTCAAGAAGGAGGCGGCGATCGCCAAGCTGGTGAGCTCCAACGCCGCCATGGACAACGCCCGCGACGCCACCCAGATCTTCGGAGGGTACGGCTTCATGAACGAGTTCCCGGTCGGGCGCTTCTACCGCGACGCCAAGATCCTGGAGATCGGCGAGGGCACCAGCGAGGTGCAGCGCATGCTGATCGCCCGGCAGCTCGGCATGCCCGCGTAGGGGGCAGATCGCGGGTCAAGGCCTGATCTGCGGGGGGTGTCCGCGCTGTGACCTGCGCTATCGTGCAACATGGGGGCATCGGGGGGTGCGTCCGGCCGGCTCGCCGAGCCGGTCGCGCCCGCCGCGTGCCGCCTTCGTCGGCCCCTGCCGCGAGAAAGGTCCGTCCCGATGTCCGAGGCCAGTGAAATCATGATTCGGCTGACTGAGGCCTACAACAGCCACGACGTCGAGGCGATCACGCGGTGCTACGCGCCCCGTGCGGTCACCGTCGCGCCGGGAGGCATCGCCGAGGGGCTGGACGAGATCTTCTCCTACTACGCCGACTGGATCGGCGCCTTCCCCGATTCCGTGGTGACCCCCTCTTTGCTGGTCACCGCGGGTGAGAGCACCATTTTGGAGTTCATGGTCACCGGCACGCACAAAGGGCCGCTGATCATGGCGGCGGGGGAGGTGGCGGAGGCGACCGGCCGTCCCATCGCCATCCGCTGCTGCTCGGTGTGCACCATCGAGGACGGCGCTGTGGCCAGTCACCGGCTCTACTTCGACCAGCTCGAGCTGGCGGCGCAGCTCGGGTACGCCATGCCCGGCAAGGACCGCGCGTTCTGATGTTCCCGGCACCCCCGGGCTCGATTCCGGCCCGCCCCTTCGTCCCCCGCGGCACTCCCGCGCCAGGCGTCACGGGGCCCGCGGAAGGCCGCCGAATGGACGAACCCGCCATCGACTCCCTAAAGTCCTTTTCATGACTTCTGATGATCTCCTGGTGCGAAGGGCTGAGAAGAAGGACATCGAGGAGATCTTCGGGCTCACCCGCGAGTTCGCCATGTCCTTCCGTCCCCAGCGATCGGCGTTCGACGCGGCCTTCCCCCGCCTGCTGGAGAACCCCGACGCCCTGCTCCTGGTCGTGACGGTGGGCGGCACGGTGCGCGGGTACCTGCTCGGCTTCGTGCACCTCACCCTGTTCGCCAACGGCCACGTGGCCTGGGTGGAGGAGGCCATGACCCAGCACGGCTTCCGCCGGCGCGGGCTCGGCCGGGCGCTGCTGGAGGAGTTCGAGACCTGGGCGCGCTCCCGCGACGCCGGGTACATCGCGCTGGCGACCCGGCGGGCGCCGGAGTTCTACGCGGCACTGGAGTACGAGTCCGCGGGAACCTACTACCGCAAGGTGCTCAAGGCCGACCGCCCGGCCTGACGCGCGACCGCTCCCGGGCGGGCCCGCTCACGGGCCCGCCGGCGGCCCGGCGGCCGGGTCAGGACGTGAGCTGCGCGTCCAGGCGGTAACCCTCCACCGTGACGTACACCGCGTCGCCCGGCCGGGCGTTGAGGCGCATCAGCACCGGCTGGAGCGAGTCGAACACCGGCTGGCGGTCGCGCCAGACCAGCACCACGGCGTTCTCCCCGGGCCCGGTGACCGACAGCAGCGTGCCCGGGCGCATGCCGAGCTGGGTGGCGTACCCCTCGGGCACGGGCACCGGCTCGCCGCGCAGGTGCTCGGGGGTCACGTCGATGCGCTGCCAGCGGCGCGGGTCGGACGCCGGACCGGGAATCGGCGCCTGGGTGGCCGCGCGCGGCTCGGGCACCAGGTGGGGCCGGGGCGGGCCGGACAGCGCCGTCAGCGCGGCCAGAGCCGTCTGGGCGTCGGGCAGGTTGTCGGCGACCGACGGGATGGGCAGGCCGCCGCGCATCTGGTGGCCGTTGGCCCCGGGAGTGCGACGGGGGAGCGGCGCGAACCCGTTGGTCGTGGTGGCCATCGGCTCCGGCGCCCGCGTCATCGCCTTGGGCAGCTCCTCGATCCACGCCTGGGCCGAGTGCGAGCGGATGCCGACCTGGGCCAGCATCTCGACGGCGTCCTCGCCGGAGGTCTTGTCGCCGAGCATCTGCGCCGTCCGCTCGCGCAGGCGGCCGAGGTCGCCGACGACCAGCCAGCCGTCCTGCAGGCGGCGGTCGCGCATGAGCGCCACCAGCACCCGCCACAGCGGCGTGCCCAGCGAGGGGACCTCGATCGGATGCGCCGGGTCGGCCCCGATCAGCTGCTCCTCGGTGGCGGCGACGCCGAGCCATTCGGTGAGCCGGAACAGGTGCCCGGTCACCGCCGTGGACTCCGGCGAGCGCAGCCACTGCAGCACCCGCTCCTCGGCGGCCCGCTGCGCCTGCGAGAGGACGTCGCGGTCGACGTGCAGCTCGTGGGCCAGCGTGCGCAGGCTGACCGGCTGCTCGGCGAACAGCCGCTCTATCGCGACGGCCCGCTCCAGGGGCGTCCATTCGCGGAACACCGCGTCCACCAGCCGGACCAGCGGGTTGTCCGACACCGGCGGCGGCGGAGGCGTCGCGGGGGCGGGCGGCGCCGGAGGTTCGGCGTACGGGGCGCGGGACACGCCGTTCACCGTGGGGTGCGGCCCGGTGTGCTTCCCGGGGAAGGGCCCGGCGGGCGCTCCCGGGCGCGGCCCGGCCGGCCGGCCCTGCGGCCCGGTGGGATGGCCTGCGCACGGCACGGCAGGCTGCCCCGGCTGCCCCGGCTGTGAGGAGAAGACCGGCTGCCCGGGGACACCCTGCGGGGCCGGGCCGGGCTGCCCGGGGACGCCCTGCGGGGGAAGGCCCGGCTGTCCGGGCTGCGGGACGCCCTGCTGGGGCCCGCCGGGCTGTCCGGGAACGGGGCCGGGCTGCACCGGGTGGGGGCCGGTGCGCTGGGCGGGGTGCGTCGCGCCCGGCGCGCCGGCGGGCGGCGGCACCTGCGGCGAGACGGCCGGCATCCGGCCGAGGACCTCGCGGAACAGCGCGGTGATGATCACCTCGGGCGAGGCGGGGACCGCGGGGACGCGCAGGTCGGCGGCGCTGAGCCGGCGCAGGCGCTGGATGCCGCCCATGCCGCTGACGGCCGACCGGGCGGGCTCGGGCCAGCCGGGCAGCGCCGGGTCGCCGGCGTGGACCTGCAGGGCCGGCAGCACGTCCGTCAGCGCCATGTGGTCCCAGCGGCTGACGGCCAGCCGCGAGAGACGGTCGCAGAGCCACTCGACACCGGTCGTGCCCAGGGCACGGCTGAGGGTGACCGACGCCCACCATCCCCCGGGCAGCCGGGGGTCGGCGAGCACCTCGGCGATCTGCTGAGGCCGGCTCCAGCGCAGAGCCGGAACGAGATCACTCAGGCAGATCATTGAATCGGCGTCCATCGGCTGACCGCATCCTCCCGAGTGTGACGCATGTTGCTAATGGTGCAGCTTACGCCGGAGGCTATCAATTAGCGCCATCAAGGGAGAACATAGCGGCTCGCGCGGCGCCCGGGGGCGCACACGGCCCTCATCGCCACCCCGATCCGCCGCCCTGCCCGCCGTTCTCGCCGCGCCTGCCATGCCCTCGTGCCCCGTGCCCGCCATGCCCCTCCACCGCCGTCGGGCCGGTGACGGCGCCCGCCGGCGGGCAGGTCAGAGGGCCGGGGGACGGGAGGGGGGACGGCCGCCGAGCCGGGCGACCGCGGCGGCGCCGGCCCGGCAGCCCTCATCCAGGGCGGCGGGCGCGGGGCGGCCGGCGAGCAGCGCGGTCAGGAAGCCCGCGGCGAAGGCGTCCCCGGCCCCCGTGGAGTCGACGATCCCCGCCGCGCCGGTGGCGGGGACGGCCGCCGCGCGGTGCACGACCCGCCCGCCGACGGCCAGGACCGCTCCGGCGGCGCCGAGCTTCACCGCCGCCATGCCGTACCGCGCGCTCAGCGCCGCCGCCGCCCGCTCCACGGCGCCGGGCCCGCCGCTCTGGTCCCGTTCGCCGTTCCCGGCGGCGGCGTCGTCCCCGGCGGTCAGGGCGAGGGTGCCGTCCCCGGCGTTCCGGGCGACGGTGTCGTCCCTGGAGGCCAGGGCGAGGGCGCCGTCTCCGGCGGTGAGAGGGAGTGCGTCGTCCCCGGCGGCCAGGAGGAGGGCCTCGTCGCGGTTGGGGATGATCAGCGTCGCGGCGGCGGTCTCGCGCAGGAAGCGGTCCGGGCCGAAGGCGCGCAGCGGCCCGGTCGAGGCGGGGTCGACGCTGATCGGCACGCCCCGGCCGCGGGCCGCCCGCACGGCGCGGCGCACCAGGTCCAGCCCCGGCTCGGCGAACAGCGTGTACCCCGAGATGTGCAGCAGGCCGACGTCGTCCAGCAGGGCGTCGTCCCAGTCGGCCGGCCCGATGTGCCCGCCCGCGCCCCGGTTGGTGAGCATGGTTCGTTCCCCGCTCGCGTCCACCATCGCGATCACGACCGCCGTGGGGTGCGCCGGGTCCACCGACGCGTGCGGCCGTACGCCGGCCGCGCGCAGCTCGGAGATGTGCCACTGCCCGGTGTCGTACCCGACGCGGGTGAGGATGCGCGCGTCCGCGCCCAGATGGGCGGCCCAGGACGCGGTGTTGGCGCCCGAGCCGCCCGGGCGCACGGCGATGTCGGCCGGGGTGTCGGTGCCGGTGGCCACCGGTGTCCGGTGCAGGGCGACGACGTCGGTGACGGCGTCCCCGATGACGAGCAGGCCCGCCACTCAGCCCTCCGCCGCCGGGACGGGGACGGCGGGGGCGGCGGCGGAGGACCAGGCCGCGGCGATGCGGCCGGCGAGGCGGGTGTTGCCCCGGACGGCGGCCAGGTTCGCCTCCAGGGAGGCGCCGCCGGTGCCGCGGACCAGGAAGTCGAGCAGGAACGGGGTGATCGCCTGCCCGGTGACCCCTTCGCGGTCGGCCGCCGCGAGAGCCTCGGCCAGCACCCGGTCGTGCAGCGCCGGGTCGAGCTGCTCGTCGGCCGGCACCGGGTTGGCGACGATCAGCGCGGACGCGGGGCCGCCGAGCCCGTCCTGCGCTCGCATCACCGCCGCGGCCTGCTCGGGGCTCTCCAGCCGCCAGTCCACCGGCAGCCCCGAGGAGTGCAGGTAGAAGCCGGGGAAGGCGTCGGTGCGGTACCCCGCGACGCTCACCCCGCGGGTCTCCAGCCGCTGGAGGGTGGCGGGCACGTCGAGGATGGACTTCACGCCCGCGCAGACCACGGTGATCCGGGTCGAGGCGAGCATGTCCAGGTCGGCGGACTCGTCCTGGTCGGTCGTCCAGCCGCGGTGCACGCCTCCGAGGCCGCCGGTGGCGAACACGCGGATGCCGGCCCGGGCCGCGAGGAACGCCGTGGCCGAGACCGTCGTCGCGCCGCTGGCCCCGAGCGCGGCGGCCAGGGCGAGGTCGCGGAACCCGAGCTTGCGCAGGCCCGGCTCGGTGGCGACGCGTTCCAGCATGCCCGCGTCCAGGCCGACCCGGGCCACGCCGTCCAGGACGGCGATGGTCGCCGGCACGGCTCCGGCCTGCCTGACCAGCTCCTCCAGCTCCACCGCGACCTGGAGGTTGCGGGGCTGCGGGAGGCCGTGCGAGATGATCGTGGTCTCGAGCGCCACCACGGGGACTCCCGTGGCGAGCGCCTCGGCGACCTCGCCGGAGGTCTGGATGATCGTCTCGCCGAGGCCGGTCGTACGCATTCTGGCTCTGGGTCCTCTCCGTCTGTACGCTCTGGTGTCTCCCGGGGAAATGTTCCCCTGATGTGCTGTCTCACCGTACTGTCCCGGTTAGGAGCGTTTGTCATGCACCGGTCGCATTACGACGCCGTGATCGTGGGCGGGGGGCACAACGGCCTGGTCGCCGCCGCCTATCTGGCCAAGGCGGGCCGCCGCGTGCTGGTGCTGGAGCGGCAGCCCTACCTCGGCGGGCTCGCGGTGTCCGCGCGGGCCTTCCCCGGCGTGGACGCCCGCCTGTCCCGTTACTCCTACCTGGTCAGCCTGCTCCCCGGCCGGATCGTCGCCGACCTCGGCCTGCCCGTCACCCTGCTGCGGCGCCGTTTCGCCTCCTACACCCCCGTTGGCGCGACCGGTCTGCTGGTGGACAACGCCGACGCCGCCCGCACCGCCGCCTCCTTCGCCCGCGTGACCGGCGGCGCCGCCGACCACGAGCAGTGGGAACGTTTCTACCGGATGACGGCCGAGGTGGCCCGCCGCGTCGCCCCGACCCTGCTGGAGCCGCTGCTCGACCGCGCCGCCATGCGCGAGGCCGTCGGGGACGCCGAGGCGTGGACCACGCTGTTCGAGCGGCCCATCGGCGAGACGGCGGCCGAGCGGTTCGCCGACGAGGTCGTGCGGGGCGTCGTGCTGACCGACGCGCTGATCGGCACCTTCGCCGACCCGGCGTCCGGCCTGCTCGCCAACCGCTGCTTCCTCTACCACGTCATCGGCGACGGGACCGGCGAGTGGAACGTGCCGGTCGGCGGCATGGGCGCGGTCAGCGGCGCGCTCGCCGACGCCGCCCGCCGCGGCGGCGCCGACCTCCGCACCGGCGCCGAGGTGGTGGCGCTCGACCCCGCCGCCGCAGGTCCGGGCGGCGAGCGACGCGCCGCGGTCACATTCCGGGACGAAGGCGGCGCCGAGCATGCCGTGACCGGCGAGCACGTTCTCGTCAACGCCCCGCCCGCCGTCCTGGCCCGGCTGCTCGGCGCGGCGTCCGGCGAGGAGCCCGAGGGCGCCCAGCTCAAGGTCAACATGGTGCTGTCCCGGCTGCCGCGCCTGAAGGACGGCGCCGTCGACCCGGCGGAGGCGTTCGCCGGCACCTTCCACATCAACGAGGCCCGCGACCAGCTCGACCGGGCGTACGCGCAGGCGTCGGCCGGGCGGATCCCCGACCTGCCGCCCGCCGAGGTGTACTGCCACTCGCTGACCGATCCCTCGATCCTCGGCCCGTCGCTGCGCGCGTCCGGGGCGCAGACGATGACGCTGTTCGGGCTGCACATGCCTGCCCGGCTCTTCCGCGCCGATCCGGACGCCTCCCGGCGGGAGGCGCTGGCGGCCACCCTCCGCTCGGTGAACTCCGTCCTGGCCGAGCCGCTGGAGGACTGCCTGCTCCGCGGCCCCGACGGCGTCCCCTGCGTCGAGGCCAAGACCCCCGTGGACCTCGCGACCGAGGCCGGGCTCCCCGGCGGGCACATCTTCCACCGGGACCTGTCCTGGCCGTTCGCCGAGGACGCCGCCGACGCCGGCCGGTGGGGAGTGGAGACGGCGCACGAGCGCGTGCTGCTGTGCGGCGCGGGCGCCCGCCGGGGCGGCGGCGTCAGCGGCATCCCCGGCCGCAACGCCGCCATGGCGATCTTGACCGCGGGCGCCTGAGAACGGCCCGGAGCCGGATGCCGGCGGCCGGGGCGCCGGGAACGTTCCTACGCCGCCCGGTCCCGGTACGAGCTCGCCCGGCGTCTTTCCGCGCCGGCCCGCATCGACGGCGCGATCGCGGGTAGGACGCCGCACTACCGCTCACCGAGGGGATGATCTCGCATGGACCAGCACAGTTTCGTCGCTCTCCTCAACGAGGACCTGGAGAGCGAGTTCCGCTCGATCGTGCAGTACACGCAGCACACCGCCACGGTGAAGGGGGCCGAGTACCAGAGCATCATCGAAGAGCTCAGGGCCCACCTGAGCCAGGAGCTGGAGCACGCCCTGACGCTCGCCACGCAGATCGCCTTCCTCGGCGGGGTGCCGTCGGTGACGATCCCGAAGATCCCGAACGTGCCGGACGGGGCCGAGGCCCTCCAGCTCGACCTGGACCTGGAGGTCACGCAGCTCGAGCGCTACCGCCAGCGGGTCGGCCAGGCCATGGAGCTCGGGCTGCACGACGTGGCCGAGGCGCTGCGCCCGCTCCTGCAGCAGACGCAGGACCACGTGATGGACCTGCAGGGGGCCCTCGGCCGATGACCTCCCCGGGGACGGCGCGGCGGGGACACACCTGCCTTGCCGCGCCGTCCCGCGGCCCTTCTCACGCCGATGGGCGGGGAGAGGCGGAGTAGGATCTGGGCCGTGCGGGGTGCGGAGAGAACACGAGGCAGCCGGGCCGACCAGGCCGACCAGCGCAGGGCCGAGCTGCTGGAGGCCGCGCGCCGGGTGGTGCTCGAACGGGGCATCTCCAGCACCCGCGTCGCCGACATCGCCAAGGCGACCAACGTCAGCGGCGGCCTCATCCACTACCACTTCGCCACCAAGGACGACCTGATCACCGCGATGCTCCGCGCCACCATCGACGGCGAGGTGGCCCGGCTGCGCGAGCTGGTGGAGGGCGCGGGCACGGCCGTCGACCGGCTCGACCAGGTGCTGTCGTTCTACATCCCGCGCTCGCGCACCGACCAGAGCTGGCTGCTGTGGATCGACGCCTTCGCCACCGGCCTCCGCGAGACGGTCGTGCGCGACAACCTGCTCGAACTGGAGACCGCGTGGATCGGCGCGGTCGAGCGGGTGATCCAGGCGGGCGTCGACTCCGGCGAGTTCTCCTGTGAGGACCCGCGCGGCGCGGCCGAGCGCCTCGACGGCATGCTCGACGGGCTGATCATCCGCTACACGCTCCACCCGTCGGTGCTCTCGCGGCCCCGGCTGCTCGAGCACGCCCGCATCGCCGCCGCCCGCGAGGTCGGCCTGCCCCGCTCGGCCTTCCCCGCCCCCTGATGGAGGCGTTCTCGGCCGAGGGGGCCGGACTCGAGCGGTTCCCTGAGGAGATCCACGCCCTGCCGGGGTTGCGCCGCGCCGACCTGGCCTGGAACCGCATCACCGCGGTCCCGCCGGAGATCGGCCGCCTGCGCGAGCTGGCGATCCTGCGGCTGGACGGCAACCGGCTCACCGGCCTGCCGGAGGAGATCGGGCGGCTCGGCGCGTTGCGCGAGCTCCACCTGGACGGCAACGCGCTGGACGCCTTCCCCGCGGCGCTGCTCGGCCTGACCGGGCTGTCCACGCTGTCGCTGTACGGCAACCGCATCGCCGCGCTCCCCGCGGGCCTGGACCGGATGGCCGGACTGCGGCACCTGTCGGCCGGCGGCAACCGGCTGACCGAGACGCCCGAAGGGCTGTGGCGGCTGACCGGCCTGCGCTCGCTCAACCTGGCCGAGAACGCGCTCACCCACATCCCCGACGCCATCGGCCGCCTGCGCGGCCTGCGCATGCTCGACCTCGGGCACAACGCCATCGAGCACATCCCCGCCGCGATCGGCGACCTGGACGGCCTGACCGACTATCTCTACCTCAGCGACAACGGGTTCACCTCGGTGCCGGCGTCCCTCGGGCGGCTGCGGCGGCTGGCGTACCTCAACCTGACCGACAACCGGCTGACCGAGTTGCCCGCGAGCCTCGGCGACCTGGCCGCGCTGGTGGAGCTCAGGCTGTACGGCAACCGCCTCACCGCCCTGCCCGCGTCGTTCGGCCGGCTGTCCTCGCTGCGTGAGCTGCATCTGCGCGGCAACCGGCTGGCCGCGCTGCCCGAGCAGATCGGCCGCCTGGACGGGCTGCGCGTGCTGGACGTGCGGGACAACGTGCTGACCCGCCTGCCGGAGTCGGTGGGCGGGCTGACCGGCCTCACCCATCTGGACCTGCGCAACAACCGGCTCCGCGAGCTCCCGGGCGCGCTCGCCGCCCTGCCGCGCCTGGAGAAGCTCGACCTTCGCTGGAACAAACTGGACGACCCCGGCTCAGAGCCGCTTCACGCGCTGCGCGGCCGAGGGTGCGCCGTGCTGCTGTGAGGACGGCTCAGGCGGGCAGCGCGGCGAGGAGGTAGGCCAGGCGGGCCGCGGCGCCGTCGATGTCGTCGGTGGTGCCGAGCCGGTAGCCCCACGAGGTGAGGAAGACGCCCTGCGGGCTGCAGGTGACGACCTCGGCCAGCGTGTCGCTGAAGCGGTTGCGCACCCGGACGCAGGGCGGGGTGTCGCCGATGACCTGCACCGACAGGTCGATGTGCAGCCGGGTCGCGGAGGCGAACCGTTCGAGGCAGGACATGGTGTCCAGCATGCGCCCCACCTCCGCGTCAGCCCTGTGGAAGGTCAGGATTGCATGATCTTGCCGACCGGGGCAAGCAATTGTGGAGGTCAAGACGCCGATTGTTTCGCGAAGTCGACGAGAACGCGGACGATCA
Source organism: Sphaerisporangium sp. NPDC005289 (assembly GCF_040607455.1). NCBI lineage: Bacteria > Bacillati > Actinomycetota > Actinomycetes > Streptosporangiales > Streptosporangiaceae > Sphaerisporangium > Sphaerisporangium sp. NPDC005289. The sequence goes on from NZ_JBEXGS010000005.1 coordinate 320,590, forward strand.
CCTCCCTGGCCTCCTCGCGGAACACCGCCACCTCGCAGAGCTCCTCGAAGGCGCCGGCGTAGAAGGCCACGCTGTCGGGATCGCGCAGCAGCAGGTCCTTGGTGCGCGTCGGGACGCCGACCATGGACTCGTTGTAGATCCAGAACCCGTTGAGCAGGGCGGAGGGAAGCTGCGCCTCGAAGGGGATCACGCCGAACTCGACGTTGGGCAGGGTGGTGACGGCGAGCAGCCGGTCGAGCTGGCCGCGCATCACCTCGTCGGGCGCGAGCCGGTAGCGCAGCGCGGCCTCGGGGAGCAGGAAGCGGAACCGCCGGGCCGGATCGTAGAGGATCTCCTGGCGGCGCATGCGCACCCGGATGGCGGCGTCGATGTCGTCGGCGCCGGTGTAGACCCGGTGGACCTTGGTGAAGATGTTGCGCGCGTACTCCGCGGTCTGCAGCAGGCCGATCACCACGCCCGGCTCGAACACCCGGAACAGTGTGACGCGCGCCTCGAGGTCGCGGACGTCCTCCTGCAGCCCGGCCAGCCCGCTCTTGTGCCGCTGGCGCCAGGAGTCCTGCCGGTCCAGCAGCGCGACCGCCCGGCCGACCAGGTCGGACAGCACGTCCGGCGCGGCCTCGACGGCCTGGCACCACTGCATGACGTCGTCCTCGGTGGCGCTCTGCCGGGCGTTCTCGATGCGGGAGACCTTGGAGGCCTGCCAGTGGAGCCGGGCCGCGAGGTCCTTGCCGGACAGCTGGGCGGCCTCGCGCAACTGGCGCAGCCGGGTGCCGAGGTCCATCCGCGCCTGCTGAAAGCCGCTCACGCTCACCTCCCGTCGGCGACAGAACTCGCCCGAGGGTAGACCCGCCGCCGCGGCCATGCCATAGGGATCTCCCTATTCGTGATCAGCGACGCCCGCCGACGGGCCGGGGACGCCGAGCACCCGGCGCGCGATCTCGACGAGCAGCTCACGGGGGACCTCGACGGCCGACTCGCCGTCCAGCACGTGCCGCAGGTCGCCGCGGGCCTCGGGGTCGGTGAGCGTCACGCCCTGCACGACGAAGGTGCCGCGGTCGGTCTCGTAGAGCGAGGGGCAGGCGCCCGCCTCCGAGGTGGAGCCGAGAAAACGCAGACGCATGACCGACCGTCCTTCCCCCCGCGAGGCCCCCATTTGGCCGCAATTGCGCGCAATTGTAGAGGAAAGAGGGCGTCGCTGTCCCCTATGTCCAGTAGATAACCCGCGCTCCCCGGCTGCCGGTCATGTACCTGGCTGGTCAGTCACCGGTGACGCCGTCCAGCATCTCCCGCAGGATGTCGATATGACCGTTATGCCGGGCGGTTTCCTCGACGAGGTGGTGCAGGATCCAGCGCAGCGTGACCCGCGTCCCGTCCCGGAGCGGCTCCTTGGCCACCGTGTCCAGGCTGAGCGGGGCCAGCAGCTCGCGGTAGCGCGCGCACTGCTCCTCGTACTCCGCGAGGAGCCGGCTCAGGGGGATCTCCAGAGCGATCCGCATCTCGCGGTCGGGATCCTCCTCCGTCCACGGCGCGTGCTCCTCCTCGCCCAGGAGCCGGACCTGGATCCAGGAGTACTCGACCCAGCGCAGATGGCTCACCAGCCCGCTGATCGTCGTCAGCGGCGAGGACTGCAGCAGGGCCTTGCGCGCGTTCTCCTCTGACAACCCCTCACACTTGGCGTGCACGGTGGCCCTCACGTAGTCGAGAAGGGTCTCCAGCGTGGCCCGCTCGTCCCAGGCGGACGGAATATCGGTGCGTGTATTCATGGACGGCAGCATTTCGGACGTGGTGCTCGCTGTCGAGCGATTAAATCATCTGACCTGCGCCTTCGCCGGCCCGGTGGCGTGGGTACGCCTTGCGGACGGGATACAGCGGGATCCCTCAGGACCCCGTCGGGCCGGTCGGGCCTCGTCGGGTCGGCTCCGGTCGGGCCTGGTCGAGTCGGTTCCGGTCGGGTCGGTTCCGGTCCGGTCCGTCAGCTCGGGTCAGGTCTGCGAAGGGGCGGCGGGTTCGTCCCGGGGTATCCAGGACGCCGGCCGCTTCTCCATGAACGCCCGGATGCCCTCCTGGCCCTCTGGCGAGGTGAAGCGCTGCGCGGACAGCTCGGCCATCCGGCGCATCCCCTCCTCCACCGGCAGGGACGGCACGGTGCGCACGAGCTGCTTGGTGATCGCCAGGGCTTCGGGGCCGCCGCGCAGCAGCATGCCGGCGTAGTGCTCCACCGTCGCGTCGAGGTCCCCGGCCGGCACCGCGCGGGTGAGCAGGCCGATCTCGGCGGCGCGGGCGGCGCCGAACACCTCGCCGGTCAGGAAGTACTCGGCGGCGGCGCGCGGCTCCACCCGGCGCAGCACGGTGACCGAGATCATGGCGGGGACCACGCCGAGCCGCACCTCGCTGAAGGCGAACGTCGCGGAGTCGGGGGCGATCGCGAAGTCGCAGGCCGCCACCAGCCCGAGCCCGCCCGCGCGGGCGGTGCCGTTCAGCCGGCAGATCACCGGCTTGGGGCTGTCCCAGATCAGGCTCATGACGCCCGGGAAGCTCGCGGTCACCGGCGCGTCGTGCGGCCGGGCGTCCGGGGCGGGCGCCTGTTCCTTCAGGTCGGCGCCCGAGCAGAACACCGGCCCGGCGCCGGTGAGCACGATGACGCGCACGCCCTCGTCCGCGAGGGCCCGGTCCAGGGCCCGCTCCAGCTCGCCGAGCAGGCGGACCGAGAGCGCGTTGCGGTTGGCGGGGGAGTCGAGCGTGACCGTCGCGACGCCGCCGCGGGCCTGGTAGCCGACCAGCGCGGTCATCGGCCCTCCTCGATGACGGCGAGCACGGCCCCGGCCTCGACCTGGCGCCCCGGCGCCACGTTCAGCGCGGAGACGACGCCCGCCGCCGGGGCGGAAATGCGGTGCTCCATCTTCATCGCCTCCAGGATCAGGATCGGCTGCCCCTCGTCGACCTTCTCGCCGGGGGCGACCTCGACGCGCAGAACGGTACCCGGCATGGGGGCGAGCAGGGAGCCGGGGGCGACGCGCGTCACCGGTTCCGGCAGCCTCGGCAGCGCGACCAGCCGCACCGAGCCGAGCGGCGCGTCCACGTGCACGACGTCGTCGTAGCGGGCGACGGCGAACCGGCTCACCACCCCGCCGACGGCCAGGACGACCTGCTCGGGGGCGGCCGAGACCAGCTCCACCTCCGGCAGGCCCTCGGCCGCCAGTCCGTCCCGGGTGAGCCGGTAGGCGACCTCCACCCGGCCCTCCGGCCCGTCGAAGGCCGCCCGCTGCGGCTGGGAGGGCACGTTGCGCCAGCCGCTCGGCAGCCCGCCCAGCGCCGGCGCCGCGGCCCGGTTGGCGGCGGCGGCCGCCAGCGCCGCGGCCAGCGCGAGAACAGGCAGGACGGCGCCGTCCGGGTCGCCGGCGGGGGAGGGCGCGGAGAGCAGGTCGTGCCGGTCGAGGAACCCGGTGTCGGTGTCGCCCGCGAGGAACGCCTCGTGCCGCAGAACGCGCACCAGCAGGTCGCGGTTGGTGGTCAGGCCGTGCAGGCGGGCCCCGGCCAGCGCGGTCGCCAGCCGCCGCGCCACGGCCGTCCGGTCGGGGCCGCAGGCGATCACCTTGGCCAGCATCGGGTCGTACCGGACGCCGACCACCGACCCGCTCTCCACCCCCGAGTCCAGCCGCAGGCCGCACGGCCCGGCCACCCGGCCCTCAGCGGGCCCGCGGCCGTCCACCGGCGGGGCGAGATCTGATTCGCCACCGCCCACCGGCCGGGAGTCAGCAGGGTCGCGGCCGTCCACCATCCGGGCGTCAGCGGATTCGCGGCCGTCCACCGGCCGGGCGACGGGCGCGGTTCGCGCCTCGCGCGCCGCGGCCGGCACCGTGAAGCGGGCGTCCACGCCGGGGATCTCGAACAGGTGGAGGGTGCCGCTCTGCGGGCGCCAGTCATGGGCGGGGTCCTCGGCGTACAGGCGCACCTCGATGGCGTGGCCGCTCGGCTCGGGCGGCGCGGCCGGCAGGCGCGCGCCCTCGGCGATCTGCAGTTGCAGACGGACCAGGTCCACGCCGTACACGCACTCGGTCACCGGGTGCTCGACCTGCAGGCGGGTGTTCATCTCCAGGAAGGCGACCGTGCCGCCCGCGACGAGGAACTCCACCGTGCCCGCGCCGACGTACCCGATGGCCTCGGCGGCCCGGACGGCGGCGTCCAGCAGCACCGCGCGCACGCCGGGGGAGACCCCGGGCGACGGCGTCTCCTCCACGACCTTCTGGTGCCTGCGCTGGATGGAGCACTCGCGCTCGCCGAGCGTCCACACGGTGCCGTGCGCGTCGGCGAGGACCTGCACCTCGACGTGCCGGGCGTTCTCCAGCAGCGGCTCGGCGAACACGGTGCCGTCCCCGAACGCGGCCAGCGCCTCGCGCCCGGCCGCCGCGACCGCCTCCGGAAGCTCCGCCGGGTCGCGCACGACGCGCATCCCGCGCCCGCCGCCGCCCGCCGAGGCCTTCACCAGCACCGGGAACGAAAGGCCGTCGCCGCCCGCCCCCTCCGTGCCGGAACCCACCGGTTCCCCACCCGTGGGTACGGAACCGGCCGGCTGCTCACCCGCGACCGCGGGACCCGCCGGCCCTTCGCCCGCCGGCGCCGGATGGGCGAAGGTCGGCGACGGCAGGACCGGGACGCCGGCCTCGGCCATCAGGCGCTTGGCACCGATCTTGGAGCCCATCGCGGCGATGGCGTCCGGCCCGGGCCCGACCCAGGTCAGCCCGGCCGAGAGCACGGCGCGCGCGAACGCGGCGTTCTCCGACAGGAACCCGTACCCGGGGTGCACGGCGTCCGCGCCCGCCCGCAGGGCCGCCTCGACGAGCGCCGCGGCGTCGAGGTAGGTCTCGGCCGGCCGCTCGCCGCGCAGCCGGACCGCGAGGTCGGCCTCGGCGACGTACGGCGAGGCGGCGTCGTCGCCGGCGAACACGGCCACCGTCTCGATGCCCAGCTCGCGGCAGGTGCGGAAGATCCTGCGGGCGATCTCGGCGCGGTTGGCCACCAGCAGTCGTCTGATCGGAAACCTTGGGCGTGGACCCCCGGATTCATCCGTGGGATCAGCCCATCCCTCTGGACTGTCGATCATTAGATAGCTCCAAGCTGCATACTGTCCAGGTGGCTGTGACCCTGCGGTCCGGCAGTGACGTTGTCCGCCGGTGCGCGTTCCGTGTCGTGTGGTGCCCGAAGTACCGAAAGCGCGTGCTCGGCGGCCGGACCGGCGTACGGTTGTAGGACCTCATCGGTGAGGCGGTGGAGCAGGGAGCGCGGCTGGTGGAAATGGAGGTCGTACCCGACCGCGTCCACCTCTCGCACGTCCGCCTCTTGGTAGGGGTCGATCCGCGATACTGCGTTCACCGGCTTGTCAACGCCATCTGTGGTCGTTCTTCCCGTGTGCTGGGCGAGGAATTCCCGCGTCTGAGGTCGCCGGTTGCGACTCTGCAGAGGAACTCCTGCTCGGTGGCGACCGTGGGTGGTGCGCCCTTGGCTGTGGTGGAGCGCTACCTCGAGTGGCGGAAGAGCCGGTAGATGCTGACCGGTCGCCGTTACCTGCTGGCCTTCACCCCCGAGCAGGAAGCGTTCGCCGAGTTGATCGCTGATGCCTGCCGTGTGGTGTGGAACACCGGCCTGGAGCAGCGGCGCGCCTACCGGCGTCGTGGGGCGTTCATCGGCTACGTGGAGCAGGCCCGGCAGATGGCCGAGGCCAAGAAGGCCTTCGGCTGGCTGACCCAAGCCCCTTCGCACACACTCCAGCAGACGCTGCGCGATCTGGACAAGGCCTGTAGAACCCATGGAACGTGGAAGGTGAGGTGGCGGTCCAAGCGTAGAAGCGCGCCGAGTTTCCGCTTCCCCGATCCTCGGCAAATCGTGGTGGAGCGCCTCTCGCGCGGGTGGGGGCGGGTGAAGCTGCCCAAGCTGGGCTGGGCCCGCTTCAGATGGAGCCGCACGCTTGGCGGGCAGGTGCGCAACGCCACCGTGGTCAAGGACGGCGGACGCTGGTACATCAGCTTGTGCGTGGAAGACGGTTTGGCCGAAGCCGCCCCGAACGGCAGACCCGCCGTGGGCGTGGACCGTGGGGTGAAGGTCGCGGTCGCCACCTCCCACGGCAAGATGCGCGACCGGCGGTTCGTCACCCCCGGCGAGACCCTCCGGCTCAAGCGGCTTGCGCAGCGTCTCGCGCGACAGAAGAAGGGTTCTCGTCGGCGCGCCGCCACGCGAGCGAAGATCGCCAGGCTGAACGCGCGTATCCGCCACCGGCGTACCGACTTTGTGCTCTGGACCGCCGACCGGCTCACCCGTGACCATGGACTGGTCGTGGTGGAGGACCTGGAGGTCAAGAGCATGACGGCCGCCGTGAAGGGCACCGTCGAGGCCCCCGCAACCAACGTCCGGGCCAAGGCCGGGTTGAACCGGGCCATCCTGGCCAAGGGCTGGGGTGGCTTGCTGACCGGCTTGCAACATAAGGCTCGGTACAACGGCTCCCGTATCGTGCGGGTGCCTGCCGCGTACACCTCCCAGCGTTGTTCGGCGTGCGGAGCGGTGGATGCGAAGTCCCGCGAAAGCCAAGCGATCTTCGCCTGCACCTCCTGCGCTTATATCGGCAACGCCGACGTGAACGCCGCCAGGAACATCCTCGCCGCCGGGCTGGCGGTGACAGGGCGTGGAGACCTCGCCGTCGGGCGGTCTGCGAAGCGCCGACCACCCGAGGTCCAGGCAGCGTGAACGCTCCTCAGCCACGGGAATCTCCCGGCTTCGGCCGCGGGGAGGAGGCCAACATGTGCTCACATCCGGAAGACGCCGAAACCGGCGGGCGCGGGATCGGGCGCGCCGGCGATGGCCGACAGGCACAGGCCGAGGACGGTGCGGGTGTCGCGCGGGTCGATCACCCCGTCGTCGTAGAGCCGGCCGGACAGGAAGAACGGCAGCGACTCCGCCTCGATCTGGGCCTCGACCATCTGCCGCATCGCCGCGTCGGCCTCCTCGTCGTACACGTTGCCGCGCGCCTCGGCCGCGGCCCGCCCGACGATCGACAGCACTCCGGCGAGCTGCGCCGGGCCCATGACCGCCGACTTGGCGCTCGGCCAGGAGAACAGGAAGCGCGGGTCGTAGGCCCGCCCGCACATGCCGTAGTTTCCGGCGCCGTAGGAGGCGCCCATGACGACGGTGAGGTGCGGCACGGTCGAGTTGGAAACCGCGTTGATCATCATGGCGCCGTGCTTGATGATGCCGCCCTGCTCGTACTCCTTGCCGACCATGTAGCCGGTGGTGTTCTGCAGGAACAGCAGCGGCGTGCGCGCCTGGTTCGCGAGCTGGATGAACTGGGCGGCCTTCTGGGCCTCCTCGCTGAACAGCACGCCGCGCGCGTTGGCCAGGATGCCGATGGGGTGCCCGTGCAGGGTGGCCCACCCGGTCACCAGGCTCGCGCCGTACAGCGGCTTGAACTCGTCGAACTCGCTGGCGTCGACGATCCGGCCGATCACCTCGCGCGGGTCGAAGGGGATCTTGAGGTCCTCGGGGACGACGCCGAGCAGTTCGTCCTCGTCGTGCAGCGGGGGCCGCACGCCGTGTGGCGCGGGGCGGACGGGCCGGCGCCGGTTGAGCCGGGCGACGATGCGGCGGCCGATGCGCAGCGCGTCGTGCTCGTCGGCGGCCAGGTGGTCGGCGAGGCCGGAGACGCGGGCGTGCATCTCGGCGCCGCCCAGCGACTCGTCGTCGGACTCCTCGCCGGTCGCCATCTTCACCAGGGGCGGGCCGCCGAGGAAGACCTTGGCGCGTTCCTTGACCATGACCACGTGGTCGCTCATGCCCGGGACGTACGCGCCACCGGCGGTCGAGTTGCCGAAGACCAGCGCGATCGTCGGGACGCCGGCCGCCGACAGGCGGGTGAGGTCGCGGAAGATCCGGCCGCCCGGGATGAAGATCTCCTTCTGGGTCGGCAGGTCGGCTCCGCCGGACTCGACCAGGTTGACCAGCGGCAGGCGGTTCTCCAGCGCGATGTCCATCGCGCGCAGGGTCTTGCGCAGGGTCCAGGGGTTGGAGGTGCCGCCCCGCACGGTCGGGTCGCTGGCGATGATCACGCACTCGACGCCCTCGACCACCCCTATGCCGGTGACCACGCTCGCGCCGACCGGGAAGTCGGTGCCCCAGGCCGCCAGCGGCGACAGCTCCAGGAACGGGGAGTCGGGGTCCACCAGCAGCTCGACGCGCTCACGGGCGAGCAGCTTGCCGCGGCGGTGGTGGCGATCGACGTACTTCGGGCCGCCGCCCGCGACGGCCTTGTCCTGCTCGGCCGACAGCTCGCCGAGCCGGGCGAGCATGGCCGCGCGCCTGGCCAGGTAGCCGGCGCTCGCGGAGTCGAGCCGGCCGCCGATCACGCCCATCCGCCACCTCCTCCGCGTCGTCGCCGCCCCGGCAGGGCGTCCCGGGCGGTCGCGCCCGGCGCCCGTACTCGGTGCCTGGGCTCAGAACGTAGTACACCGCCCCGACACCCGGGCCCGCCGGGGGGATCTTCGGCCCGCGCCGCCGGCCGGACCGCCGATGAGGCGCCGGGATGGCCGTGGAGGAGGTCGCGGGATGGGCGTACCAGGCCGCCGGGAAGGGCGGACCAGGCCGCGGGGAAGGACTCGGGCGGGGACGCGGCGCGGCGTCAGCCGCAGTGGGACCAGCCGCTCTTCCAGGAGGCGGTGCCGTAGGAGCCGCCCCAGATGACGCAGACCTGCTTGGCGGCGACCCGGACCGGGCCCGCGTAGGCGGTGTAGGAGCCGCTGTCGGAGCCCGTCGCGCCGCCCTTGACCTGGAGCAGCACGCCCATCTTCACCTTCTGCGGCGTGACGTACTTTCCCATCGTGACCACGCAGTTCTTGCCTGCGGCGCCGCTGTAGAGCAGGTAGACGGTGGCCGATCCGAGTGAGTGGGAGTCCACGGCCTTGTAGCCGGAGCCGCACACCCCGGCCGCCGTGTACGGGTTCGGCTTGGGGGAGGGTTTCGGGGTCGCGGACGGTTTGGGGCTGGCGCTGGGGGAGGGCTTCTTGGTCGGCGACGGGGACGGCTTGGGGGTGGGCGTCGCCTTCGGAGTCGGCGTGCGCGACGGCGCCGCGGAGGGGCCGCGCGAGGGCGTGGCGGAGTGCCGGGGGCCGGTGGACGGCGGCGCGGGCAGGCCGGTGGCGCCCGCCCTGGCCGTGGGGGTGGCGCGCCGGGTGCGGGACGGCGAGGCGGGCGGCGGCTCGGAGGGCGACTCCACCCCGCCCACGGTCGCGTCCACGGTGGGCCCGGCGCCGGGCGACGCCGTGCTCGCCGGCGCGGCCTGGTTGCCGAAGGAGCCCGACTGCGCGAGCACGACGGTGCCCGCGGTCACGACCGCCGCGGCCAGCCCGGAGGCGATCGCGAGGGCGGCCGTGCGCCCGGCGCGCGGCTTGCCGCCGTGCCGGGTGGCGCCCGGACGCCGCGGATCACCCGCCGCCCGGCCCGGCCCGCCGGCCGCGGGCCCCGAGGGACCGCCTCCCTGACCATGGACGGGCGCCGCCCCGGCGGGACCCTGAGCGTGGCCGGGCGCCTGCCCGGCGGGTGCCTGAGCGTGGCCGGGCCCGGCGGCTGCGGGACCCGGGACGGGCCCGTGGTCGGCGGCGAAGGCGCTGCTCGGGGCGGGGGAGGGGCGGCCCAGGAGGTGGGCGACCAGGTCGTCGGCCTGCGGGCGGCGGGCCGGGTCCTTGGCCAGGCAGGCGGCCACCAGCGGGCGCAGTGGACCGTCCAGGGCGGTGAGGTCCGGCTCCTCGTTGAGGATGCGGTTGATCACGGCCGGGATGGAGTCCGCGCCGAAGGCCGGGCGCCCGGTGGCGGCGAAGACGATGGTCACGGCCCAGGCGAACACGTCGACCGCCGGGGTGACCGCCGCGCCGGCGAGCTGCTCGGGCGCGAGGTAGGACGGCGTGCCGAGGGTGTCGCCGGTGGCGGTGGCCCCCGGGGCGTCCAGGGCGCGGGCGATGCCGAAGTCGATGACGACCGGCCCCTCCGGGCCCATCAGCACGTTGGCGGGCTTGAAGTCGCGGTGCAGGATGCCGGCGCGGTGGATGGCGGCGAGCGCGGTGGCCGTGGAGACCGCCAGGCGGTCCAGCGCGGCGCCCCGCCGCGGGCCCTCCCGGTCGACGAGCTGGCGCAGAGACGGGCCGGGGACGTACTCGCTGACGATGTAGGGCTGATTGCCGGCCAGGTCGGCGTGCAGCACCGAGGCGGTGCAGAACCGCGCCACCCGCTGCGCGACCGACACCTCGCGCAGGAACCGCGAGCGCGCCTCGGCGTCCCCCGACAGCCGGGCGTGCAGCAGTTTGATGGCCACGGGCTCGCCCGCGCCGGCGCGGCCGAGGTAGACCACCCCCTGGCCGCCGTCTCCCAGCCGGCCGACGATCTCGTAGGCGCCCAGCCGGCGCGGGTCCTCGTCCGTGAGCCCCTGTGCCACCCCAGACCCCCGATAAAGCGATATGTCAGCACTTCGCGTGATGAACGGTACCAGTGGGGCCCCAGGTAAAGGGCGCTGTCAGATCGCTTTGCCGGGGTTGAGGATGCCGAGGGGGTCGAACACGCGCTTGATCCCCTGCTGCACCTCGGTCACGAGCGGACCGCTCTCCAGGCCGAGCCAGCGGCGCTTGAGCAGGCCGACGCCGTGCTCGCCGGTCAGCGTGCCGCCGAGTTCCAGCGCCGCGCGGAAGACCTCGTCGGCCGCGGCCCAGACGTTGGGCGGCGGCTCGGGCAGGCCGCGGTCGAAGATGAACACCGGGTGCAGGTTGCCGTCGCCGGCGTGCGCGACCGTGCAGATGTGCGCGCCGTGCCGGGCGGCGGCCTCCTCGATGAGGGTGATCATGTCGGGCAGCGCCGAGCGGGGGACGCAGACGTCCTCCACCAGGCAGGCGCCCAGCCGCTCCTTGGCGGTGTAGGCCAGCCGGCGCAGCCCGATCAGCTCCTCGGTCTCCTCCGGCGTCGAGGACACCGCGACGAAGCCCGCGCCGTTGGCCTCGCACAGCCGCTCCATCTCGGCGGCGTCGCCGGGCAGGTGCCCGTCGGCCTGGGCGATCAGCATGGCCCGCACGCCCGGGTCCAGGCCGATGTTCTTCCAGGCGTCTATGGCCTCCAGGGTGCCCCGGTCCATCAGCTCCAGCAGCAGCGGCTGGCAGCCGGCGGCGACGATCGCGGCGACGGCGTCCCCGGCGGCGCGCGGCGAGGGGAACTCGGCGGCGATCGTGACCGGCGGGACCGACGGCGCCCGCCGCAGCCGCAGGGTGGCGGCGGTGATGACGCCGAGCGTGCCCTCCGATCCGACGAACAGCCCGGTGAGGTCGTAGCCGGTGACGCCCTTGATCGTGCGCCCGCCGGTGGCGAGGATCCTGCCGTCGGCCAGCACGACCTCAAGTCCGAGCGTGGAGTCGCGGGTGACGCCGTACCGCACGCACCGCAGCCCGCCCGCGTTGGTGGCCAGGTTGCCGCCGATCGTCGAGATCTCGTAGGAGGAGGGGTCGGGGGCGTACATCAGGCCGTGCGCCCGGGCGGCCCGGTCGAGGTCGGCGGTGATCACGCCGGGCTCGACGACGGCGACCTCGTCGGCGGGGGACAGCTCGCGGATGGCGGTCATGCGGGCCAGAGACAGCATCACGCAGCCCTCGACGGCCGTCGCCCCGCCCGCGAGCCCCGTGCCCGCCCCGCGGGGCACCACCGGGACGCGGTGCTCGCTCGCCCAGCGCATGGTGGCCACCACGTCGGCGCGCGTCTGCGCCGCCACCGCGCACAGCGGCTTGCCCGGCTCCAGGAAGGTCTGGTCGCGGGCGTAGGAACCGGCCACGTCCGGATCGGTCAGAACCCGGCCGGAGGGCAGCGCGTCGATGAGGGAGTCAACGGGATTCACGTCTGTGACTGTACGTTCTCCGGCCGCGCGTGCCGAGCCGGACCGGAATCCCCCGCCCCGGCTCCGGAGGGCCGGTGCGAAAGCGCCGAAGTGATGTGCACCTGGGGTGGGACGAGGGGCCGGATGCCCGGAAACCGCGACAGGAGCGGGGCGGAACCCCCGGAAACCGCAATCGGATCGGACTCGCCAGGATGACGATTTCGCAACATCCGCTGTCGGCTTTACTACTCCTTTACCTTTTCGTCTAACGTCCGCTTTGCCGAATCTGGGGCGTTCGTTGGCTAAGCGCCGCAGATCTCCACCGTTGGCGTGTCCATTCACGGCACGCCTTGACGTCGCCCGGACACCCCGGGCGGAGGAGGAAACCTCGTTGTCACGCAGAGTCAGGCGTCTCGTCGCCGCGCTGCCGGTTCTCGGACTGGCGGCGGCGGGCCTCGCGGTCACGGGTGCCGCGGCACCCGGTGACACCTCGGTCGCCAAATATAAGCCCAGCGCGAGCGACTACTACATCAACTACGCGCCCCCGAGGGTTCAGAGCGAGAGCGCCTCGAAGGCGGAGGAGAAGGTGGACACCGGAGCGGCCAAGCGGCGCCGCGACGTGCCCACCGCCGAGGAGATCGACCACAAGTTCTCCCTGGGCAACCCGGTCGCCGCCCGTGAGCTCACCAAGCGCGAGCACACGGCCGTCCGCACCGGCAAGAACCCCTTCGAGTTCCTGTACAAGAAGGCCAAGGTCACCCAGCAGGCCAAACTGCTCACCCTTCTGGTCGAGTTCAACGAGAACGCCAACGACGACTTCTCGGGTTTCAGCCACCCCAAGAGCACCGACGAGCCGGACGTCTGCGTCACCGAGCCGCCCGGAACCAAGGTGAACGGGCCGCTGCACAACACCATCCCGAACCCCGCCACCGCCGCCGGCGGCGGCAAGGACAACAACTCGATGTGGGTGAAGGACTTCAACAACGCCCACTACAACAACATGCTCTACTCCAGCAAGGGCATCACCCAGCGGGTCCGCACGGACCTGAAGGACCCTCGCGACGGCAAGCCGGGCATCGACATCTCCGGCTACACCATGAAGAACATGTACGAGGAGATGTCCAAGGGCGCCTACACCGTCACCGGTGAGGCCCTGGGCTGGATCAAGGTCCCGCACTCCGAGGCCTGGTACGGCGCGGGCGCCTGCGGCGCCGCCATCCAGGACAGCTCCGGCCACCCGGACAACCCGCGCGGCACCGCCCAGATGGGCGTCGACGCGGTGAACATCCTGGCACAGCAGAACCCGAGCTTCCCGTGGGCCGACTACGACAAGGAAGACACCTCCGACGCCGACGGCGACGGCAACTACAACGAGCCGGACGGCGTCATCGACCACCTCGTGCTCGTGCACGCCGGTGAGGACAAGTCCGGCGGCGGCGGCGCGCAGGGCACCTTCGCGATCTGGGCGCACTCCAGCGCGATCCCCGGCGGCTACACCATCCCCGGCACCAGCATCAAGATCTCGAACTACATCGTGCAGCCGGAGGACTCCGGCGTCGGCGTGTTCGCCCACGAGTACGGCCACGACCTGGGCCTGCCGGACCTGTACGACGCCACCGGCGCCGGCGACAGCGACGTGGAGTTCTGGGACCTGATGTCCACCGGCTCGCACTCCGGGCCGATCTTCCAGTCGATGCCCATCCACATGGGCCTGTGGGACAAGTGGGTCCTGGGCTGGGCCAACCCCAAGGTGCTCAACCCCGGTGACGGCACCAAGCTGCTCACCGTCGGCCAGTCCTCGCGCACGCCGAAGCTCACCGAGGACGGCGTCCGGCTCAACCTGCCCGACAAGGACGTGGTCCTCACCACCCCGCACAGCGGCAGCAAGGTGTGGTGGTCGGGCAACGACCAGGACTGGGCCGACGTGCGGATCACCCGCGACGTGACCGTCCCCGCGGGCACCGACACCAAGTTCCGCTTCTGGAACGACTACACCATCGAGCAGGACTGGGACTACGGCTTCGTCGAGGTCTCCACCGACGGCGGCGCCACCTGGTCCGAGCAGAAGATCTACGGCGAGGACGGCTCGCTCGTCTCCACCGGGGACGACTACGCCGACCCCAACAAGCGCATGAAGGACTACGGCAACAAGAAGTACGGCCTGACCGGCGACTCCGGCGGCTGGCAGCACTACTACGCCGACCTCGCGCCCTTCGCCGGCAAGAGCGTCAAGCTGCGCCTGCGCTACGCCACCGACGCCGCCGCCGAGGAGCGCGGCTGGTTCGTCGACGACCTGTCGATCACCAGCGGCGCGACCACCGTGTGGAGCGACGACGTCGAGCAGGGCGCCAACGGCTGGACCGCCACCGTCGGCACCTTCGTCGACACCACCGGCGCCGGCTGGACCCAGCACTCCGGAGCCCTCAAGAGCGCCCAGTACTACCTGGCCGAGTGGCGCAACCTGGACGGCTTCGACAAGGGCCTCAGCTACACCTACGACACCACCTGGAACCGTGACGGCGCCTGGAAGGTCGAGAAGGTCCCCTACAACGCCCCGGGCATGCTGGTCTGGCTGCGTGACACCTCGCTCGGCTACAACAACGCGGCGTCCAACATCTGGTCGCTGCCGTCGGCCGGCGCGAAGGGCCAGCTGCTGCTGGTCGACTCGCACTTCGACCCGCTGCGCCGCACCGGGAAGGCCGCCGAGGTCGACCCGAGCGTGACCAAGAACATCCCCTCCCGCCCGCAGGCCTCCAACGCGGCGTTCGGCTTCAACAAGACCTACTCCTTCAAGGAGTGCCTGGAGTCGGCGCCGTTCGTCGAGGCGTGCACCTCGTTCAAGCCCCAGGAGCCGGTAAAGGCCTTCACCGACGCCAAGGGCTGGTACCCCGGTCTGGAGTCCCGCGAGGACGGCCTGTACTACCGGTTCCGCGACGGATCGGTGGTCGTCCCCTCCAAGGGCGACCAGCCGTACTCGGTGCGGATCGTCAACGCCGACGGCACCCCGGCGACCGACCTGTACGGCGAGACCGTCAACGGCTTCACCCTCGGCACCGGCAACCCCGGCGACGAGGGCAAGCAGCTCGGCGCGCAGGTCAAGCTGATCGCGCCGCTGCCGGGCAACCTGGGCGTGATCGCCCAGTTCACCGCGCCGAAGAAGTAGATCGGCACGGATGACCATATAGAGCGGCGGCCGGCCCGCGAGCCGGCCGCCGCCACCCGGGACGGGCGCGGCCTCGCCGCGCCCGTCCCGTTCGTTTTCCCCGCCCGCATAGCATGTCCCGGACGGAAACTACGGGACGGGTGATCGGTGAGCGAGCTGCGGACCAAGGCGGAACACACCAGGGCGATCCGCGATCTGCGCAGAGTGGTCCTTGTGGTGAACACCCGGTCCCGCCGGGGCCGCCACCGCTACTTCGAGGCGCTGCGGCTGATGCAGGCCGACGGCTTCCGGCCGCTGCGCACCTACGCCGTCATGGACCCCTCGCGGCTGCCGCAGATCCTGGACGAGGCCCTGGACCTCCAGCCCGACCTGCTCGTGGTCGGCGGCGGCGACGGCACGCTCAGCTCGGCGGTCAAGCACGTCGCCCACCGGGACGTCGCCCTCGGGGTGCTCCCGCTCGGCACCACCAACAACTTCGCCCGCAGCCTCGGCCTGCCCCTCGACCTGGCCATGGCGGTCAGGGTGTTCAGCAGGGGCAAGGTCGCCGACATCGACCTCGGCATGGCGGGCGACCAGCCGTTCGCCAACCTGGCGAGCTTCGGGGTGTCGGTCGAGGTGGCGGGCACGGTCAGGCCGTGGCTCAAGCGGATGCTCGGCCGCGCGGCCTACCCGCTCACCGCGCTCACCGTCCTGCCCCGCCACGAGCCGTTCCGCGCCTACATCACCGTGGACGGCCGCCGCCACGAGCTGCTGACCCACCAGCTCAACATCGCCAACGGGCGCTACCACGGCGGCTGGCAGATCGCCCGCGACATCAGCATCGACAACCGCCGCCTGGTCGCCTACCAGCTCGGTTCGGGCAAGCGGCTGCGGCTGCTCGCCGAGACCCTGGTGCGCGCCGCCGGGGGCCGCTGGCGCAGCCTGGCGGGCGGCCCGTTCGTCACCGGCACCGAGATGCTGCTGGAGACCGAGCCCCCCCTCGCCGCCGACGTGGACGGCGAGGTCCTGCTCCGCACCCCCCTCACCATCAAGGCCATCCCCAACGGCCTCCGCGTCATGGTCCCCCCCGGCTTCATCGACACCTGAGACTGGCCGGCATGACCGCTCCGCCTCTGGAACCTGTCGCGCCCCGTGATCCTGGGGAGGACCCTGCCGCGATCTTCGAAGCGCTTCCGCCGTCGCATCGCGCCCAGTTCCGGTCGGAGTACGACGAGGCTCTGGACGTCGCGCACGACCCGGCCGGGTTCAAGCGGGTGCGGACGCTGTTGCGTCAATGGAGCCTGCGAGCGATCGCCTACGCCCGCCCCGGCTACGAGGAGGCCGTCGAAGACGGCCTCCGAGGCCGCACGGAGATGTTCACCCACTACGGCGAGTGGGGGAGGACGCTCTCGTAAGGGTCAGAGGGCGTCCAGGGCGGTGGGGCGGGGGGTACGGGCGGGGCCGTCCAGGGAGGAGGCCATGCGGGCGATCGCGTCGGTGAGGAGGTCGGGTGGGGTGGCGAAGTTGAACCGGGCGAAGCCGCGGCCTGGCGCGCCGAACTTCAGGCCCGAGTACAGGGCCACCGAGCCGCGGCGCAGGAACCACTCGGCCGGGTCGTCGCCGAGCCCGAGCGCCCGCAGGTCGAGCCACGCCAAGTAGGTCGCCTGCGGCGGCTGGTATCCCACCCCGGGCAGCCGTTCGGCGAGCAGGTCGCCCAGCAGCGCGCGGTTGGCGTTCAGCCCGGCCATCAGCGCGTCCAGCCACGGCTCGCCCGCCGTGAACGCGGCTTCGGAGGCCAGCACGCCGAACATCCCCGAGCTCTCGCTGACCTCGGCGGCGATGGCGGCGAGGTCGCGGCGGGCCTCCGGCCCCGGGACGGCCAGCGCGGCCTTCAGCCCGGCCAGGTTCCACGCCTTGGACGCCGACACCAGCGCGACCGACCGGGCCGCCGCGGGGTCGTCGAGCGACGGGAACGGCACGTGCCGCGCGCCCGCGTAGACCAGCGGGGCGTGGATCTCGTCGGAGACCACCCGCACCCCGTACCGGCCGGCGAGCGCGGCGACGGCGTGCAGCTCTTCCTCGGTGAGCACCAGCCCGGTGGGGTTGTGCGGGTTGCACAGCAGGAACGCGGCGGCTCCGGCGGCGAAGTCGCGCTCCAGCGCCGCGAGGTCCAGCCGGTAGCCGTCCGGGCCGAGCGTGAGCGGGCTCTGCACGACCTCACGGCCGATGCGCGGCAGCCAGTAGAAGTACGGGGGGTAGGCCGGGGTGTTGACCACCACCCGGTCGCCCGGGGCGGTCACCAGGTGCAGCACCTCGATGATCCCCGCCATCACGTCCGGCACCAGGCGGATCGCCGCCGGGTCGGTGTGCCAGCCGAAGCGGCGGGCGGCGAACGCGGCGAAGGCCTCCGGCAGGCCGCACGCCACCGCGTACCCGGTGTCGCCGCGGGCCACGGCCTCGCGCAGCGCGGCGGCGATCGGCTCGGCGAGCGGGGTGTCCATCTCCGCGACCCACATCGGCAGCACCTCCGGCGGGTACTCCCGCCACTTGGCGCTGTGACGTTCGCGCAGCTCGTCGAGGCCGAGCGCGGAGAGGGGCCCGCCGGGGCCGTGGCCGGTGCCGATCAAGGTGATCCTTTCGGGAGGGTGTACCAGGCTCATCCCCACGAGACCCGGTTTCATCCGTCATTGAGGTGATAGCACATGATCTGTCCCTTTGGTGGTTCAGGGTGATCGCCCATCTCCTACCCGATCGGGTGATGTGCCCGCCTTCGGGACGCCCGACCATGGATCTGACGCGGCGCGGCCCGCGGACCGCGCTCAAGAGAGGGGGCATGCCATGAAGGAGCGCCGGCCCGACCTTCCGCGCGGCGAATGGCGGGAGTTCTTCGACGCGATGACCCGCGACTACGAGGGCGTCGAGGTCACCGTCGAAGTGGTCAGCAGGGACCTCGGCGACCTGATCGAGGCCGAGCGGTCGCCGCTGGCCTACCTGGAGTACGACCCCAAGGACGATGAGTTCGCGGTCGGCCTCGGCGGGCCCAGCGGTGACACGGTGACCCGGCACGCCGTCCCCCACCCGCGCCAGATCATGGCGGACACCGTGCAGCAGGGCTCCGTGCGGGCCTTCGACGTCGTCGACGCGGAGGGCGCCCAGACGATCGTGACGCTGCGCCGCCCGCGGCTCGCCTCGCGAGCGACCTGAGCTTCGCGCGCAGGCGCGGGCGTGCTGGAATGGCCGGGACCGGCCCCCTGCCAAGATCGGACGCCCGCATGGACTTCGAGCTGAACGAGGATCAGCGCATGTTCCGGCGCACCCTGCGCGAGTTCGTCGACCAGGAGATCATCCCTGTCGCCTCCGAATGGGAACGCGAGGGGCGCTACCCCGAGGAGATCGTCGAGGGATTCCGGCGGCTCGGCCTGTTCGGCGTCACCGTCCCCGAGGAGTACGGCGGCCTCGACCTCGACCGGGTGTCCTTCGCCCTGGTCTTCGAGGAGATCGCCCGGGGCTGGATGGGCGTGGCCGGCGTCCTCGGCTCCCACACGCTGTCGGCCTGGATGATCGCCCGGTACGGCACCGACGAGCAGCGGGCCGCCTACCTGCCCGACCTGGCCACCGGCGCCCGCCGCACCGGCATCGCCCTCACCGAGCCCGGCGCCGGCACCGACCTGCAGGGCATCCAGACCCGCGCCGTCCGCGACGGCGACGAGTACGTCATCGACGGCACCAAGACCTGGATCACCAACGCCCGGCACGCCGACCCCCTCCCCGTCCTGGTGAAGACCTCCATCGCCGAGCCGCCGCACAAGGGCATGTCGGTGCTGCTCGTCGACGCCGACCGCGGGTTCACCGTCAGCCGCGACCTGCCCAAACTCGGCTACAAGGGCACCGAGACCTGCGAGGTGGTCTTCGACGGCGTCCGGGTGCCCGCCTCGGCCCTGCTCGGCGGGATCGAGGGACGCGGCATGCAACAGGTGCTGTCGGCGCTGGAACTCGGCAGGATCAACATCGCCGCCCGCGCCGTCGGGGTCGCCCAGTGCGCTTACGAGGCGGCCCTGAACTACTCCCGGGAGCGCCACGCCTTCGGACAGCCCATCTCCGGCTTCCAGGCCGTCCAGCTCAAGCTCGCCGACCTGGCCACCGAGATCCAGGCGGCCCGGCTGCTCACCTACTGGGCGGCCGACCGCTCCCAGGCCGGCGCGGTCAACGCCGAGGCGGCGATGGCCAAGTACTTCGCCTCGGAGGTCGCGCTGCGCGCCACCATGGAGTCCATGCGCATCCACGGCGGCTACGGTTACTCTCAGGAGTTCGTGGTGGAACGCCTCTACCGCGACGCCCCGCTCATGGCCATCGGCGAAGGGACCAACGACGTGCAGCGCATGGTCATCGCCCGCGCGCTGCTGTCCGGCGCCGCGAAGGTCGGCTGGTGACGCCCCCCGCCGCCCCGCAGAGCGCCGGAGCCGCCGCCACGGAGACCGCCGGGGCCGCCCCGCAGACCGCTGGGGCCGCCGCCACGGGGACCGCCGGGCCTGCCGCCCCGCAAGCCGCCGGGGCCGCCGTCACCGGGAGCGCCCGAGACTGCCTGTTCTGCCGTATCGCCAAGGGGGAACTGCCCGCCCACCTCGTCCTCGCCGACGAGGTCGCCGTCGCCTTCCTCGACGTCCGGCCGGTGTTCAAGGGCCACGTGCTCGTCATTCCCAGGGACCACGCCGAGACCCTCGGCGACCTGCCGGGGGAGGCCCTCGGACCGTACTTCGCCCGCGTCCAGGCGGTCTCCCTGGCCGTGGAGAAGGGCCTCGGCGCCGCGGGCAGCTTCGTCGCCATGAACAACCGCATCAGCCAGAGCGTCCCCCACCTGCACACCCACGTCGTCCCCCGCCACAAGAAGGACGGCCTGCGCGGCTT
This sequence comes from Sphaerisporangium sp. NPDC005289, assembly GCF_040607455.1. Classification (NCBI taxonomy): domain Bacteria; kingdom Bacillati; phylum Actinomycetota; class Actinomycetes; order Streptosporangiales; family Streptosporangiaceae; genus Sphaerisporangium; species Sphaerisporangium sp. NPDC005289. The sequence goes on from NZ_JBEXGS010000005.1 coordinate 340,518, forward strand.
TTTCTGGCCCAGAGTCAAATACGAAGACGACGCCGAAGCCGCCACCTACGCCACCCACCTCCGCGAAGCCCTCGAAGCGACCCCATAACCCGCCACACCGGCACCGTCTCCGCCCGAAAATGGGCCTCGCTCCGCTCGGACTGTATTTCCCGAACTCCGCCTCGCCCGCGAAGTCGGAGTCTTGCTCTATGCCAGGAAGGGTGAGAAGTGACAACGGCGACCATGATGCGAGTGATGGAAGACTCGGCCCTCGGTGAACACGGCGAGTTCACGATCGTCGACGCGGGCGACGTCGAGGATCCCGACGCCAAGCCGCTCGCGGAATCATGGGAAGAGCGGGACATCACCGGAGATTGGCTGGCTGCCGCCGATAACGTGCTCATGATCAACGGCGGGTACACGGGCGCGTACCGCATACGGGTCCGTTTCGAACTATGGACCTCCGATCCGGGCTGCGGGCCCGACCGGCACCCCGACGTCGATGAGCTGACTACCTCCTTCTCCAGCACCAGCGGGTCGGTCATGGTCGAGGAGATGTTCTGGGGCCGGAGATCATGAGCCGTTCGAACTCGGCCCACCGAAACAGAGGTGGCACGTCAGAGGGCATCGAAAACAACTCCTGCCACCCGGCTGCTTTCCTCATGACTTCGACGGAGAGTGGGAAAGCCATATTTTCCAGATCTGGCCGTTCTCGTGAAACAACTCAACTGGTTCCCCGGAATCTCGTACACTCTGGTCAATGATCGATCGTTCGTTTTCCGAAGGTCGGCTATATTTGACTTGTTGCCAGCACTTATCGCTATGGATGCAGGGCGAAGCCGTTGATGTGACGTGGACGTACTACCCGAAAGTGGCGGTAATCCAACGTCGCGACGTCTTGAACTCCCAGACGCTCGGCTATCGCGATGACGGAGGCGTCTACCGCCCCAAGTGGGAAGTCGGCATATGATGTGACGAGTTCAGCCATACGGTCTAGATCTTGCGATGTCAGCGCCTCTAGTTGAAGCTCCTCATCCGCGACTGATCGAAGGAAGTTCGCCTCAACGGCGGGGCCGACCCTGGACTCCAGAAGCCAGCAGACCTCGGTCAGAACCGGCGCGGGGACGACCAAAGGCCCGCCGCAGTGTTCCAAGAACTCTAGACAGCGCTTGTGGTCGGCGTCATCGCTGTTGAGGACCGCGACAAGCGGCCCTGTATCACAGAGGATCACGCCGTGTGCCGGCCCAACTCAGCTCGGATGATGTCCTCGGAACGAGCGGCGAGGTCTGGTTCGGCCTTCATGAGACCCGCGAAGGAGAGCCGACGGCGGCGCCCCCCCTCAAGCGTGGGTACAGCCGGTTCGTCGCCGTGGTTCTCGCCGACAAGGTGGAGGACGACGGCCCGTACAGCCTTGGCTTGGTCCGGCGTCAACTGGTCGACCAAGCGGTGTAGATCTTCATCTCTATATGCCAAGCCCATGACCTCCAGCTTACGCAGCGGAGTTGATCGTTTCCGGACTGTGAGGAAACCTATTGAGATCCCGCGTAGTCTGTACGACCTACCCACACGTCTACCCTGACCCTACTGGGACTACGCATGTCGTCGATCCTGCCCAGGAGCGCTGCGCGGCCGCTGCAGGATCACGATCACCATCGAGTCGATCGCTTCGGCGCGATGTCCACAGGCGAACATGCGGGAGGGCGGCGGTTTGAGTAGGTCAATCCGCTCGACTGTTCTCTCCGGGTTCGCCCGGACGTCACTGGGCGCACGCGAGCCGGGATCAGACGGTCTCATCCAACCGCTCGGCCAGTCGTTCCAGGCCGCCCCTGATGAGCTTGCCGTACCCGTCGTCGGCAAGCGCGTCTAGCCCGGCCCGGGCCTGCTGGAGGTGCTCGCGGGCGCGGTCGAGCTCACCCAGCCGGCGATAGCAGTCACCCAGGTTCAGGTGCAGCGACGGGTACAGGCCGGCCACCGGCAGGGCCACTCCGGCCTGCGCCACCTGGTCATCGGTGACCCGGTCAGCGGCGGCGAGGGCCCGCAGATCCCACAGCAGCTCTTGGTTCACGTCGTCCTGTACGTCGGCCATCGAGTGGGCGAGGACGCAAACATGCAAGGGCTCGCCCTGCTCGCCGCCGATGTCCTCCCAGATCTGCGCGAACAGGTCACGAGCGGCGTCACGCTGACCTTGGCCGTGATGCAGTTCCACCGCCTGGCCGATCCGGGTCAAAGTTGTGTCGGCGGTCATCGGCGTCTCCTCCACCATCACAGGGCAACCGCGGTCAGCCTAGCCCTGCCGAAATGGCCCTCGCTCCGCTCGGATGCATGCCCGCCTTTTGGCGAAGATGTGGCGGTCATGCGTCCACCGTCTCGTCCTTGTGGCGGAACAGGGTCCGGTATTCCTGAGGGGAAGTGCCGAGATGCCGGTGGAATGCGGCCCGCATGGAAGCGGGTGCGCCGAGCCCGGTGAGGCGGCCGATCTGCTCGATCGGCACGGTGGTCGCCTCCAGCAGTTCACGTGCTCGGTCGATGCGTGCGTCGGTCAGCCAGGCCATGGGCGGGGTGCCGGTCTCCTTGCGGAAGCGGCGGATCAGTGTCCGCCGCGACATATGGGCGCGTTCCGCGAGGTCGTCGACGGTCACGGGCTTCGCGAGGTTGTCGAGCATCCACTGGCGCAGAGGAGCGAGTTCGTCTCCGCTCGCTTGGGGGCGGAACTGGTCGACGAACTGTGCCTGGCCTCCCCGCCGCCGTGGCGGCGCGACGAGCTCGCGTGCGCGTGTGTTCGCTGCCGCGGCGCCGCGGTCGGTGCGGATCAGGTGCAGGCACAAGTCGATTCCCGCGGTCACGCCGGCGGAGGTGAGGATGTCGCCGTCGTCGGCGTAGAGCTGATTCGGCAGGACTTTGACGCGTGGGTAGCGCTGACGTAGTTGCTCGGCGAGCCGCCAGTGTGTGGTCGCGGGGCGCCCGTCGAGCAGCCCGGCCGCGGCAAGGGTGAAGGCCGCGGTGCAGATGGAGACGAGTCTGGCGCCTCGGGCGTGAGCCGCCTGTAGCGCCGCCAGAAGCTCGGTTGACGGGGCCGTATCGATGTCGTCGTACCCCGGAATGATCACGGTGTCGGCGTCGTCCAGGGCCTCGAGACCAGCCGCGACCGTGATCGCGAAGCCCTGCCCCGGCACTCGTCCGGCCTCGGTGTCGGCGCACACGGTCAGCTCGTAGTGAGGGTCCATGGCGAAGATCTGGGTCGCGATACCGAACTCAAGGGGGAGCACACCGGGCAGCAGGAGCACCGCAACGTGGTGTCTGCCTGTCATAGTGGCACTACCTTAGCGACCATGGCCATCCGTGCCACGTGTGGGAAGTAGGTCTCGCAGCGTCGGGCCATGACCGACACCCTCGCTCTCTCGGAAGGGCTGCGGAACGGGGGACTCGATCTTCCTGGCACGTGACCGTGTCCCGCGCACCGTTCGTGCGGAGGCCGCGCCGCCCCATCCCGGTGAGCAGACCGTGCATCCGCGCCTCGACGGCGTCGAGGGTCGGGCTCGGAGGCCCACGACAGGGTCCAGGCGCGACCGAAGCTTCCGCCGGGCTTCGGACCGTGGTGCCGGAGAAGGCGGATCCGGCGTTGTCGTCCTAGTCGTGATCGGTGGAGAGGGCGACATGCCGCCAGGCGTCCATCTCATAGCGGAAGGTTTCCAGCTTGGTGCCGAAGGCCTCCAGGGTGTCGGCTCCGAGTGGGAGACGCAGGGGCGGCTCGGTGATGTCGGCCATCTCGACAATGGCGCGCGCGGCCTTGACCGGGTCGCCGGGTTGAGCGTGGTTCAGGCTCGCGGCGGCCGCACGCATCGCCCCGGCGGTGGCCGCGTAGTCGTCGATGGTGGCGGGGCCGGTGTGCAGGCTGGCGGGGTCGAGGAAGTCGGTGCGGAAGAAGCCCGGTTCGACGAGCGTCACGTGGATGCCGAGGGGGGCCAGTTCGGTGTGGAGGGTCTCGGTGAAGCCTTCGACGGCGAACTTCGTGGAGGCGTAGATGCCCCAGCCCGGCGCCGTGGCGAAGCCCGCGATGGAGCTGATGTTGATCACGTGGCCGGAACGCTGATGTCGCAGTGCCGGCAACACGGCGCGCTGGACGGCGAGCGGGCCGAACACGTTGGTCTCGTACACCGCGCGGACCGCGGCGTCGTCGGACTCTTCGACGGCGGCGAGCAGTCCCGTGCCGGCGTTGTTGACCAGGACATCGATGCGCCCGAACCGCTCGATCGCCGCGTCGACGGCCGCCTGGATGCTCCGCGGGTCGGTCACGTCCAGCGCCACGGTGTGCAGCGCGTCCCCGGCGTCGGGGAGCTGCTCGCGGACGGTTTCGGTCTTCCGCGCGGTCGCGACCACCTGGTGCCCGGCGGCGAGGGCGGCACGGGCGATTTCCAGGCCGAAGCCCCGGGACGATCCGGTGATGAACCAAACGCTCATTGCTCTTCTCCCGTGTTCAGATGATGGGCGAGGCGAAGGCCGCCCGGTTCTGGGCGACGAACGTCTCGACGTCGAGGGGGTCGGTGCCGCCGATCCTCTTGACCAGGTCGTTGGCGCCGGCGAAGACGCCGTTGCGGTAGTCGACGGCCACGGCGAGCAGGTGCTGGATCAGGTGGTCCGGCGCGCCGCGCCCGTGCAGGATGGCGGCGAATTCGTCGAGTTCGATGGGCACGTAGGTGACCTCGCGGTTCAGCGCCCGCGACATCTTCTCGGCGATCTCGTAGTGGTTGAGCTCCTCGGCTCCGTACAGCGGGTAGATCTGGGCGGCGTGCGGGATGGGGTCTTCGAGGATGGCCGCGATCACCTTCGCCTGGTCGCTTTCCGCGATGGGGGCGTGGCGTCCGTCGGCGAAGGGCAGGCGCAGTTCGCCGGTTCCGTCGGCCCAGGTGTCGATCAGCCACTGGGCGAAGAAGGTCGGCCGGAGGTGGGTGACGGGGACCTGAGAGTGGTCCAGGAGACGTTCGGCGACCCAGTGCTGGCGTGCCGCGTTGCTGGCGGTGTGGCGGCGGGCGGAGACCTGTGACATGTTCACGATCGCCTGGACGCCGTTCTCTTCGGCGGCCTGGGCCACGTTCGCGGTGGCGTCGATGAGGCCGGGGCGGATCGGATAGGTGAAGTACAGGGCGTCGATTCCCTCGGCCGCCCGGGCCAGGGAGTCGAGGTCGAGGACGTCGCCTTCGACGATGTCGGCTCCGAGGGCGGCGAGCCGCTCGGCGCGTGCGTCGAGACCGCGGACGAGTGCGCGGACGCGGTGCCCGCGCTGGAGCAGCAGTTCGGTGGTGTGGCGGCCGGTCTTGCCGGTGGCTCCGATCACGAGGAGGTGGCGTTCCATGAGGTGTTCTCCGTTTCTCGGGAGGGGCTGGCGAGGGCTCCCGCCTGCGGACGGACGGCCGCCTCGCCGAAAAATGGGCTCACAAGCCCTTTTTTTCCCGCCCTCAGAGAGAACACCATCAAGAAGGGGCTGTCAAGCCCTTTTTCCGGTACCATGGTGACATGAGCACTGCCAGGGAAGCGCCGGCCCAGAAGCTGACCGCCAAGGGCCTGGCCACCCGCGAACGCATCGTGCAGGCGGCCGCCGGACTGTTCTACGAACAGGGTGCGCAGAACACCAACAACGAGCAGATCCGCGCGGCCGCCGGAGTCAGCGGCTCGCAGTTGACGCGCCATTTCCCCATCAAGGAGTCCCTCGTGCGCGCGGCGCTCGCCTGGCAGGCCGACACCATCGTCGCCCGCCACCAGGCGCCCGAACTGGGCGAGCTGGACAGCTTCGCCGCACTGCGCCGGTGGGCCGACTCCTCCATCGCCTCGCAGGACATGGTGCGCGGCGGGTGCATATTCGGCTCCCTGGCCGCCGAGGTTGTCAAAACGGAGCCCGCCCACCGGGACGCGGTGGCGGACGGCTTCCAGCGGTGGCAGGAGCTGTTCAAGCGCGGCCTGAGCAAGATGCGCGAACGCGGCGAACTGCGGCCGGAGGCCGACCCGGCCGCACTCGCGCACCTGCTCACCGCCGCGTTCCAGGGCGGAGCACTGCTGGACCAGGCGGCCGGCGAGTCCGCACCCCTGCGTGACGCGCTGTACGGAGCCCTGGCCTACGTCGAGTCGTTCGCCGCGGAACGCTGATCGCGCCGCGGGGTGTCGTCCCCTTCTCTCCCCATGGTCCGTTGATCACGCCACGCTCCATGGATGTGACCAGCGGATGGCAGGATTCGAGGTATTCGTGTCATTGCCGCCATTCGGCTGTCCACTTAGAGTCGGAAGCGAGCCGATGACAGCGCATTCGCGGTCTCCTGGCCGTCGCCGGCCACCGCCGTGCGTCCGGACGACCGCCATATCCGGCACCAGGCGCTTCATTGGCCGACCCGCACAACGATCCCGGCCCTCACGTGCGGCGGCATCTTCAGGGATCCCCCTCCCTGAAGGGCCTGGCAGGTTCCCATCGAACAGTCGTCAAGTGAGGAAAAGATGGATCTCAGCGAGTACGAATTCCGCAGCCAGCCGTGGTTCGATCAGGAGCATTTCCAGGGATTCAACGAGGCGATCCCCATGAAGACCATGGTCGTTCACTGCTTCGACCCGCGAGCGGCGGACATCCCCGACGCGGTCGCCGAGCACTTCGGGGACGAGGTCTTCCCGGGCGAGAACGTCCTCGACGAGAACGGCAACCGGGTCGGCCATACACGCACGCTGTTCTCTCTGGCGAACGCCGGTGGGCGTGCGGTCGACGCGCTGCAGGCGGTCGCGACCATGGACTACCTGTTCCACTTCACGACCGTCGTCGTGGTGCACCACTCGTTCTGCGGTGCGACGGCGTTCCGGCCGGACCAGCTCATCAACCGGTACCGCGACGAGCACAACGTGGACATCTCTGACGCTTTCCGCCGGGATGCCCTGACCATTCCGCACTTCGACGAGTCGATCAAGTACGACCTCGCCCTGCTCCGGAGCCACCCCGCCGTGCCGAAGTCCACCAAGCTCTTCGGGTTCTTCTACGAGATGAACACCGGCGAACTCATCGAGATCGCGCGGGACGTGCCCGCGTAAGCTTCCCGTCCTGCCCTGCGGTGATCGCCACCTGGCCTCGGCCGGCGTGCGCAGGGACCCTTCCGAGGCCCCGCGGTTCCGTCGTCCTGCCGGGCGGCGGCCGGGCGCGGCATGAGCGTGCTCATCGTGGACGGTGCGAAGCCATGGCATAAAATGCAGTATGCCCTCAGAAACGGCCACGGCTGCGGTCGGAGACATCCGGAAGATCGTCGTGGTCGCCTACGACGGCGCGAAGCTCATGGACATCGCCGGCCCGCTGCAAGCGTTCAGCGAGGCGAACTTCCTGGACGGCCCTCCCGCCTACGATGTCGTCCTCGCCTCTACGGACGGCAGAGCCGTCACCACCGACACGGGCGTGCGGCTGGAGACCACACGGCTGGACGATGCCGTCCTCCACGGAGTCGACACCCTGCTGGTGTCGGGCAGCGACTTGAGACTGCCGCCGGCCTCTACGGCCGCACTGCGTTCCTGCCTGGCCGAGCACCTCGCCCAGCCGCGCCGGCTCGGCTCCATCTGCACCGGAGCGTTCGTTCTCGCCGAACTCGGCGTGCTCGACGGGCGGGAAGCGACCACACACTGGGCGTTCTGCCGCCGACTTGAGCGCGAGCACCCCACCGTCAGCGTGGACCCCGACGCGCTCTTCGTCACTTCGGGCCGGATCTGGACGTCAGCCGGTGTGTCCGCGGGAATCGACATGGTGCTGGCGATGATCGAGAACGACCTCGGCCGCGAAACGGCCCTCAATATCGCGCGCTCGATGGTCCTCTTCCTCAAGAGGCCCGGCGGGCAGTCCCAGTTCAGCATCGAACTGCGACAGCAGATGCAGGACGTACGGGGCCGGTTCGACGACTTGCACGACTGGATCCGCGCGAACCTCGACACCGATCTGTCCGTTCAGGCACTCGCCGACGCCGCCCACATGAGCCCCCGGAACTTCGCTCGCGTCTATGTCCGCGAAACCGGGGAGAGCCCGGCACGGGCCGTCGAAAAACTCCGGCTCGAAGCCGCAAGGCGCCTTCTTGAGGCGACGCGTGATCCCGTGCGTCTCGTCGCAAGGCGAACAGGTTTCGGTGACGACGAGCGAATGCGACGCGCGTTCGTCAAAGCCCTGGGCGTGTCTCCTCAGGACTACCGCAGCCGGTTCGGGCAGGTCCGCCAGGACTGACTTCCCGACTTGGACCATCCGACAACTCCCTTCCGGGGATGGTCCTGTCCGAACGCCCAGGAATCCGCCCATCGCCCTGCCCATTCCCTCGGGGTCTGCGAGTGGCGTGTGGAGCGATGGCCTCCCGGCCCTTGTCGACATCCCCGGGCCGCAGCGCCAAGACCGTTCAGTACGGCGGCGGCGAGATCGGCGCCGCCCCTCTCGAACAGGCCCGCCACTCCCCATGGGGAGTGGCGGGCCAGACGCCTGTGCGCCTGTCGGTCAGTAGCCGACGGCGAAGCGCCGCCGGCGGTGGCCGGGCCGCTCGATCTCGTCGAGGAGGGCGACCGCGTAGTCCTCCACGGAGATGGCGCTGTTGCCGTCGCCGTCGATGACGAGGTCGTCCAGGGCGGTGCGGTAGTCGCCGGTGCGGGTGCCGGGCTCGATCATGGCCGCGGGGCTGATGCTGGTCCAGTCGACGTCTGTGACGGTCCGGTAGTAGTCGAGGGCGTCGCCGTGGGCGTGCATGATCTGCAGCAGGAAGTCGGGCAGGCCCGGGGCGTCCCACACCTGCTTGCCGTCGGGAGTGCGCAGGGAGCCGGCGCCGCCGACGGTGATCAGGCGGGGTGCCTGCTCGCCGAGGATCCGCAGTCCTTCGGTGAGGGCGACGGCGGCAGGCTTGATGGTGGCGATGTGGCCGGGGCCGTCACCGCCGCCGACAGCGCTGACGACGACGTCCTGGCCCTTCGCGGCGGCGACGACCGAATGGGTGTCGAGGACGTCGCCGGTGGTGACGGTCAGGTTCGCGTGGCGTTCGGTGACCTTGGCGCGGTCGCGGACGACGGCGGTGACGGTGTGGCCGCGGCCGAGGGCCTCGCGGACGATGGCGGAGCCGATGGTGCCGTTGGCGCCGAAGACGGCGATGTTCGTCATTGCGGTGGTTTCCTTCGTGATCTGTCGTGATCTGTTGTGGTGGTTCCGTGGGTGGTCAGGCGGAGGTGGGAGCCAGGTGCCGGTCGAGGGCCTCGGTGAGCCGGTTCCAGGGCGCGTCCGGGAGCCTGGCGGCTCAGCGCGACCAGGCCGGTGGCGGCGCCGGTGGAGTCCGGCACCACCCCCGCAGCGCAGGGCCCAGGCCGCGGCATCAGCCGCGGTAGGCGTCGAACCCGTACGTCGGACGGACACGGTCTGCCGTTCGGGTATCCCGACATTTGGTAGAAGTCGGTCATCGATATCGGCCGGGAGCCGCGCCGTTCTTGCCATCACGTATGCTCTCGGCCGATTTCAAACGTAGGAGCCGCGAAAGGTGCCGCCCAGGTACGGTGAGGTCTCGTCGTGGTGAAAAACGGACACGAAGCGATCCCGGAGATCCAGTACGTCCCGTCGGAGGCCGGCGCGGTCGGTGTCGAGGTGATGACGATCGCCGAGCTGCGCCGTCGCATGCATCGCCACGGCGAGGCGGAAGGCGCGCGGGACGCCGAGGGAGCCGGCCGCGCACAGCGCCCGGACTTCCACCTGCTCCTCACGGTGGAACAGGGGCTGCTGTGGCACATGGTCGACTTCACCGACCACGCCGTCACCGACGGCACCTGGCTGTGGGTCCGCTCCGCCCAGGTACAGCGTTTCGGCGACCTCAGCGCGTCGACCGGCACTCTGGTGTTGTTCCGGCCCGACTTCCTCGACCCCGCCACCGCCACCGACGTCCGCCTCGACGACCCCTTCGGACGCACCCTGTGGCAGATCACCGCAGAGGACGCCCCAGCCCTGCGCCGGGCCCTCGACCACCTCGCGCACGAATACGGCACCACGCGCGTGCCGGCGCCCACCCGCTCCGCCATCCTCCAGCGACTGCTCGCCGTGCTTCTGCTGCGCCTGACCCACTCGGCCGCACCCGCGGGCACCCCGCCGGCCGAGCACACGGAAACCTTCCAGCGCTTCCGCGCCGCCGTCGAGACCAACTTCACCTGGGCCCGCGACGTCGGCCACTACGCGCGCGTCCTCGGGTACTCGCCGCGCACCTTGACCCGGGCCGCGCTCGCCGCGGCCGGCGTCGGCGCCAAGGAGTTCATCGACCGTCGGGTCGTGCTGGAGGCCAAACGCCTCCTCGCCCATGGCGACGAACCCGTCGCGAGCATCGGGGTGCGCCTCGGCTTCCTCGACACCAGCAACTTCGTCAAATACTTCGGCCAGCGCACCGGCACCACACCGGCCGCCTTCCGCAGCCGGTACCGCCCGGCCCGGACCGGGCGCTGAAGCCGCCGGACGTACCTTCCCGCACGCCGGCGGACGCGGTGCCGTGCCGCGGGGTGTCGTCCATCAAGGACGAGGCGTGGTGCGGCCCTGGACGCGATCACTCACATCTCACTGAGCATCGCCGGCGCACCGGGCAGGACGAGGACCACCACGTGGTGCTGATCGGTTCGTCGAAGCCGTGGCCCGATCCTGGCGATGGACGGCACTCAGGCCGCTTCTCGTTGTCGCGCCGCGCTCATACGGTCGGGGCATGAACGACATGCTCGCTCTTCCCACGGGGTCGCTGGCCGACGCGAGTCTCGCCCTTGTACAGAAGTCCGAGAGCACACCGATCGCCGACCACAGCATCCGCAGCTTCCTGTTCGCCCGCTTGCTGGCCGAGCAGGAGGGCTGTCTGAACGACGCGGCCTACGACGAGAACCTGCTCTTCGCCGCCTGCGCGATGCACGATTTGGGGCTGGGCACCCTCGCCACCGGCCAGGCCCGCTTCGAAGTGGAAGGCGCCGATCTGGCGGCATCCGTGCTGACCGAGCACGGCATCGCCGCGGCGGACGTCGACCGGGTGTGGGAAGCGATCGCCCTGCACTCCTCCCTGGGCATCGCCGACCGGCGCGGACTACTGACCTACCTGACCCACAAAGGTGTCTTCACCGATGCCGGCCACTTCACCGACCTTGGCGTCTCGGTGCTCCAGCCGATTCACGCGGCATACCCCCGGCCCGCCGACCCGCGCTTCATACGGGACGCGATCGTCGAGCATGCCGCCCGCTCCCCGGCCGCGGCACCGCCGTACTCGATCGCGGCCTGGTACCTGCACCAGCGACAGACCGGAGAGTGACCTCTGTCCTGCCGCCCGTTCAACCGCTACCGCCGGTTCACCGGATGAGTCGTCATCTCGGCGCCGCCTGACGGGCGGCCTGCGGTCAGGAGAGCTCTTCCTCGACGCTGTTCACGCCGGGGAGCCTACCGACTGCACGCCTGACGCGGTCGACGGCTTGCGGACCGTCGAGGACCAGGTGGTACGACTCGGGAACGCGCCGGCACGCCCGCTCCCTCACCGGCCGCACGCGGCTCGAAAACCATACGGACAGCACGTTCCCGCAGCTCAGGGGCATACTTCCTCGGTGCTGCCATACTCCTCACCCTTCCAGGTATCTGAGGGGGAGGGATGCCTAGGGAGACGAGTTCCTCGTCTAGGGCGCGGACGTGTTTGTTGGTGGCCCAAGGTTCGAGGCGGGCGCGGGTTTGGCTGACGATGTCGGCGAGGCGTCCGGAACTGTGTCTGACGGTGATGCGTGCTGCCTGGCGGATCTTGTCCGTGGCGGTCGGTATCTCGCGCTTCTGAGTCAGGGCCTCGGCGTAGAACAGCAGGGTTTCCCCGCGCATCAGGGGACTGATCGCGGTTGCCGACAAGGCTTGCTGTGCCGAGTCGATTGCCTCATCGGGACGTTTCCAGGCGATCGCGCAATAGGCGGTGTGCCGTCGCACTCCGGTGGGCGTCCACCAGTAGAGGTAGGAGGGATCGGCCTCGGTCCTGGGGTGTTCCAGCAGTTGCCGTGATCGGGTAAGTGCGTGTTCGCTGTCCAGGACGTTGCCGTGCGCGGCCAGGATTCGCGCAAGGCTCACCGCGTGTACTGATCGGAGCAGGGTGCTCGGGCTTTGTTGTGCCCAGCCTTGGGCGGCGTAGATGTGGTCGAGGGCTGCGCCGGTGTGACCCAGGAAGCGGGACATGTTGGCCAGGCAGGTGTGGAGGTAGGCGATGAGGGTGGGGTCGCGGATCTGGTGGGCGGCGGTGAGGCCTTCTTGGTAGCGGCGGCGGGCTCCGGGGTGGTCGAGGAGGTCGTGGTGGAGCCAGCCGGCGAGTTGGCTGAGTTCGGCGTAGGCGCGGATGAGGCGGTCGCGCAGGCCGGGGACTAGTGACTCGCGGTGGAGCAGGTCGGCGACGAGGGTGCGCTGGCCCTCGACGACGGGCAGAACCTTGGCGGGGCCGAACTCGTCGTCCAGGCGGCGGCAGCGGGCGGTGAGCTTCTCGATCAGCTCCACGGTGGCGGCGTCGACCCGGGTGGAGGAACGGATCGCGGTGGCCAGGCGGTCCTTCTCCGGTGGGGACAGGTGGCGCAGCAGCGCCAGGGCGGGGGTGCCGCCGAGTGCGAGGGCGAGCTCGAACAGCAGATCGCGGCGCTTCACATCGGCCTCCTCGGCTGTGAGGGCACGCAGCAGCGCGGCGCAATCCTTGAAGCCGGGAACCGGGACCGCCGGGCGTGCCGCTTCCACTTCCTGACCCATGGTGACATGCCCCGAGATGGCGACGGGGGCGGCAGAGGGCCGTTGGGCGGTATGGGACGAACGGTGGTCGGTGCGGTCGATGAGGTCGCGGTCGCGGACGCTGTAGGAGGCGTAGACCCGGTCGCTGACCAGGCGGCGGGCGGCGGTCCGGTAGACGTGCGCGAACAGGGCGATGGTGCGGGCCGTCGGGCGCATTCCGCGCTGAGGCCAGTGCTCGAACTCGTACAGTCGTGACTCGCGCAGCGCGGCGGTGCCCGCTGGGTCGAGGTCGTTGTACCGCGCGGCGGCCTCGGCGGCGGTCAGCCCGTAGGCGTACCGGTACAGGCGCAACCGGCTGACGTCATAGCAGACCGAGAACAGGTCGGCGATCTGGTCGACGGTGTAGCCCATGGCGCGCAGTGCCTCGCCGCGACGCCGGCATTCCAGCAGGACGTGAACTCCCTCGCCCGACATGGCCGTCAGCCTCCCCGACTACGACTCGAACAGGTTCCCGGATCACAGAACTTATACGGAAAGTGTCTTGTTGACTACGGAGAATGAGGAAAGCCGGGGGATGTCGGTGGGTTCTGCCGGGTGGTGATCAGGCGAACACCTGTGTTCGCGCACGTCATCGGGCCTTTCGCCTGAAAGATCGCCGTGGAGGAAGGTGGGATCGGAGATGCGTGCTCGCTCGGCGATCGTTGTGGCTCGTGTCCACGAGAACCGACTCCAGCGACGAGGCGCCGCGCGTGGCCGCCGAAGACGTCGCGCCGCCCGGCCCGCCGTACGCCGGTCATCCCTCGCGCGCCGTGCCGGTTGACGAGGCCGCTGATTGGATCGCGCCGCCCGGCCTGTCGTACGCCGGTCACCCTTCACGCGCCGTGCCGGTCGACGAGGCCGTGCGGCTCGGCCCGGAGATTCTGGTCTGGCGGCGCGTCTTTCCGGGCGCGCTGGACCAGGCCGCGGAAGCCAGGCGCTTCACCCGGTTCCTGCTCGGCGGCACGCCGTTCGCCGACGATGCCGAACTGGTCGTCGGGGAGCTGGCCGGCAACGCCGTCCGCCACACCCGGAGCGGATCGCCGGAAGGCCACTTCACCGTGGAGATCGCGCTCGACTCGCCCCGCCGTCGACCGCTCGGCGCCTCCGTTAGAGCGGTGGGCGTCATGGTCACCGTCTACGACCTCGGCGGGGCCGGCGTCCCGGCGTTCGGCGACCATGGCCGGGCGGACATCGCTTGCGCGGAAGGCGGGCGTGGGCTGGCCATCGTGACCGCGCTGGCCGAACGCGCCGGCTTCCAGGGCGCCCCGGCGACCGGCCACAGAGTATGGGCCTACCTCGCCGCGCGCCGACCGTGATGGGTGCGGTCGCGAATCCGGGGGTCAAGCGCCTTGCGAGCTGACGCGATGACCGGCGCGACCTTCTCGGGCTTGAGTCTCAGGTAACCAGAGGCCCCAGGATCGGTGCTGCGAACGGCGAGCACTCGCTTGGAGCGCGTTCCCTCTCACCACCACGATCGAATCCGGCCCTCTTGGAAGAAGGATTTCTCATGTCCCGACAAGCGACACCGTCCGCTGAGGACGGCAAGCGCCTCGTCAACGGCTTCGTCGACGAGATCTTCGGCGATCTGGACGCCAACCCCGACTTCGTCGCCATGATGAGGTCGGCCGTCCCTGAGATGCCCGCCGAGCCGTCTCCCGCGCAACTGGAGGCCTACGCGGAACTGTCCGCCTTGATCCAGGACCCCGGCTTCAGGGCCGGTGTCCGCCGCATGGCCGAACATCAGGCGGCCGAAAGGGCGGACGGAGACCGGACCGGGCTCCACCATGAGGTGACCGACCTGGTCCGCGAGCGAGTCCAGAAGGCCCAGGCCGACGGCATCGAACCGGGCTCACCAGCGGCACGGCCGGTCCTGACGGAGATCATCGCCGGGTATACGACGACGTTCGGCCACCCCGACAGCACCGAGTACCGCCGCAAGCTGCTGACCCGCCTGGAGGTCGCGAACGACCCGCGCGCCGGGCGGTACTTCCATCTGCTGTCCACGATCAACGGCTGGCCGGCACCGCCGAGTCTCACGCCGGTGTTCGACTGGTTCATTCAGGCCCTTCGGCACCACCCCACCCCATAGGAGGATGGCCCCGGCGCGCCGAGTCACCCCGCCCTCCCACAACAGGGAGAGCGGGGTCCTTGCGCCGGCGGCGCCGAGACGGGTGGCGGCCATGTGAAAGAACCTGATGCGCTGTCCACGAACGTGCACCGGCTCAGGCGCCGTAACAGGCGCCGGCATCGCCGTACCACGACCCGCCGACCCGGCGCCGATCACCTCCAGTATGTGGCCTGGGGTGGGGAGCCGTGCCTGGTGGAGGCTTGTGGTGGCCGCGCTGGTGTGCCGCGCCAGGTGTTGGCCCTCTCCAGTATGTGGCCGGGGGGTGGGGAGCCGTGCCTGGTGTAGAAACCGACATGACTCACCCGACGGATCTCCGGCGCGGGACACTAGCGATCGGGTCGGATGCCGGTGGCCGCCTCGAGGGCGGTGAGGAACCAGCGGGCCGCGGGCACCGGGTCGGACTTGGAGGGACGGCCGTTGATCAAGGCCAGCAGACGCCAATACCGCGAGACCTGGGGGTCGGCCCCGATACGGACGCGTTCGGCGAGCCAGATCCGGAACTCGGCGTCATCCTCGCGCCGGTGGGCGGCGGCGAACGCGGCGACCAGTTCCTCCACGATGGCCTGGGCCGGTACAGAGGTCGGAGAGATCCCGTCGGCCATGGCCCCGCCGGCCAGCTCCGCGACGGTCCGCTCGACCTGTCGCCACCTCTCCGGGTCGCCCTGGTCGGCACCGGAGGAACGGTCGGCGGCATGTCGCTCGAACGCCCGGCGAACGCCATCCCGGAAGGAGGGGTCGCTGACGAGGTGCGCCAGTTCCAGCCATGCCTCGATCTGCTCGACCGTGGGGTCGTCCGGCAGGTCCGGCAGCATCGATCGCAGGTGCGCGGCGAAGCCGGGCTCCATGTCGAGCCCGCGAGTCGTCTCGCCTATGAGGTCGGTCACCGTCCGACGGCGCTGCTCGGCGGTCAGCCGGGCGAGCCGGTTGGCGCGCGCGATCCCGGCCGCGTCCGCACCATGAGTGGCGACCTGGCGCAGTACAGCCTGCCGTAGCCGCAAAGTCCGAATCTGGGTCTCCAGAGCCGCGACCTGCCGGTCGGCGACATCGGCCAGGCTCTGCGCATCCGTGAGCACCCGGGTGACCGTCGCGAGATCGACACCGAGATCACGGAGCGTCCGGACCAGTTCCAGCCGGCACAGCGCCGCGTCATCATAGAGACGGTATCCACCAGGTGACCGGCCCACCGGCGGCACCAATCCCTCATCGGAGTAGAAGCGAACCGTCGGCACCGACAGTCCGGTCAGCCGGGCCACCTCGCCGATCGTGTGAAGGCCGTCGTCGTTCACGCGGCCCGGCCCCGCTCATTGACCGGTACCGCCAGACCGGCCGGTACCGCATGAGCGGCCGGCACCCTATGACCGGCCGGCGCGGCATGGCCGGCCGGCCCTCGGACCAGCCGCTCAAGGAAGACGCCGACGCCGCCGCAGCACACGACCTGGGCCGACGACCGACATCGGGCACGCGCAGCGGCCATTGGCGACTCCCCAAGCCTAGGAACAGATGAAGGCGTGAACGACTATGCGGCCTCTCCTCACTTGAGACTCAACCAGGCGACGGCATCGGACGGCACCGGGGAGTCTGATGTTCATGCTGTCGGTTCGAGTGTGTCGTCTTCGGCGAGGATGCGGTTTCGCGGTGGTGGTGGTCGCAGGACTTCTCGCGCCATCGCCTCCCTCCCCAGCACGATAGGGTCGGAGTAGCTCGACACGCTGTAATCCGGCTCGACGGGCGAGCCGCTCATCGCGCTCCGGAGGGGCTCCCGGCCCGGCCGTCGAAAACATCCACGACGCGACAGGGTTGTCGAAGAGCACGGGCATCAAAAATCGTCTGTCGCCGTCGACGGTTGCGAAACAGCATGAGCGACTCAGAGGACGGCGCCTCATCTGGTTCGTCATCGGCGCATCCTTCGGGAACCGAAAGCGGAGGTTGAAAGACACCATGACTTCCCCGGAGAAGGAGCACACCCGCGGTGACGGGCCCGCGCCGATGCGGTGGGATCGCCAGCGCACGGACGCTGTGGACGACGCGGCACTGCCGGGGCTCGCCCGTCTGTCGACCTTGGTTCGCAGTGTGCGCAGCCCGGAATTCCAGGGGGTGACCTTCCACGAGATCTTGGCCAAGAGCGCGCTGAACAAGGTCCCCGACGACGCGCGGATGCTGCCGGGCGAATGGACCCTCAACCCCTACCGGGGCTGTTCGCACGCGTGCCGGTACTGCTTCGCCAGGCCCACCCACACCCGGCTCGCCCTCAACATGGCCGAAGACTTCGACCGCGAGATCATCGTGAAGGTCAACATCGTCGAGGTGCTCAAAGGTGAGCTGGCACGCAAGCGCAAACTGCCGCCGCGCGTCGCGTTCGGCACGAACACCGATGTGTACCAGCGTGCGGAAGGCCGCTACCGGCTGATGCCCGGCATTATTGGGGCACTCACCGCCGCGCGTGTGCCTTTCTCGATATTGACGAAAGGCACACTGATCCGCCAGGACCTGCCCCTGCTGGTCACGGCGAGCGCCGTGACCACGGTGCACCTGGGCATCTCGGTATCCCTGCCGGATGTCGAGTTGCAGCAGTCCGTTGAGCCGGGCACCGCCACCACCCGGGCTCGCCTGGACACCGTGCGGGCGATCCGTGAGGCGGGCCTCGACTGCACGGTCTTCCTCGCCCCGGTACTGCCCGGATTGAGCGACAGCTCCGCCCAACTGGAGGAGATGGTCCGGGCCGTGGCGCAGGCCGGCGCGACGGGCGTGCACTGGACACCGCTGTATCTCGCCTCGGGTGTGAAGGAGGTGTTCTTCGACTGGCTGCGCATCCATCACCCCGAACTCCTCGACACCTACACCACGCTGTACGCGAAGGGCTCAGAGGTCCTCCCGGACTACCGCAAGGACATGCGTGCCCGCCTGTTTCCTCTCTTGACCCGGTACGGGCTGCCGTTGCCGGATCAGGCGACCGAGGACAAGTTCGCCCTGCGCGGCCGACGCGGCCGGCCGGAACCGCCGCGACAGGCGACGCTGTTCTGATCACGCCGAACCCGGGCGGATAGGGACACCATGAGTGATCAAGAGATGGCGGACGTCCCCGCCGGAGGACTGGCTGACGTCCTCGCCGAGAAGCTGACCGTTGTCTTCGTCGGCATCAATCCCGCGCCGCTCTCCGTCGCGGCCGGGCACAGCTTCGCGACGCCGGGAAACCGGTTCTGGCCGGCCCTGTACGCCTCCGGCTGCGCCGTGCGACAGGAATGCCCGACCGATCCGCGCCAGAGGACGTTCGGCAGCGAGAGTGACGTGGGGGTGTGCCGTCCGGCGCAGGGGGAGGGCGGTCCGGCGATGGGTGGGTTATTGGGTGCCGGCAGGCCCGGGTAGGCTCCGGCGGCGTGGAACCGCTGCTCGCCGTGCCGGTGCTGCTGGCCCTCGTCGGGGTGCCGGCCGTGGTGCTGTGGCGGGTGCTGCGCGGCCGGCGCGAGCTCGGCACCAGCCCCGCCGAACGCGCCACCTTCGAAACCCTGCACACCGCCTCCCTGGCCGCTCCGCCGCTGCGGGCCGGGCTGACCGCCGCCGGGGCGCTCAAGGCGTCCCGCTACCTGCGTGAGCTGCTCGGCTCGCCGGGCATCGCCATCACCAACGGCGAGGAGCTGCTGGTCTACGACGGCGCGGGGGAGCACCACGCCAAGGACGCCTTCGCGCACGCCGCCGAGACCCTCCGTGACGGGCGCATCCAGGTGCTCGGCCCCGACGTCGTGTGGTGCCTGTCGCCGGAGTGCCCGGTCAGGTACGCCGTCGTGGTCCCGCTGACCACCGACGACCGGGTGGTCGGGTCCCTTGCCGCCTACGGTGACCACGCCAGCGCCGGGCTGGTCAGGGCCACCGGCGAGGTCGCCGCCTGGGTGGACTCCCAACTGGAGCTGGCCGAGCTGGACCGTTCGCGCACCCTGCTCATGGAGGCAGAGGTGCGGGCGCTGCGCGCGCAGATCTCCCCGCACTTCATCTACAACTCGCTGACCACCATCGCCTCGTTCGTGCGCACCGACCCCGAGCGGGCCAGGGAGCTGCTGCTGGACTTCGCCGACTTCACCCGCTACTCCTTCCGGCGGCACGGCGAGTTCACCACCCTGGCCGAGGAGCTGCGCTCGATCGACCGCTACCTCACCCTCGAACGGGCTCGCTTCGGCGACCAGCTCCGCGTCACGCTGCGCATCGCCCCGGAGGTGCTGCCGGTGGCGGTGCCGTTCCTGTGCCTGCAACCCCTGGTCGAGAACGCCCTGCGGCACGGCCTGGAGAGCAAGGACGGCGTCGGGCGCATCGCCATCACCGCCGAGGACGCCGGGGCCGAGTGCCTGATCAGCGTGGAGGACGACGGCATCGGCATGGACCCCGAGCGGCTGAGGCGCATCCTGTCCGGCGACCCCGACGAGCGGTCGGGCACCGGCGGCGTCGGGCTCGCCAACGTCGACGAGCGGCTGCGCCAGGTGTACGGCGACGAGTACGGACTGGTGGTCGAGACGGCCGTGGGCGCGGGGGCCAAGGTGAGCGTCCGCCTGCCCAAATACCGGCCGGGCGTCTCCGTATAGTTATCAGCGCCGGGCGTCTGACCCGTTGACTTCCCCTGCCCGATTCACCACCCTCTAGGGGGATGAGGAGCAACTTTCGCCAGGTCGGCGCCCCGGTTCGGCGGCCCCTGGGCGAGTCAGGGTGAGTGGCGGTGAGGTGACGGGCCTGCGCGTGCTCGCGGTGGACGACGAGCAGCCGGCGCTTGAGGACCTGGCGTACCTGCTGCGCGCCGATCCCCGCATCGGCGAGGTCGCCCTGGCCCGCGACGGCGCGTCGGCGCTGAAGATGCTCGACCGCGCCATGGCCGACGGCAGGCCGGTCGAGGCGGTCTTCCTGGACATCCGCATGCGCGGCCTGGACGGCGTCGTGCTCGGCCGCCTGCTGGCCCAGTTCGCCCGGCCGCCGCGCGTGGTGTTCGTCACCGCCTACGAAGAGCACGCGGTGGACGCCTTCGAGATCAAGGCCGAGGACTACCTGCTCAAGCCGGTGCGTCCTGAGCGGCTCGCCGAGGCCATCCGCAGGGTCTGCGCCGGCATCCCGGGCGGTCCGGGCGCCGGGGAGGAGGCCGCGCGTCCGGCGCCCGAGGGCGACACCATCCCGGTCGAGCTGGCCGGGGTGACCCGGTTCGTCGCCAGCTCCGACGTCCGCTACGTCGAGGCCCAGGGCGACTACGCGCGCCTGCACACCGCGAGCGGCAGCCACCTGGTGCGCATCCCGCTGGCCGCGCTGGAGGAGCGCTGGGCCGGCGCCGGGTTCATCCGCGTGCACCGCAGCCACCTGGTCGCGGTCAAGCACATCGACGAGCTGCACATCGACTCCGGCCGCTGCACGGTGCGCATCGGCGACACCGAGATCCCGGTCAGCCGCCGCCACACCCGCGAGCTGCGCGACCTGCTCGTCCGCCGCGCCAGGAAAGGCCGCGCCGAGTGACCGCCGACCGGGAGCCGCGCGAGGAACGGCCGCGCGGAGTGAGCGCCGACCGCGAGCCGTCCCCGCCGGCCTCCGCTCGCGGGGACCGGCCGCAGGACGGCGGGTGGCGGCGCATCGCCCCGAAGGTCCCCGAACGGCCGCGGCGGCAGGTGGTCACCAGCCCGCGCACCACCGCCGCCCGCAGGCCCCGCCAGCCCGTCACCCGGGAGATCGACGAGCAGACCAGCCTCGGCGAGGTCTACATGCGCTCGCTGGTGCGCACCCAGTTCCGGCTGGCGCTGTTCGTCTGCACGGTGCTGTCGTGCGTCATCGGCGGCCTGCCGCTGCTGTTCCTGCTGGTCCCCGGCCTGCGCGAGGTGCGCCTGCTCGGCGTGCCGCTGCCGTGGCTGGTGCTGGCCGGGCTCATCTACCCGGCGTTCGTGGCCGGCGCCTGGCTGTACGTCCGCCAGGCCGAGCGCAACGAGCGCCACTTCGCCGACCTGGTCGAGCGCCGGTGACCGGCCGCGCCGCCGGTTGTGCCGGGGACAGCTCCGGGAAACACCGACCCCGGACATGCCGGGGTGGCGGTCTCCGGCGGCGCACCTCGGCGGCGCCGGCTCCGGCGAGCCCGACCTCCGTCCGGGCGGGAGCACGGCGCTGAACGCCGGGCTCGGGGTGGCGGCGGTGGTGGTGGTCATGGTGGCCGCCGTCCTTATCGGGGCCTTCGGCCTGCGGCTCTCGCGCACCACCTCCGACTTCTACGTCGCCTCGCGCACCGTCTCGCCGCTGTGGAACGCCTCGGCGATCGGCGGGGAGTACCTCTCGGCGGCCTCCTTCCTCGGCATCGCCGGCCTGATCCTCGCCTACGGGGCCGACATGCTGTGGCTCCCGGTCGGCTGGACCGGCGGCTACCTGGTGCTGCTGGTGCTGGTGTCGGCGCCGCTGCGCCGCTCGGGCGCCTACACGCTGCCCGACTTCGCCGAGGCCAGGCTGGAGTCGATGGCCGTGCGGCGCATGGCGAGCGTCCTGGTGGTGCTGATCGGCTGGCTGTACCTGATGCCGCAGTTCCAGAGCGCCGGCCTGGTGCTGCGCACGATCACCGGCGGCCCCGCGTGGGTGGGCGGCCTGCTCGTGGCCGTCGTCGTCGCGGTCAACGTCCTGTCCGGCGGGATGCGCTCGATCACCTTCGTCCAGGCCTTCCAGTACTGGCTGAAGCTGACCGCCCTCGCCCTGCCCGTGGTGTTCCTGCTGTTCGCCTGGTACGCGCACGGCAGGCCCGCGCCCGAGGGGGACGCGCCTCCGGTGTTCGCCGCCCCGGTCACCGTGACGATGGGCGTCGACGTCACCATCGGCGTCCAGCGGCCGGTCGAGGTCACCGCGAAGGGCCGGGTGGACGGCCGCGTCCTGCGGGGGGAGCGCCTCACGCTGGCGCCCGGCCCGCACACCGTCACCGCCGACACGACGCTCGGCTTCCCGGCCGGGGCCCTGGTGCCGCACGCCGAGAACCTGCCGGTGCTGACCGACCACGAGTGGGCGCTGCCCCTGCACGGCCGGGAGCACCCGCTGTACGCGACCTACTCGCTCATCCTGGCCACCTTCCTCGGCACCATGGGACTGCCGCACGTCCTGGTGCGCTTCTACACCAACCCCGACGGGCGGGCCGCCCGCCGGACGACCCTGGTGGTGCTGACCCTGCTCGGGGCCTTCTACCTGCTGCCCGCCATCTACGGCGCGCTCGGCCGCCTCTACACCCCCGAGCTGCTGATGACCGGCCGCACCGACGCGGTGGTGCTCACCCTGCCCGCGCGCCTGGTCGGCGGGACGGCGGGCGAGGTGCTCGGCGCGCTGGTCACGGCCGGGGCGTTCGCCGCGTTCCTGTCCACCTCCTCCGGGCTCGCGGTGTCGGTGGCGGGCGTCATCGGCCAGGACATCCTGCGTGGGGGAGTGCAGTCGTTCCGCGCCGCCACGCTGATGGCGGTGGCCGTGCCGCTGGTGCTGGCGACCTCCGCCCGATCTCTCGCCGTCGCCGACGTGGTCGGCCTGGCCTTCGCGGTGGCCGCGTCCTCCTTCTGCCCGCTGCTGGTGCTCGGCATCTGGTGGCGGCGGCTGAGCGCCGCGGGGGCGATGGCCGGTCTGCTCACCGGCGGCGGCCTGGCCAGCGCGGCCGTGATCGCGGTCATCACCGGCGGCCCGTACACCGGCTGGACCGGGGCGCTGCTGGCCCAGCCGGCGGCCTGGACGGTGCCGATCTCCTTCGCCGTCATGATCGTCGTGTCGCTGCTGACGCCCGGGGGCGTCCCGCGCGGCGTCGCCCGCACGATGGTGCGGCTGCACACGCCCGAGACGCTCGACGTCAACCGCGGCGACTGGCGGCCGCGCTCCACCTGAGCCCTACCTGAGCCCCACCTCAGCCCCACCTGAGCCCCACCTGAGCTTCGCCGGGGCCAGGGGCGGGCGACCATTCGTCGCAGGGATCGCGCCTTTGGGCGCAGGTCCGCGCCAGATGAGCGATCCTTCGGTACGACTTGGCGACCGCATGCCCCGCACCCCTGCGCAGCGGCGGGTGGGTGCTTCTACGGTATGGCGTGATTCAGATCACAACGTTGGAGGTCTCGTGACCACTCGACAAGACGAGTCGTCCGAATACGAACAGGTGCAGGCCGGCGCCGATTTCCAGGAGTTGCGCCGCCGTTACCGCAGTTGGGCGTTCCCGGTGACGATCGCCTTCCTGGCCTGGTACCTGCTTTACGTGATCCTGTCCGGCTGGGCGCGCGGGTTCATGGGCACCAAGGTCTTCGGCAACGTCAACGTGGCGCTGATCTTCGGCGTGCTGCAGTTCGTGTCGACGTTCCTGATCGCGTGGGCGTACGCCCGGCATGCCGACAAGAAGCTCGACCCGCTGTCGGGCAAGCTGCGCGACGAGATGGAGACCACGACCCATGAGTGACCACGCGCTGTCGATCACCCTTTTCGTGATCTTCGTCGCCGCGACGCTGGGCATCACGTTCTGGGCGAGCCGCAACACCAAGAGCGCCACCGACTACTACGCGGGCGGACGCTCGTTCACCGGTGTGCAGAACGGCCTGGCCATCGGCGGCGACTACATGTCGGCCGCGTCCTTCCTCGGCATCGCGGGCATCATCGCGCTGTCGGGCTACGACGGGTTCCTCTACTCGATCGGCTTCCTGGTCGCCTGGCTGGTGGCGCTGCTGCTCGTCGCCGAGCTGATGCGCAACTCCGGCAAGTTCACGATGGCCGACGTGCTGGCCTTCCGGATGAGCCCGCGCCCGGTGCGCACGGCCGCCGGCGTGTCGACGATCACGGTCAGCATCTTCTACCTGCTGGCCCAGATGGTCGGCGCGGGCGCGCTGGTCGGCCTGCTGTTCGGCATCACCTCCGACGCCGGCAAGATCGGCACCATCGTGGTGGTCGGCCTGCTGATGATCATCTACGTGGTCGTCGGCGGCATGAAGGGCACCACCTGGGTGCAGATCGTCAAGGCCGTGCTGCTGATGACCGGCGCCGCCCTGGTGACCCTGCTGGTGCTCGGCCACTTCGGGTTCAACCTGTCGAGCCTGCTCGGCAACGCGGCCCAGCAGAGCGGCAAGGGCGACGCCTTCCTCAACCCGGGCCTGAAGTACGGCGTCGAGGCCAAGGGCCTGGTCAGCAAGCTCGACCTGATCAGCCTCGGCCTGGCCCTGGTGCTCGGCACCGCCGGCCTGCCGCACATCCTGATCCGCTTCTACACCGTGCCGACCGCCAGGGACGCCCGCAAGTCGGTCCTGTGGGGCATCGGCATCATCGGCGTGTTCTACCTGCTCACCCTCGTGCTCGGCTTCGGCGCCGCCGCGCTGGTCGGCAGCAAGGCCATCGCCGCGCAGAACAAGGCGGGCAACACGGCGGCTCCGCAGCTGGCGCAGAAGGTCGGCCAGCTCATCTTCGGCGACGTCGGCGGCACGATCCTGCTCGCGGTCATCGCCGCGGTGGCGTTCGCGACGATCCTCGCCGTGGTGGCGGGCCTGACGCTGGCCTCCTCCTCCAGCTTCGCCCACGACCTGTACGCGCACGTCTTCAAGCGGGGCAACGCCACCGAGCAGCAGGAGATCAAGGTCGCCCGCATCGCCGCCTTCGCCATCGGCGCGGTGTCGATCGTCCTGGGCATCTTCGCGCAGAACCTGAACGTGGCCTTCCTGGTCGCGCTCGCCTTCGCGGTCGCGGCCTCGGGCAACCTGCCCGCGATCCTCTACAGCCTGTTCTGGAAGCGGTTCAACACCGCGGGCGCGGTCTCGGCCATCTACGGCGGCCTGGCGTCGGCCGTGCTGCTGGTGATCTTCTCGCCGGTGGTGTCGGGCACGCCGACCTCGCTGTTCCCCGGCGCGGCCTTCAACTGGTTCCCGCTGGAGAACCCCGGCCTGGTCTCGATCCCGATCGGCTTCCTGGCCGGCTACATCGGGACGGTGCTCAGCAAGGAGTACAACGCGGCCAAGTACGCCGAGATCGAGGTGCGGTCGCTCACCGGCGCCGGCGCCGAGAAGGCGACCGGCCACTGAGAACCCTCCGGGGTGGCGCCTTCGGGTGCCTCCCCGGAGCGCTGGGGACATCCTCCCTCAGCCGCCCCGGCCGCGGGTCCGCCCCCAGGAAGACCCCGGCCGGGCTTCGCCGCGGGCGCCCGGCGCCCGTTTCAGGAGATGACCGTCACCGGGTGCTGGACGACGCCGTCGAAGTGGTAGCCCAGCATGTTGAACCGCGCCCGCGCCGGCTGGGTGGCCCCGGTCTCGTCGACGGCCCTGGCCATCAGGATGTGCGCCCCCGGCAGCCTCGGTACCCAGGCCAGGTGCCAGGGCGCCCACGCCCGCGCCGGGCGGGGCCCGCGGGTCTCGGCGCGCTGCCAGCTCAGGCCGCCGTCCACGCTCACCTCGACCCGGACGACGCGGCCGCCCCCCGACCACGAGCGGCCGCGCAGGATGTGCTGCCGCCCGGCCCGCAGCGTGGCGCCCCACGGCAGCTCGAAGGCGCTCTTGACCACCTGGTCGCTCAGCGGGGCGCCGCCGGGCGGGTGGCCGGGCCCGAACATGCGGTAGAAGCGGGTGTTCCACGGCGAGGAGAGCGCGGTGGTGGCGACCTCGACGTCGCCGAGCCACTTGATCGAGGCCACGCCGCTCCAGCCGGGCACCACCAGGCGGGCGGGGAACCCGTGGTCGGGCGGCAGCGGCCTGCCGTTCATCTCGTAGGCCACCAGCACGTCCGACAGCGCCTTGGCGATGGGCAGCGGACGGCGCACGTGCCCGTGGTCGACGCCGTCCTCGACGTACACCGGGTCGAGGCCCCGCGGCATGACGTCGACCGCGTCGGCGCGCACCCCGGCCAGGTCCAGCAGCGTCGACAGCGGCACGCCGCGCCACCGGGCGACGCCGATGGCGCCGAGCCGCCACGGGATGCCCGCCATGCGCTGGTCCTGCTGGAGGTCGAAGAAGGCCCGCCCGTTGCCGGCGCACTCGATGGCGACGTCCGCGGTCGTCGCGGGCAGGGCCAGCAGGTCCTCGTAGGTCAGGGTGCGGGGGGCGCGCAGCCCGTCCCCGTGCAGCCGCAGCCGCCAGGTACGCGCGTCGATGAGCGGCGTGGCGGTGTGGTTACGGACGAAGAAGCGGTCGTTCGGGGTGTGGTACCCCTGACCGTGCATGGCCTCCCAGCGGGTCTCGGCGCTGGAGCCGTAGGTGATGAACAGGTCGGGCGGCAGCGGCTTGACGATGGGCCCCGGCGCCGCGGGGAACGCCGCCGGCGCCTCCGCGGGGGGCGCTGAGGGCGCGCGGCGCATCCGGGGGACCGGCGCGGGGCTCCTCGCGTGTCCCGGGGCGGGTCTGGTCCTGGTGGCCTCGCCGGTCCGGTCTTCGAGTTCCATGGGGGACCCCCGTCCGGTCGAACTTGTACCAATTTCCTACCAGAAAACCATGTTATAGGTCCAGTCTACTCCGCGCGCGCCTCCGGCGGGAGGCCCCCGGGCGCGGAGCGGGGCGCTCAGTCGCGCCCGAGGAACTCCAGCAGCCGGTCCAGCGGCCAGGTGTTGATCACGTCGTCGCCGGTCAGCCCCGCCCGCTGGGCGATGCCGACGCCGAAGCGCAGATTGTCCATGTGCGGCACGGCGTGGGAGTCGCTGTCGATGCTGAACCGGACCCCGTGGTGGCGGGCCAGCCGCACCAGGTCGGAGGGCAGATCGGCGCGGTCGGGATAGGCGTCGATCTCCAGCGCCGTCCCTGTGCGGGCCGCCGCCGCGAAGACGGCCTCCCAGTCGGCGTCCACCGGCGGGCGCTTGCCGATCTTGCGGGTGGTCGGATGGCCGATGACGTGCACGTGCGGGTTCTCGCAGGCGGCGACGAACCGGCGGGTCATCTCCTCGCGCGACTGGGTGAAGTGCGAGTGCACCGAGGCCACGCAGATGTCGAAGCCCGAGAGCACCTCCGCCGGCCAGTCGACCGTGCCGTCGGGCGCGATGTTGAGCTCGGTGCCGTGCAGCAGCCGCATGCCCGGGTGCTCGTCCTGGAGCCGGCGCAGCCGCTCGCGCTGCTCCAGCATCTTCTCCAAGGTCATCCGCTGCATGAACAGGTTCGGCGCGTGGTCGGTCACCGCGTAGTAGGCGTACCCGCGCCGCGCCGCCGCCGCGACCATCTCTTCCAGTGTCGCGATGCCGTCGGTCAGGTCGGTGTGGGTGTGCAGGTCGCCCTTGAGGTCCGAAAGCGTGACCAGCTCGGGCAGCGCGCCGCGCAGGGCCGCCTCGACCTCCCCGCCGTCCTCGCGCAGCGGGGGCGGCACCCACTGCATGCCGAGCGCCGCGTAGATGTCCTCCTCGGACTTGGCGGCGATCACCGTCTCGCCCTCGAACAGGCCGTACTCCGACAGCTTCCAGCCGCGCTTGACGCACATCTCGCGCAACCGCACGTTGTGCTCCTTGGAACCGGTGAAGTACTGCATCGCCGCGCCCCACGACTCGGCGGGCACCAGGCGGAGGTCCACCTGGAGGCCCTGCGTCGTGCGCACCGAGGTCTTCAGCGCCCCGCTCGCGATGACCTCCGCCACGTACGGCTGCGCCTTGAAGTCGGCCATCAGCGACTCGGGGCCCACCGCGAGGACGTCGATGTCGCCGACCGTCTCTTTCATGCGGCGCAGCGACCCGGCGAAGGCGATCTGCTCGGCGGCCGGGAGCGAGGCGATGACCCGCTCGGCCAGCTCCATCGCCACCCCGGCGTGCACCCGCTCGCCGGCCCGCCTGAGCTGCTCGATGCCCTTGAGGAGGTTCTCCTCGGTCTTGGCGCCGAACCCGCGAAGGCCCGCGAGCCGGCCCTGCTCGATCGCCTCCGCCAGCGCCTCGGGCGAGTCGATGCCGAGTTCGCGGAAGAGGAACACGGCCTTCTTGGGCCCGAGGGAGGCGATGCGCGTGAGCTGGCGCACCCCCTCGGGCACCTCGGCGCGCAGGGCGTCGAGCTGGCGGAAGCTGCCCCGCTGCAGGAACTCCTCGACCTTCTTCGCGATCGCCTCGCCGACGCCGGGCACCTCGCGGACGTTCACCCGCGAGATGTCCCCGGGATGGCCGGCGATGGCCTTGGCGGCCTTCTGGTAGCTGCGCACCCGGAAGGCGTCGCCGCCGGTCATCGCGAAAAGATCGGCATACTCCTCAAGCGCCGCCGCAGCGGCGTCGTTGGCCCGCCCCATGGGGGCCAGCTTACGAAGGCCCCCCGACAATTCCGCCCCCGGGACCCGCCGACGCGCCTTGGGCCTTCGCATGGACGAGCCCGCCTCCCGAAGGAAGGCGGGCTCGAGGGACGTTCCGCGCGTGCGGCGTCAGTGGATCACCGAGCGGGTGATGTAGGGCTCGGCGAGGTGGGTCAGTTCCTCTTCGGTGAGCTTCAGCTCGACCGCCGCGACGGCGTCGTCCAGGTGGTGCTCCTTGGTCGCGCCGACGATCGGGGCGGTCACGCCGGGCTGGGAGAGCAGCCAGGCCAGCGCCACCCGTGCCGCGGGGACGCCGCGCTTGCCCGCCGTCTCGGCCACCCGGGTGAGGACCTCGGCGTCGCCCGGCCCGCCGTACAGGTGCTCGATGCGCCAGTCGACGCCCGAGCGCGTCGTCCCCTCCTGCGGCACGTCCGCCCGCGCCAGCAGCCCGCGCGCCAGCGGGCTCCACGGGATCAGCCCGACCCCCTGGTCCAGGCAGAGCGGGATCATCTCCCGCTCCTCCTCCCGGTAGAGGAGGTTGTAGTGGTTCTGCATGGTCACGAACTTCGTCCAGCCGTTGACCTCGGCCACGTGCTGGGCCTTGGCGAACTGCCAGGCGTACATGGTGGAGGCGCCGATGTAGCGCGCCTTGCCCGACCGCACGACGTCGTGCAGCGCCTCCATGGTCTCCTCGATGGGGGTGAAGTCGTCCCACCGGTGGATCTGGTACAGGTCCACGTGGTCGGTGCCGAGCCGCCGCAGCGAGGCGTCGATGCCGTCCAGGATGTGCTTGCGCGACAGCCCGCCGTTGTTGGGCCCCTTCCCCATGGGGAAGAAGACCTTGGTGGCCAGCACGTAGTCCTCGCGGCGCGGGAAGATCGTGCGCAGCAGCCTGCCGGTGACCTCCTCGCTGGCGCCCTCCGAGTAGGTGTCGGCGGTGTCGAAGAACGTCACGCCCGCCTCGGCGGCCCTGCGCACCAGCGGCTCGCTGTGCTCCTCGTCCAGCACCCAGTCCTGCCAGCGCGCCGGATCCCCGTAGCTCATCATCCCGAGGCAGATGCGCGAAACCTTCAGCCCGGTCGTGCCAAGCCTGACATATTCCATAATCGATCCCTCCTCTTGGACATCTCACCACGAACGCCCGGAAGGTCGGCCACCATCGCCGACCTTCGCGGCATCGCTCCGTGGTACCGGTGACGCCCGGGGCGGGCATGAGACTGATCGCTACCATGGCACGGTCAACATGCCGGGGAAGCCGAGCGAGGTGTCATGACGACCGAAGGTCCGCGAGCGGTGAGCCCCTCCGAGCCGCTACGGCCGGAGCCGCTCCCGTCCCAGCCGGTCCCGTCCGGGCCGGTGTCGTCCGCGGAGAGCGCGGCCGGCGCGGTCGCCGCGGCCACCGCCTTCGGGCTCGGGTTGCACCATGTGCAGCTCGCGTCGCCGCCGGGGGAGGAGGAGGTGTGCCGGGGCTTCTACGTGGGCGTGCTCGGCATGACGGAGGTGGACAAGCCGCCGGAGCTGGCCGCCCGGGGCGGGCTGTGGGTGCGCGCGGACGCGCTGGAGATCCACCTGGGGGTCGAGCAGGACTTCCGGCCGGCGCTCAAGGCGCATCCCGGCATCCTGGTGGCCGACCTGGACGCGCTGGCCGAACGGCTCACCGCCCACGGCGTCGCCGTCACCTGGGACGACGCCTTTCCCGGGTACCGCCGCTTCTACGCCGCCGACTGCCACCGCAACCGCCTGGAGTTCCTCACTCCCCGCACCGGCTGACGCCCGGCCCTCCGTCGCCACCGGCCCCCACCCCCTCCCCGGCCTTCCGCTGATCAGAGGGTGGCGTGGACCTCGCCGACAGGGCGTCCGCCGCCGAGGACGGAGACGGTGGTGAGGGACTCGGCGCCGGCGGTCGCGGCGCCGATCTCCGCCAGGGCGGCCAGGGCGATCGCCGAGGTCGCGCGCGGCCCGCCGTCGATCACCTTGACGGCCACCGCATGCCCCTGCGAGGTGGCGGCCACCAGCACTCCCTCCGCGCCGCCCTTCACCACGGTCCCCGGCAGGGCGCGCATCAGCTCGGTGTTGACGTGCCCGGTGCCCCCGACGTACTCGGGGTGGGCGCGCATGGCGTCGGCCACGGCGCGCTCGGGTGTGCCCTGCGGGGCGATGGCGAGCGCCCGCACGGCGCGGGCCAGGCCGGCCAGGGAGAGCGCGAACAGCGGGGCGCCGCAGCCGTCCACGGCCGTGTGCGGGCTCTTCTCGCCCGACAACCGCTCGACGGCCGAGCGCACCCGCCGCTGGAGGGGGTGGGCGGCGGTGAGGTAGGAGGCGGTGTCCCAGCCCGCGACGGCGCAGGCCATGAGCATCGCCGCGTGTTTGCCCGAACAGTTCATCCGCACCCTGGCGCGGTCCTCACCGGCCCTGACCATGGTGTGCCGGGTGGCCTCGTCCTCGGGCCAGTCGGCGGGGCAACCCAGCGCGGAGGGGTCGAGTCCGGCCTCGGCGAGCATCGCGCGGACCAGTTCGGCGTGGAAGTCCTCGCCGGTGTGGCTCCCGGCGGCGATCGCCAGGCGCGGGCCCGCGAGGGCCGCGCCGGACTCCAGGCAGGCCAGGGCCTGGAAGGGCTTGGCCGAGGACCGGGGGAGCATCGGCTCGTCCACGGCGCCGCGCGCGAGCGCCAGGGCGCCGTCGGGCGCGAGGGCGGCGACGCTGCCGAAGTGGACGCTCTCGGTGAAACCGGACCTGACGACCTCCGCCAGACGCGCGTACATATGGTGCCTTTCTCGAAGGGGAAAAGGGGGGCGGGGGGCGCCGGTCAGGCGTGGAGGGCCGCCTCCGGGGCGCCGGAGGCGGCCGCGGCGGCGCGCCGGGCGGCGC
Organism: Sphaerisporangium sp. NPDC005289; assembly: GCF_040607455.1. Classification (NCBI taxonomy): domain Bacteria; kingdom Bacillati; phylum Actinomycetota; class Actinomycetes; order Streptosporangiales; family Streptosporangiaceae; genus Sphaerisporangium; species Sphaerisporangium sp. NPDC005289. Next base: position 371,411 of record NZ_JBEXGS010000005.1, read on the forward strand.
CGGCCTGGCGGGCCTCCAGCGTACGGGCCAGCTTGGACAGCGAGGCGTTGACCACCAGGTACACCAGGGCCACGACGATGTAGGTCTGGATGAGCAGGTGGTTGAAGTTGGCCAGGATCTTGCCGCTGTAGAGCAGTTCGGCGTAGCTGACGACGAAGCCCAGCGAGGTGTCCTTGAGCAGCCCCACCGACTGGCTGACGATGGACGGCAGCACGCGCCGGGCCGCCTGGGGCAGCACGATGAGACGCATGGTCTGCCCGCGCGTCAGCCCGACCGCGAGTCCGGCCTCGCTCTGGCCCCGCTCCACCGACAGGATGCCCGCCCGGAAGATCTCGGCGAAGGCCGCCGCGTTGGACACCGACAGCGGCACCGCGAGCTTCCAGAACAGCGGCAGGTCCAGCCCGTACCGGGGGAGCGCGAACAGCACCACGTAGACCAGCAGCAGCGCCGGGATCGTCCGGACGACCTCGACGTAGCCCCCCGCGGCCCAGCGCACCGGGCGCCGCGGCGACAGCCGCCCGAGCGCGAGCACCAGCCCGCCGGCCATGGCCAGGACGGCGCAGACCGCGGCCGCCAGGACGGTGGACCACAGGCCGCCGAGCAGGTAGCGCCACATCGGCCAGGTGGCGTAGGGCTGCCAGCGGGCGGCGTCGAGCTGGCCGTTGGCGGCGAACTGGCGCACGGCCAGCGCGAGCAGGGCCAGCAGCGCGAGCGCCGTGAGGTAGGTGGCGGCGCGGGTGCGCCGCCGGGCGCGCGGCCCGGGCTCGTCGAACAGCAGGCGGCCGCCGCTCATCGGCGCACCGCCCGCCGGGCCGGGAGCGCGTCCGCTCGGGGGCGGACGGGCGACGCTTCGCGCGAGGCCGAGGTGAGGCCGCTCATCGGTGCACCGCCAGTCTGCGTTCGAGCACGCCGGTGACGAGGCCCGCCAGCGACGACAGCAGCATGTAGGCCACTCCGGCTCCCACGAAGATCGGGATCGGCCGGGCCTCGACGAGGTTGACCCGGTTGGCGGCGGCGGTCAGCTCCACCACGCCGACCGCCGCCGCCAGCGAGGTGTTCATCGTGAGCATGATGAAGATGTTGCCGAGCGGCTGGACGACCGTGCCGAGCGCCTGGGGGAGCACCACGTGGCGCAGCGACCCGGTGAACCCCAGCCCGAGCGCCCGCGCGGCCTCGCCCTGCCCGGAGGGCACGGCGTTGATCCCCGAACGCAGCGCCTCGGCGACGTACGCGGCCTGGTACAGCGCGATCACCACCACGGCCGTCGTGAACAGCCCCGCCTGCACGCCGATCTCCGGCAGCCCGAAGACCGCCAGGATCAGCAGCACCAGCAGCGGGATGTTCTGCAGCGTCTCCACGTAGACCGTCCCCGCCGCGCGCAGCACCGGTACCGGGCTGACGCGCGCGGCGGCGACGAGGGTCCCGGCCACGGACGCGCCCGCGAACGCGAGCAGCGTGAGCTGCAGGGTCACGAGCAGGCCGTCCCACAGCGCCGGGAGGTTGCCGGTCAGGGCGTCCATCGGCGGCGGCGCCTAGGAGCCGGGGACCGAGCCGATGGCCGGCGGCGCCGGCGGCTCGCCCTGCACGACCGTGCCGATGGACTTCTTCCACGCCTCCTGCCACAGCCCGGCGTCCTGGATCTTCTTCAGCCAGTCGTTGACGAACTTCTTCATCTGGTCGTCGCCGTGCTTGAGCCCGATGCCGTAGGGGTCGGTGGTGAACGGCTCGCCGACCACCTGCACCTCGGGGTCGCTCTTGCCGTCGGCGACCAGCAGCGACTGGTCCTGGACGTAGGCGACGCCGCGGTCCTGCTTGAGGGCCTGGATGCACTCGGGGTCGCTGCCGAAGGTCACGATTTTGGCGTTCGGGGCGACCTTCTTGATGGCGGGGATGGCCGGGGTGTTGGCGCCCGCGATGACCGTCTTGCCGTCGAGGTCCTCGGGCTTGGCGATGCCCGTCGTGCCCTTCTTCACCGCGACGGCCAGGCCGGAGGTGTAGTACGGCCCGGCGAAGGCGACCTGCCGGGCGCGCTCGGGAGTGATCGTGTAGGTCTGGAAGACCACGTCCACGGTGCCGTTGGACAGCAGCGCCTCGCGGGTCTCCGACGCCGAGTTGACGATCTTGACGCTGGGCTTGCCGATGATGTACTTGGCCAGCATCTTGCCCAGGTCGGCGTCGAAGCCCTCGACCTGGCCGGTCGCCGGGTTCTGCTGGGAGAGCAGCGGCGCGTCCAGCGAGCCGCCGACGAGCAGCTCGCCGCGCTTCTTGATCGTGTCCATCGTCGAGCCGGCCGGGATGTCGGCGGCCGTCGCGACCGGCGCCGAGGGATAGGGGTCGCCCGCCTGGGCGCCGGCGTCGCCCGCGGGGGCGGGCGGGACGGCGGGCGAGCCGTCGCCGCCGGAGCAGGCCGCCGCCCCGGCCAGCGACGCCACGGCCATGACGGTGAGCGCCGCGCGGCGCGTGCGGGACAGTGCTGAGGCGTTTCCGCGCAGCTGGATCATCACTTACCATCCGACTTCATTCGGAATCGAATTTTGATCGGACGATAGAGGTCGATGTCGGCCGAAGTCAATCGATTGCCGCATTAAGTAACATCGTGGTATTCATCTCGTTGTGTCAGGCAAAGGAGAGCTGCTCCGTCTCGTCGCGCTAGGCCAGGCCGAGTCCCGCGCCGAGCTGGCCCGGCATTCCGGCCTCGCCCCCTCCAGCGTGTCTCTGCGGGTGGAGGAGCTCATCGACGCCGGCCTGCTCCAGGAGGAGGGCGCCGGGCTGTCCACCGGCGGCCGGCGGCCCCGGCGCCTCAAGCTCGCCCCCAAGGCAGGGCTGCTCGCCGTCGCCGACCTCGGCAGCCACCACGCCCGGCTCGGCCTGGTCGACCTCGCCGGCACCCCGCTCGCCGTCGTCGAGCACGCCTGCGACATAGGGGCCGGGGCGGCCCCCACCCTCGACTGGCTCGCCGCCCGGGTCGAGGAGCTCGTCGCCGCCTCCGGCGGCGGCCTGCCGGTGCGGGGCGTCGGCGTCGGGGTCCCCGGCCCGGTCGATCCGGTGGACGGCACGGTGATCTCCCCGTCCCGCATGCCCGGCTGGAACGAGTTCCCCGTCGGCGCCCACCTGGCCGAGCGGTTCGACGTCCCCGTCCTGGTGGAGAACGACGCCAACCTGATGGCCGCGGGCGAGCACCTGGCCTGGCCGGGATGCGCGAACCTGATGGTGCTCAAGGTGGGCACCGGCATTGGCTGCGGCATCATCGCGGACGGCAGGCTGCATCGCGGGCGCGGGGCGGCCGGCGACATCAGCCACGTCAGCGTGCGCGCCGACCGGTCGGTGATGTGCTCCTGCGGGCACTCCGACTGCCTGGAGGCCTACGCCAGCGGCGCCGCGCTGATGGCCGCCCTGGCCGGCCAGGGCATCGAGGTGGACCATCCGGCCCGCATCGCCCGGCTGGCCGCCGACGGCGTCCCCCAGGCCACCAACCTCGTGCGCGGCGCCGGGCGGCTCATCGGCGACGTGCTCACCGCGCTGGTCAACTTCTTCAACCCCGACGCCGTCGTGATCGGGGGCAGCCTGTCGGCGGCCGAGCAGCTCATCGCCGCCGTGCGGGGAGCGGTCTACGAGCGGTGCCTGCCGCTGGCCACGCGCGACCTGCGGATCGACGTCACCCGCGCCGGGCCGAACGCCGCCATCCTCGGCGCGGGGTCGCTGCTGCGCGACGTGGTGCTGTCGGGCGACTGGGTCGAGGAGGCCGCCGCCCGCCCCTGACCGGCCGCTGACCGGCCCGCTGACCGGCCTCGCTTCTGACCGGCCCCGCGCGAGGGCCGCTAGATCCAGTCCTTCTTGCGGAACACGACGTACAGGATCGCCGACGCCACCACGATCAGCAGGCTGGAGGTCCAGAAGCCCTCGGCGTGGGAGAACCCCGGGAAGGGGATGTTCTGCCCGTAGAAGCCGGTGATCAGCGTGGGCACGGCGATGATCGCCGCCCAGCTCGTCACCCGCTTCATGATGTCGTTCATCCGGTAGCCCTGCAGGTTCAGATGGGTCTCGTAGACGTTGCCCACCAGGTCGCGCAGCGACTCGGTCCATTCGGACACCCGCAGCACATGGTCGTAGACGTCCTGGTAGTAGGGCGCCATCTCGGACTCCACCACGCCCAGGTCGCGGCGCATCAGGCTGGTGAGCACCTCGCGCATCGGCAGCACGACCCGCCGGAACCGCACTGTGGTGCGGCGGACGTCGAACATGCGCCGCTGCATGCCCCGGTTGTTGCCGGGCCGCTCGGTGAACAGCCCGTCCTCCAACGCCTCCACCCGGTCGTCGAGCGCCTGCGCGACGTCGAAGTGACCGTCCACCACGTAGTCCAGCAGGGTGTGCAGCAGGAAGGACACCCCATGCCCCGCCTTGCCCGGGCTGGCGTCCCAGCGCGCCGTGATCGCGTCGATGTCGCACGAGTCGTCCGAGCGCACGGTGACCAGCGCGTTCTTGGTCACGAAGACCGAGAGCTCGGTGAGGTGCAGGGCCGTCGCGTCCTCTCCCAGCCGGACGGCGTACAGCGTGAGGAACAGGTGGGTCTCGTAGATGTCCAGCTTGGGCCGCTGATGGGGGTGCAGGACGTCCTCGACGGCCAGCTCGTGCAGCCCGAGCTCCTCGCTGATGACCGCGAGCTTCTCCGGCGTGGGGGACAGCAGGTCGAACCACACGGTCGCCGAGGGGTCCTTGAGGTGCTCGGAGACATCGGCGTAGGGGAACCCCTCGGCCTCCAGAACGCCATTGCGGTACAGGCGGGTGCGCACCATGCCCGCCACCCTAGACCCGCACGTCAAGAGCGGCGCAGACCGGCCCGCAACACGAAGACGATCAGAGCCAGACCGGCGAGGATCTGCGCGCCGAGCACGATGCGGTTGACGTCCACGGCCGGCGCCCACGAAACCTCGCCGTCCCTGACGACGTACGCGCCGACCGGGCGGGCGATCGCGCCGCCGCCCCCGCCCATGCCGCCGCGCACCTGGCTCCCCACGTCGCCCTGGCCGAAACCGCCGCCGGCGCGTACCGAGACCGCCGGGATGACGGTGGCGCCGTCCTTCTCGTACGGCTGCCCGTACACCCGCTGCGCCCCGGAAAGGTGCTCGAAGAACTCCCGCAGTTCCATGCCCGCCTCCGTGATCGAATCGCCTCTAGGGTCATCATGCCTCTCCCGGCCGGCACGCACTCGGGATCGAGCCGGTACGGATAGAAAGGGGATGTGAACGAGCACGAGAACGCGGACGGCGTCCGCCCAGGGGTACCAGGGCCCGGGGACGGCGCCCTCACGCGCGCGTACGAGATCCGCCGGCCGGCGCCGCACGACGCCTCCGCCGTCTACGAGGTGGTGTCGGCCTGCGACACCGCGGTGCTGGGGCATCCCGACATGACGCCCGACGACGTGGCCGACGTGCTGGCCGACCCTGCGCTCGACCTGGAACACGACGCCTGGCTGGTCCTCCGGCGCGAGGACGGCGGCCCGGCCGGCTGGGCGTACGCCCTGCGCCAGGGGGAGGACGTCGTGGAGATCGAGGTCTGCTCCCGCGAGGAGGAGGTCCGGGCCTGGCTGTGGGACACCGTGCTCGACCGCGCCCGGCGCGTCACCGCCGAGATCGCGGTCTACCGGCAGGACGGGGCCAAGCGGGCCGAGGCCGCCGCGCGCGGGTTCGCGCCGGCGACGAGCTTCCACCGGCTGCGCGCCGACCACGCCGAGGTGGAGCCGGGCTCCCTCCCCGGCGTCACCGTCCACCCGGCGGCCGGGTCGGAGGAGCGGATGCGCGCCGCCCACCGCGTCCACCAGGAGGGTTTCGCGGAGCATTTCGGGTTCGTCCCCAAGGAGTACGCCCGCTGGAAGGCCGACTTCGAGGCCTCCAGCACCCACGACTGGTCCCAGCTCCTGCTCGCCGAGGTGGACGGCGTGCCGGCGGCCATGCTGCTCGGGTCGGACATGTTCGCCGCCGACGAGAACTGCGGGTACGTCCGCATCCTGTCGGTGCTGCCGGAGTTCCGCGGCCGGGGGCTCGGCCGGCTGCTGCTCAAGCGGGCCTTCGCCGCCGACGCGCGCCGGGGGAGGGCCGGGACGTACCTGCACGTGGACGCGGGCAACACCACCCCGGCGCTCGACCTGTACCTGTCGGTCGGCATGCGCCCCGTCCTGGCCATCGACGTCTGGCGCCGACCCCTCTAGGAGACGCGGGAGCGGCGCAGCAGGGGCAGCACGCACGCCGCGCCCACCAGTGCGCAGGCGGCCAGGCCGAACCCGGTCACCCCGATCGCGTGCGAGGAAGGGGTGAGGCTCAGGTACAGCGAGCCGAAGGTCGCCACGCCCATCACCTGGCCGAGCTGGAGCGTCGTGGACATCAGCCCGCTCGCGTCCGGCGCGTCCCGCGGCTCCACGCCGGCCAGGGCGACGGTGAACAGCGGGCTGTAGGCCAGCCCGAGACCGGCGCCGGTCACGGCGAGCAGGATCTCCAGCAGCGGCTCGCCCCGGCCGCCGCCGCCGAACACCAGGGACAGGCCCGCGTAGCCGAGGGCCGCGAGCGCGAACCCGGCGAGGATCAGGCCGCGGTGCAGCCGGGCGGGCAGACGCCGCCAGGTGAGGCTCACGACCGCGAACCCCGCCGCGCCGGGCACGAAGGTCAGGCCCGCGCGCAGCGGCCCGTCGCCGATCCCGCCCTGCAGGTGCAGCGCCACGGTGAACAGGAACCCGCCCCAGGTGACCATCGCGAAGAAGACGCCGAGCACGCCGGGGAGCAGGCCGGGGGTGCGCAGGAGCCGGCCGGGCACCAGGGGATGCCGGGCGCGCCGCTCCGCGACGGCGAAGACGCCGAGCAGCGCCACGCCGGCCGCCATCGAGCACCAGCCCCACAGCGGCCAGTGCTGCTCGTGCCCGAGGACCAGGGGGATCACCAGCAGCGACACCGCCGCCGACAGGGAGAGCAGTCCGGGCAGGTCGAGCCCCTGGTCGCGCGGCACGTGGTCGGAGGGCAGCATCCGCGCGCCGGCGGCGAGCAGCGCGAGGCCGATCGGCACGTTGACCAGGAAGACCGGGCGCCACTGGGTGCCGAACAGGTCGGCGGTCACCAGCAGGCCGCCGAGCACCTGCCCGGCGACGATGCCGCCGGCCAGCACCGCCGAGTAGGCGCTGAGCGCCCTGGCCCGCGCGGCGCCCGTGAAGTTGAGCTGGATGATGCTGAGCACCTGGGGCACCATGAAGGCGGCGCCCGCGCCCTGCGCCAGGCGGAACCCGATCAGCGCGCCCTCGGAGCCGGCCAGTCCGCAGGCCAGGGACGCGGCGGTGAACAGGGCCAGGCCGAGCAGGAACATCCGGCGCGGGCCGGACAGGCCGCCCAGCCGGGCCCCGGTGATGAGCAGCATGGCGTAGGCGATGGTGTAGCCGGAGATGATCAGTTGCAGGCCGGAGCCCGAGGCGCCGAGGGCGGCGCGGATCGTCGGGGCGGCGACGTTGACGATCGACACGTCGAGGACGGCCATGAACTGTCCCGCCAGGACCACGGCGAGCGTCCATCCCGGGCCGCGCCGGGACCGCGGGACGGCGGGGGCGAGCGTTGCTACGGAGGTCATGTCAGGAATCGTCGGGCCGTTCCGGTACCGGTAACGAGAGCCTGCCGATCCTGGTAGCGGCACTACCTGGCAAGACGCCGCCCTCCGCGCCATCATGGACCCCGTGACGAGGACGGTTTCCAGGCGGGGTGAGCTCGCGGCGTTCCTGCGCAGCCGGCGTGAGCGCATCGCCCCGGCCGACGTGGGCCTGCCGCCGGGCCTGCGCCGCCGCACGCCGGGGCTGCGGCGCGAGGAGGTGGCCCAGCTCGCCGGGGTCGGCGTCACCTGGTACACCTGGCTGGAGCAGGGCCGGCCGATCAACGCCAGCGTCCAGGTGCTGGACGCCATAGCCCGCACGCTGAGACTCGACACGGCCGAGCGCGAGCACCTCTACCGGCTCGCCGATGTGCCCGAGGTGCCGCAGAACGACAGCTGTGGCCGGCTGGAGCCCGAGGTGCACACCATCCTGGGGAACCTCGACCCGCTCGCGGCCGTGGTCTACAACAGCCGCTACGACGTGCTCGCCTGGAACTCCACCTACGCCCTGCTGTTCCCGGTGCTGGTCGTCGGCGACCCGCCCGAGCGCAACGCCATCTGGCAGTGCTTCACCTGTCCCGAATGCTGCAACCCGGTGCGCAACCTCCAGGACGAGCGCGGTCTCATGGTGGGCATGCTGCGCGCGGCCTTCGGACGCCACCTCGGCGAGCCGTCGTGGGTCGACTTCGTCCGCAGGCTCTCGGCGGCCAGCCCCACCTTCGCCCGGATGTGGGCCAGCCACGACGTGGCCAAGCCGGGCACGCGCATGAAGATCTTCCAGCGGTCCGGCGTCGGCCTGGTCCGCATGGCCTCCACCAGCCTGACCCTGGCCACGCCCCCGGAGACCCGCGTCGTCGTGTACACGCCCATGGACGACGAGAGCCGCGGGCGCATCGAGTGGCTTCGCGCGCACCCGGACGTTGCGGCCGGCGACCACACCCACTGACCGGGGAGAACGACGGCCGGTGCCGGGTCTGTCGTGGTTTATCCGATCGTGACTTGACGGTGGATGTGTCGCGCGGGTTACATGAACCTACCCCCGTAAACGTTTTCAGTGGTCTTCCCGGAGATCTGTAAACGTTTACTTTCCCCCTGGACCGAGGTGACACGTGAGTGACGGGCCTACCATCACGACGATCGCCCAGCGCGCCGGCGTCTCCATCGCCTCGGTGTCGCGCGTCCTCAACGGCCTGCCCACCAAGGCCGAGACCGAGCGGCGGGTGATGAGCGCCGCCCGCGAGCTCGGCTACGTGCCGAACTCGGTGGCCAGGTCGCTGAAGTCCCGCCGCAGCAACCAGCTCGGGTTCGCCATGGCCGACATAGGCAACCCGGTGTACCTGGCGATGATCCGCGAGATCCAGCCCGTGCTGAGGGCGGCCGGCTACCGCCTGGTCCTGCACTCCACCAACGCCGACACCGATGACGAGATCGACGTGCTGCGCGGGCTCGGCGAGCGGTACATCGACGGGCTCATCATGATCCCGCTGCGGGTGACCGGCGAGCACCTGAAGATGTTCGCCGCGGCCCGCGCGCCCGTCGTCGTCATCGGCTCGGTCCCCGAGGGCACCCCGGTCGACAACGTGCGCACCGACTCCCGCGAGGGCGTGCGGCTGGCCGTCGAGCACCTGCACGGGCTCGGCCGCCGGCGCATCGGCTTCGTCAACGGCCCGCTGGACACCGTGCCCGGCGCCGCCCGCGCCGCGGCCTACGCCGAGGCCGTGCGCGAACTCGGCCTGCCGTACGACCCGGCGCTTGCCGAGGTCGGCGACTTCTACCGCGCCGACGGCGCCCGCGCCACCGCCCGGCTGCTCGAACGCGCGCCGGACGTGGACGCGCTGCTGTGCGCCAACGACCTGATCGCGCTCGGCGCACTGGACGTCCTGCGCCGCGAGGGACGCCGGGTGCCGCAGGACGTCGCCGTGGCCGGCATGGACGACACCGACCTGGCCACGCTCGCCTGGCCCCCGCTGACCAGCGTGTCGCTCGGCTCGCCCGAACGCGGCCGCGCCGCCGCCGAGCTGCTGCTGGACCGGCTGGCCAGCAGGGACCGCGAGCCCCGCGTCGTCACCGTCGAGCCCCGCCTGGTCGTCCGCGCCTCCACCGCGGGGGACGACGCCCCTGGCGAGCCGCCCGCCGTAGACGCCTCGACCGTAGACGCCGCGGCTCGCGACACTTCGGCTCGCGACACTTCGGCTCGCGACGTTTCGGCCGTCGACGCCTCCGCCGTCGGAGAGACCGTCGGCGACTCGGGGAGGGAGGCGCCGTGACCATGACCGCGCGGACGACCCGGCGGCCCACGGCGGGCCGGCGCGCCGGCGGCGGCGAGGCCCGGCGCGGGCGCGAGACGCTCGCCCTCATGCTGCCCGCCCTGGTCCCGGTGCTGGTGTTCAGCGTCGGCCCGCTGCTCTACGGCATCTTCCTGGCCTTCACCGACGCCCGCTCCGGGCGCAACTCGGTGACCTCGTTCGTGGGCCTCGCCAACTTCGGCGAACTGTTCGCCGACGGAGACTTCTGGGAGTCCTTCCGCATCGGCCTGGTCTGGGCCGTCTCGGTGACCGTGCTGCAGTTCGCCGCCTCCCTCGGGCTGGCGCTGCTGCTCAACGAGAACCTGCGGTTCCGGGCGTTCGCCCGGGTGCTCGCCCTGGTGCCCTGGGCCATGCCGCCGGTCGTCATCGGCCTGATGTGGCGCCTGGTCTACCACCCGAACGCGGGCATACTCAACAGCGTCCTGCAGCAGGCCGGCCTGCTGGGCCACAACATCGACTGGCTCAACGACTTCTCCATCGCGCTGCCTGCGGTGATCGTCGTCGGCGTGTGGACCGGCATGCCGCAGACCACCGTCGTCCTGCTGGCCGGCCTGCAGAACGTCCCCGGGGAACTGCACGAGGCCGGCCACATGGACGGCGCCTCCACCTTCCGCCGCTTCTGGAGCATCACCCTGCCCCAGCTGCGCCCGATCATCGTCACCATCACCTCGCTGGACTTCGTCTGGAACATCAACCAGTTCGGCCTGGTGTACGTGCTCACCCAGGGCGGCCCCGGCGGGCGGACGCGGCTGCCGATGCTGTTCGCCTACGAGGAGGCGTTCCGCTACGGCTTCTTCGGGTACGCCGCCACGCTCGGCGTCGCCTTCGTCATCGTCGTGCTGGCCCTGCTGAGCCTGTACATCGGCCGGCAACTGCGGGAGGCGGAGTAAGAGATGCGCAGGCCCCTGCAGTACCTCGCCCTGCTGGCCTACATGGTCTTCCTGGCGTTCCCGCTGGTCTGGCTGCTGTCCACGGCGCTGAAGACCTCGCGCGAGATGGCGAGCCTCACCCCGTCGTGGATCCCGCACCACCCCGTGCTGAGCAACTTCGCCGACGCCTTCGCCGAGCAGGACATCGTCGGCAGCGCCCTGCGCAGCCTCGGCGTCGCCGTCGCCACCTCGCTGCTGACGATCGTGCTCGCGCTGCCCGCCGCGTACGCGATGGCCCGCCACCGCTCGCTGCTCAACCGGCTCGCCGTCGGGTGGGTGCTGGTCAGCCAGGTCTTCCCGTTCATCCTGATCATCATCCCGCTGTTCATGGTGCTGCGGACCCTGGACCTGGTCAACACGCTGCCCGGCCTCACCATCGTCCACGTCACCTTCGTCCTGCCGTTCGCGCTGTGGATGCTCCAGGGCTACGTGCGCGCGGTGCCCCGCGAGCTGGAGGAGGCCGCGGCCGTCGACGGCGCCGGGCGGGTGCGCGCCATCGTCCGGGTCGTCGCGCCGCTGCTGGCTCCGGGAGTGGTCGCGACGGCGCTGTTCGCGTTCATCTCCTCCTGGAACGAGTTCCTGTTCGCGCTGGTCGTCCTCAAGGACCCCGGCGTGGCCACGCTGCCCCTGACCCTGGTGAAGTTCACCGGCGCGGAAGGCGTCGTGCGCCTCGGCCCGCTCGCGGCGGCCTCGCTGCTCGCCACGATCCCGAGCCTGGCCTTCTTCGCGATCATCCAGCGGCGGCTGAGATCCGGCCTCATGGCCGGCGCCGTCAAGGGATGACCGGCCATCCTCCGGCCCGAGCCGAGCACCTGCGAGGCGAAGCCCACAGCCACGGCACCCCCTGATAGGAGAGTCTCTTGCGTACCAGAACCGCACTCGCGGCGGCGGCGGCCGCGATCGCCGCGCTGACGGCCGGCTGCTCGTCCGGCGCCGGCACCACCACCACCGGCGGCGGCGACGGCGGGACGGTGACCCTGAAGTTCCTCAGCCTCGCCTGGCAGAAGGAGTCCATCGCCGCCAACAAGCAGATCGTCGACGAGTGGAACAAGGCCAACCCCGCCACCAGGGTCGAGTACGTCCAGGGAAGCTGGGACAACGTCAACGACCAGCTCGTCACCTCCTTCGAGGGCGGCGACCCGCCGGACGTCATCCACGACGACTCCCCGGCGCTCGCCGGGTTCGCCTCGCGCGGTTACCTGCTCGACCTGTCGGCCAAGCTGCCCCCCGACCTCAAGAACGACATCCCGCAGCCCGCGTGGGACACCGTCACCTTCGGCGACGGCAAGGGCGGCCAGGGCGTGTACGGCGTGCCGTTCCTGCAGGAGTCGCAGGTGCTGATCGGCAACAAGAAGCTGCTCGACGCCGCCAAGGTGCGCATCCCCACCCCGGACGCCCCCTGGACCTGGGACGAGTTCGCCGAGATCAGCAAGAAGCTCACCAAGGGCGGGAACTACGGCGTCGCCTGGCCGCTGAAGTCCCCGGTCAACAAGGTGCTCAACCTGGCGCTCAACTTCGGCGGCACCTTCTTCCAGGTGGACGGCGCCAAGGCCACCGTCAAGGTCGGCCCCGGCGAGCGCGAGGTCATGCAGCGCATCCACGACCAGCTCTACAAGGACAAGTCGGCCGACCCCTCCGCGCTCGGCATGGGCACCGCCGACCCGCTGCCCGGCTTCTACGCCGGCAAGTACGCCCTGCTGCCCGCAGGCGTCTACCTGCGCCAGCAGGTCGCCGAGCAGGCGCCGGAGGGCTTTGACTGGATCACCATCCCGCCGCTCAAGGGCACCACCTCCGAGCAGGGCGCCACCTCCCAGACGCTGTCGGTCGCCGCCGACAGCGAGTACCCCGAGCAGGCGACGAAGTTCATCTCCTTCTTCCTCGACAGCGCCAACCAGGCGAGGCTCGCCAAGGGCGACTGGCTGCTGCCCACCAGCGTCAAGGCGGCGAGCGACCCCTCCATGACGACCAAGGAGAACGGCTGGGACGTCGCCACCGCCTCGGCCAGGAACCTCGTCGTCGCGCCGTACCTGAAGGTCAACGGCTTCGACGAGTGGAAGAGCAAGGTGGCCACCCCCACCCTGCAGCAGTACTTCGCCGACAAGATCACCCTCGACCAGGCGGCGAAGACCCTCACCGACGAGGGCAACAAGGTGCTGGAGCGGTACGGCAAATGAGCCTGACCCGCGCCCGGGGGTGCCTGCTCGGCCTGGCGGCCGGCGACGCCCTCGGGCGGCCCGCCGAGAACCTCCCGCCCGAGGAGATCGCCCGGCGTCACGGCCGCCTCACCGAGATCGAACCGGGCAAGGGCGGCACCGACGACACCGAGTACACCATCTTCGCCGCGTCGCTGCTGTGCCGGTACGGCGCGGCCATGACCCCGGCTGACGTGGCCAGGGAGTACCGCGAGCAGATCATCCCGTCCATCGACGGGCCCATGCGCGGCGCCGGGTTCTCCGAGCTCGGCGCCGTCCAGGCTCTGCGCCGCGGCCTGGCGCCGCCGATGTCGGGCGAGTGGCACCAGCACGGCTGGTCGGACGGCCTGGCCATGCGCGCCGCGCCCTACGGGATCTTCGCGGCCGGCGACCCAGGGGAGGCGGCGCGGCTGGTGGCCGTGGACGGAGTGGTGAGCAACGGCGTCGAGGGCGTGTACGGCGGCCAGGCGGTCGCCGCCGCGGTCGCCGTCGCGATGACCGGCGCCGCGTCCGCCGAGGTCGTCCAGGCGGGGCTCGCCGCCGTACCCGAGGACTCCTGGACCTCCCGGAACCTGCGCGCGGCGGTGGACGCCGTCGCCGCCGGGTCGGTGGAGCGGCTGTACGCGGCCGTCGTCGTGCGCCACTACCCGTGGACCGACCTCGCGCCCGAAGCCGTCGCGCTCGCCTTCGCCGGCTACCTCATGGGCGCCGGCGAGGTGGAGGAGTCGGTCGTGTCGGCCGCCAACCTGGGCCGCGACGCCGACACCACCGCGGCCATCGCCGGCGCCCTCGCGGGGGCGGGGCGCGGCGAGGCCGCCGTCCCCGCGCGCTGGGCCAGGGAGATCGGCCCCGCCACCGGCCGCTGCCTCCCCGTCGTCGCCGGCCGCCACGTCCTGGACGTCGCCACCGCGCTGTACGCGGCATCCCAGAACGCCCACGCAGCCGACGACGAGGCCCCGCGATGACCGCTTCGGCGGGATAGATCGGGATAGAGGAGAGACATGCAATCGGGGGACAGGACCAAGGACGCGCCCGGCACGGCCGCGGACCGGGTCGCGGGCGCCTTCGTCGGGCTGGCCATCGGTGACGCCGCCGGGTGGCCGTCCGCGCGCCATCGCTCAACGCTGCTCGCGCCGTGGACCAGGCGGCTGGAACGCGAGCTGGACGCCTTCGCCGAGGAGCACCGCCTCACCACGCTCCCCGTGCCGTTCACGCTGAACCAGCCCGTCGAGCCGCTCGCCCTCGGCCCGTCCGACGACGCCGAATGGCTCGCCTGGACCGCGCTGACCCTCCACCAGGACCGCGCCGAAGCCTTCACCGCCCTCGCGGGACGCTCGGACCTGCGGGTGCGCATCTCGGTGCGCTCGGCCCTCGCCAACCTGGCCGCGGGCAAGCCGCCCCCGGTCAGCGGCCACGACAACCCGCACCACTTCGACGACGCCGCCGCCGTGCGCGCCGTGGCCTTCGCGGCCGCCGCTCCCGGCTCCGCCGCCCTGCCGGACCTCGTGCGGGCCGACGCCTCGGTCACCAACTCCGGGGACGGGGTCCTCGGCGCGCTCGCGATGGCCGCCGCGATCGCGGTGCTCGTCGCGGGCGGGACGATGGGCGCGGCGGTGGAGGCGGCGCTGGCCGAGCTGCCCGGGGACACCGCCATCGGCCACGCCGCCAGGGCGGCCCTCGCGGCGGCCCGCCGGGCGGGCGACCCGTTCGCGGCCGTCCCGGCCCTGGACGCCGCGCTGGTCGACCACGTCTACAGCTACGGGGTCGCCGCCGCGCAGACCGTCCCCGCGGCGCTCGCGCTCGCGGAGGTGTCCGGCGGCTCGCTCACCGCGGCCGTCCCCGCCGCCGCCTGCCTGTCATCGCTCGCCGACTCCGCCCCGGCCCTCACCGGCGCGCTCACCGGCGCCCGCACCGGGCTCCGCGCGCTCCCCGAGGGCTGGTGCGCCGCGGCGCGCACGCTCACCGGCTGCGGCCTCCCCGAGCTGGCCGGAGCCGATCTCATCGACATCGCTGGAGGACTGGCATGACGCCGCTGGAGGACCTGCTGACCGACAAGGCCGTCGGATGCGTGACGGGCGCGGCGGTCGGCGACGCCATCGGCGGCGCCACCGAAGGCTGGACGCCCGGCCAGATCCAGGAACGGTACGACGGGTACGTGACGGGCATCGTCCCGCCGTACTTCGAGGACTGGCGCAACGCGCGCCCCATCGCGCCCTACCACAAGGGCGACGGCCACATCACCGACGACACCCTCATGACGCACGCCCTCATCCGCGTGTACGAGAAGGTCGGCGGTCACCTGGACGCCTACGCCGCGGCCGACCACCTGGTGCCGGAGATGATGGGCGAGAAGCGCTGGATCCCCGAGCTGGAGGCCGAGGCGCTGCCTCTGCAACGGGTCTTCCTCGCCGAGAAGTGGCTGGTCCTGCGCCTGCACTACGGGCACATCGACCCGCGCGAGGCCGGGGTGGGCAACATCGTCAACTGCGGCGCCGCGATGTACATGGCGCCGGCCGGCATCGTCAACGCCGCCAACCCCGACGGCGCGTACGCCGAGGCCGTCGACCTGGCGGGCGCCCACCAGTCCAGCTACGGCCGGGAAGCGGCCGGCGTGCTGGCCGCCGCCGTCGCCGAGGCGATGCGTCCCGGCGCGAGCGCCGACTCGGTCGTGGCCACCTGCCTGCGGCTGGCCCGCGACGGCACCCGCGCCGCCATCGACGCCGTGTGCGAGCGAGCCCGCGGCCTGGACCACTGGGAGGGGTCGTTCGACGCGCTCCGCGAGGCCGTCAAGCCCTACGACACCGTCGCCGACACCTACCGCGACCAGGGCCTCGGGGCACGGCGGCCGAGCCGGCTGCACAGCATCGAGGAACTGCCGCTGGCGCTCGCCTTCCTGGTCATCGCCAAGGGCGACTATCGCGACACCGTGCTCGGCGGCGTCAATTACGGGCGCGACGCCGACTCCATCGCCAGCATGGGCGGCGCGATCGCCGGCGCCCTCGGCGGAGCCAAGGCGGTGCCCGCCGAATGGCTCGACCCGGTGTCCGAGGCCAGCCGCATGGACCTGGTCGCCCCCGGCCTGGCCATCGCCGAGGTCGCCCGGCGCGTCCACGCCGGCGACCTCGCCGCCCGCCGCGCCCACGAGGCCGCCTTCACCGCCCTGACCTGGGACAACACCCCCGGACTCCCATCATGAGCGGCGACCGGCCGATCAGGCTGACCTGGGTGCAGCCGGAGGATCTGGTGGGACACGAGCTGCGGCAGGCCGGCGAGGACGGCCGGGGCGCACAGGCCGCCCCGATCGCCGACCGGTGGCACGCCGCCGGAGGGCACGACGCGCCGCCCCGCGCCGGGGCTTCGCCCGAGCCGCCCGCCCCCGAGCTGCGAGCGCTGGCCGCCGAGCTGCTCGACGAGCTGGCGGGCATCCCCTCCCCGCTGCCCGAGCCGACCGGTCTCGCCGGCATCCGCGCGGCCGCTTCCGCCTGGGCGGCGTCCGGCACTCCGGACAGCGCGGCCACCCTTGCCCGGGCGGGGTCCGGCGTTCCGGACAGCGCGGCCACCCTTGCCCGGGCGGCGTCCGGCGCTCCGGAGCGTCCGGGCGCCCACCCCGACGAGCTGGGCGAGCGGCTGCTGGGGGCGTGGCGCGGACGGGCGGCGGGGTGCGTGCTGGGCAAGCCGGTGGAGAAGATCCCCCGCCAGGGCATCAGGGAGATCGCCGAGGCGACCGGCAACTGGCCGATCCGCGGCTGGTTCACCGCCGAGGGGCTGCCGGCCGAGGTGGCGGCCCGCTGGCCGTGGAACCGGCGCAGCGCCGCCACCTCCCTCGCCGAGACCCTCGACGGCGTCCCCGAGGACGACGACCTGAACTTCCCCCTGCTGGCCCTGTCCCTGCTGGAGCGGCACGGCCGCGGGTTCACCACGGCCGACGTCGCCGCCCTGTGGCTGGAGGAGCTGCCCGCCGGCCGCGTCTTCACCGCCGAGCGCGTGGCCTACCGCAACCTGCTCGACGGACTGGAACCGCCGCGCACGGCCACGTGGCGCAACCCGTTCAGGGAGTGGATCGGCGCGCTGATCAGGGCCGACGTGTACGGTTGGGCCAACCCCGGCGACGTGCGCACGGCGGCGGAGTTCGCCTGGCGGGACGCGCGCCTCAGCCACACCGCCAACGGGGTCTACGGCGCGATGATGGTCGCCGCCATGTGCGCCCGGTCCCTGGTCGTGCCCTCCGGCGACCCGGCCGCGGCGGTGGAGGAGGTCGTGGCCGCCGGACTGTCGGTCGTCCCCGCCGGTTCCCGGCTCTCCCGGGCCGTACGGGACGCCGTCGCCGACGCGCGCGCCGAACCCGACTTCGAGCGGGTCGTCGACCGCCTGTACGAGCGGCACGGCGGGCTGCACTGGGTGCACACCGTCAACAACGCCGCCCTGGTGGCCGCCGCGCTGACGCACGGCCGCGGCGACTTCACCGCCTCGGTCGCGGGCGCGGTCGCCGCCGGATGGGACACCGACTCGGCCGGCGCCACGGTGGGCTCCATCGCCGGCGGCCTGCTGGGCGCCTCGCGCATCCCGTCCGGGTGGGCGCTCGGCGACCGGCTGGCGAGCAGCGTGCGCGGCTTCGACGGCATCGGCTTCGACGAGCTCACCCGCCGCACGCTCGCCGTGGCATCGTGACCACCACAGCGGCGCGGGACGGGCGGACTCGTATAGCGGCGCCGGACGGGCGGACCCGTACAGCGGCGCGGGACGGGCGGACCCGTACAGCGATGCCGGACGGGCGGACCCGTACAGCGGCGCGGGACGGGCGGAGCCTCACTGAGGTGCCGGGCAGGGGAGAGGACAGACCATGATCTCGGTATTCGGCAGCGCGAACATGGACCTGGTGGCCTACACCGCGGTCGTGCCCAGGCGCGGCGAGACCGTCACCGGGCACGCATTCCGCACGATCCCGGGAGGCAAGGGCGCGAACCAGGCCGTCGCGGCGGCGCGCGCCGGAGCGGCCACCTGCTTCGTCGGCGCGGTCGGGGACGACGCGTTCGGCCCCGTCATGCGCGACACGCTCGCCGGTGCCGGCGTCGACGTGAGCCGCCTGCGGGTGGTGCCCGGGTCGTCGGGCATCGCGCACATCGTCGTGGACGACGACGGCGGCAACTCCATCATCGTCATCCCCGGCGCGAACGGCACGATCACCGCCCCGTCCGACGAGGACCTCGCCGTCATCGACCGCTCCGACGCGCTGCTGCTGCAACTGGAGCTGCCCATGGAGGCCGTGGTGGCCGCCGCGCGACGGGCCAGGGTCCCGGTCGTCCTCACCCCCGCCCCGGTCCAGGACCTGCCCCGCGAACTGCTCGACGCCGTCGACCTCATCGTCCCCAACGAGCACGAGGCCGCGGCGATCACCGGACTGGCCGACCCCGAGGAGGCGCTGAAGGCGCTGCTCGACCTCGTCCCCGAGGCGGTGATCACCCTCGGCGCGGAGGGGGCGCTGTACGGCGCCCGGACGGGCCGCCCGCTGCGGGTGCCGGCGGTGCCGGTGCGGGCCGTCGACACCACGGCGGCCGGCGACACCTTCGTCGGCGCGCTCGCCGTGGCCCGCGCCGAGGGCCGCCCACAGGAGCAGGCCCTGCGATTCGCCGCCACGGCCGCCGCCCTGTCGGTCCAGCGCCCCGGCGCGAGCACCTCGATGCCCACGCGCCCCGAGATCGAGGCGGCCCTCGCGTGACCGGGCCGGAGCCCTCCGCGGCGGCGACCATCGTCACCACGCGGAACCACCGAGGAGCCGCCACGAAGTTCCGCGGCGGAGTCGTCACACGGACCACGGAGCAGTCGTCACGCAGGACCCCGGAGGAGTCGTCACACGGGTCCCCGGAGGAGTCGTCACACGGGTCCCCGGAGGAGTCGTCACACGGGTCCCCGGAGGAGTCGTCACACGGGA